>JBLNBJ010000130.1:0-20315 GCA_050259835.1 Ignavibacteria bacterium | reverse complement strand
CCGTCTCCGTCACCGCTTCGCCGCCTTCGGCCGCCTTCTTGGTGCCGTCGGCCGACATGGTGTCCGCCACCTTGGCGTTCTCGGTGTTCTGCTTGATCGAGGCCGACATCTGCTCGACCGACGCCGAGGTCTGCTCGACGCTCGAAGCCTGCTCCGACGAGGCCTGCGACAGGGACTGCGCGGTCGCCGATACCTGGCCCGACGCGCCGACGAGTGCATTGGCCGTGCCGTTCACCTCGGAGATGGTCTGCGCCAGCTTGGCGACGCTCTTGTTCACCGTGTCGCACAGCTGCTTGATCTGGCCGCGGTACTCGACCTCGATGGTCTTGGTGAGGTCGCCCGCCTCGACGGCCGCCATGACGCGATTGATCTCGGTGACCGGCCCGACGACCGCCTCCATGACCCCATTGAGCCCCTCGACGACGGTCTTGAACTGGCCGGAATGCCGGCCGGCATCGCCGCGCTCGCCGAGGCGCCCGTCCACCACCGCCTGCGCGATGTTGCGCACGTCCTCGATCAGCACGTTGAGCGGGTTGATGACGGCATCCAGCGTCGCATTCACGCCCTCCACCACCTTGCGGTAGTCGCCATGGTGCTTGGTCGCATCGGCGCGCACGTCGAGCTTGAGCTCCACCGCCGCCTGCGACAGCATGCCGGCGTCCGCGATCAGCGCCGAGAGCGAGCCGCCCACGCGCTTGAAACTCTCGTTGATGGTCTCGAACTGCGCACGCACTTCCTTGGTGTATTGGTCGGCGGCCTGCAGCGAGTAATCGAGCTTGAGGTCGCCGTTTCCGAGCTGCTCAAGGTTGCGCGCGACGATGCCGACCTGGTGCTCCGTGTACGCCTTCACGCGCAGGGTCGCCGTCAGGTCGGTGACGGTTTCGACGTAGCCGACCGTCTCGCCCTTGGCGTTCAGCACCGGCGCCGTATCCTGCTTGCAGTTCATGCCGCACCAGTCGAAGAAGCTCTCCTTCACCCCGACGCGCAGTTGCGCGATGCCGCAGTTCTTGGTCTTGCAGATGTTGGCGTTCGCCGTCGAGCACGGGCGGCCCACCGCGTCCTGCCGGTCGCGCACGTAGCCCTGCTCGACCATCAGCTTCTCGAAGGGCTTGTTGAGGAAGGTCCAGTTCATGTCCAGGTCGGTGACGTGGATCGGGAAGGGCACGGCGTCGATGATCGAGCGGTACCACTCCAGCTTGTCCACCACCACGTCGAGCGTGCCGTTCACGCCTTCGACCACCTTGCGGTACTCGCCCTGGTGCTTCTCGGCCTCGGCGCGCGTGGCGAACCTTCCCTCCGCGGCGGCCTGGGTCAGCATGCCGGCATCGGCGACCAGCGCCTGGATCGAGCGGCTCATCTTGTTCATGGAAGCCATCAGGCTCGTGGTGTCGCCCGGTGCCACCTCTATCGCGCTGGAAAAGTCGCCGGCGGCGATCTTGTTGGCGACCTCCGCTGCGTTGGCCGGTTCGCCGCCCAGCTGGCGCATGACGTCGCGCCGGATCCGCCAGGAGACGGAGATTCCCAGCACCAGGACGACGGCCATCATGGCGACGGACAGCATCGACTTGCCCGCAACGACGTCTGCGGCGTCCCGTTCGTGCGATTCGGCCTGCGTGCTCGCGAGCTTGACGATCTGATCGATCATCGCCCGGTGCTCCTCGTACTTCCGCGCCAGCAGCGGCTGCAGCGACGCCACCGCCGCCCCATCGCCGCGCTGCAGTGCGGGGATTAGCTGCTTTTCCTGCAGGTCGAGGAACTCGCGCCCCGGCCGGTACGCCTTGTCCGACAGCAGATTCTTCACTTCTCCGTCCGGAAGTTCCTTGAGCCAGAACCGGTGTCTTTCCTCGTAATCCCTGGCCAGCGCCCTGCTCTTTTCCACCAGCGCGGGCAAGGCGGATTTGCCGGCCCCCACCATCTGCAGCGTGACGAGGTAGGACTCGATCAGGTATTCGGGCGGCGGCAGGACGTCGGCGAGGAAATCCTTTTCCTGCACGATGCCCTTGTAGATCGGCCCGTTCACCTTGACGTGGGTGATGGTGTGGAAGAAGAGCGCTCCCGAGACGACGAAACCGACCACGAACAGGCTCACCAGCAAGGTCAACTTGCGCCTGAATGTCATTGTGTCCGGCCCACGAATTTGCTTCAGCATTTCGTTCTCCTTCGATGGTTGCATCGTTTCAATGCGCTCTTTCACCTTTCGGCGGCGGGATTCATCCCAGCCGTCCGGCGCCGGCGGTCGGAGGCGGCCACCTGCCGCACGAGCCCAGGCACATCGAGAATCAGGGCCACGTTGCCGTTGCCCAGGATGGTGAATCCGCTGACGCCGTCGAGCCCGTTGAACACGAGCCCGAGCGGGCGGATGACGGTCTGGAACTCGCCCAGCAGCGTGTCGACGACGAGGCCGGCGCGGTGGCCCGCGTACTGCACCACCACCACGTTCTGGCGGCGCACCGGGTGCAGCAGGAAGGCAAGCTCGGGATCGTTGGCGAGCGCGGCCGCCCCTTCGGCCGTCAGCAGTGTTCCTGCCGCGCCCGCCTGGACAGCCGCGCCGCCTTCGATCGCTTCTCCCTGATGCGCCTCAATTTCGTCCGCGTCCGGAATCTCGAGCATCTGCTTGAGCCTCACGAACGGCAGCACCTCGCCGCGCAGGTTCAGGTAGTCGCTGCCCTGCGAGTCGTCCACCTCCTGCTGCGTGAGTTCGATGCACTCGACCACCATGTCGAGCGGCACCACGAAGGTCGCAGCGCTCACCCCGACGAGGAAGCCGTCGATGATCGCGAGCGTGAGCGGCAGGCGGATGCGCATGGTGGTGCCGACGCCAGCCGCGCTCTCGATCTCCACCGTGCCGCGCAGCGCGGTGATGTTCCGGCGCACCACATCCATGCCGACGCCGCGCCCGGAGAGGTTGCTGACCTGATCCGCCGTCGAGAAGCCCGGCTCGAAGATCAGGTTGAATATCTCCGTCTCCGACATCTGCGCGTCGGCCTTGATGAGGCCGCGCTCCACGGCCTTCGCCGCGATGCGGTCGCGGTGGAGCCCGCCGCCGTCGTCCGACACCTCGATCACGATGCTGCCGGAGTCGTGGTAGGCGTTGAGCCGCACGGTGCCATGCGCCGGCTTGCCCTGCGCGACGCGGACCTCGGCCGGCTCGATGCCGTGGTCCATCGAGTTGCGCACGAGGTGCGTGAGCGGATCGCCGATCTTCTCGACGACCGTCTTGTCGAGTTCCGTCTCCGCGCCGGAGATCTCGAGCCGGATGTCCTTGCCGAGGTCGGCGCTGACGTCGCGCACGACGCGCTGGAAGCGGTTGAAGGTGGCGCCGATCTGCACCATGCGCAGCGTGAGCGCGGAGTCGCGCACTTCCTCGACCAGCCTGGAGAGGCGCGCCGCCGCCTCGAGCAGGTCCGGCAGGCCGGCGCGCTGGGCGATGAGCCCGGCGCCGGCGCTGGCGATGATGAGTTCGCCGATCAGGTTGATGTGTTCGTCGAGCTTCTGAGCGTTCACGCGGATCAGCCCCGCCTCGGCCGTCTTGTGCTCCTTGACCTGCTTCTGCTTGTCGAGGGCGCCTTCGACCACCTGCGGCTGGACCAGCTTCGCGTCCACCAGAATGGCGCCGATGGCGCGGCCCTGCGCGCACTCGGCGCTCGCCTGGCAGCTGAGCGCCTCGTCGAGCTCGGCGCGCGTCAGCGTGCCGCAGCGCATCAGGATCTCGCCGAGGCGCAGTTCCTCGTCGGGCATCGCCTCGATCAGGCTCTGGTACTCGGCGATCTTGCTGTGCGGCGGCAGGATCCTGATGGTCGCGTCGTTGCGCACGAACTCGAAGGCGCCTTCGATGGTCGCCTTGTCGGCCTCGCTGCGGTAGGCGATCTCGAATCCCAGGTAGCAGGCTTCCGGGTCGAGCTCGGACAGCCGCGGCAGCGCGTCCGTCAGCGTGACCGCGTGCACCACGCTGCCGAAGGTGGTCAGGTAGCGGATGAAGGCCAGCGGGTCCATGCCGTTCCTGAGGACGTCGGGGCCGAAGCGCAGCGAGAGATGCCAGTGGTCGGCGTCGACGCCGGCGGCGGCCGGCGCGTCCCTCCCGGCCGGTGTCGCCGCCGGGACCGTCGCCTCGGGCGCCGCGGGCGCGCCCAGATGCACGCGCAGCCGCTCGAGTACCGCGGCGCCGGCGCTATGCACCTCGTCGGCCGGCTCGGCGCTTTCCGCCACGTGGTCGAGCAGCACGCCGAGATGGTCGCGCGCCGCCAGCAGCGTCGCCACCAGTTCGGCGGTGATGGGCAGCCGGTCGCTGCGCACGAGATCGAGCACGCTCTCGGCAACATGCGTGAAGGCGACGATGTGATCGAGCCCGAACAATCCGGCCGAGCCCTTGATCGTGTGGGCGGCGCGGAAGATCGCGTTGACCGTGTCCGTGTCGCCGGGCGACTGCTCGATGCGCAGCAGCGCATCCTCCATCTGCTCGAGCAGTTCGCGTCCTTCGGCGATGAAGGTCTGGAGGGCGTCGTCGAGATTCATGGCGCGGCTTCCTGCGTCGCCGCATCGGCGAGCCAGGCGGCCAGGCCGCACAGGCCGAACAGATCGACGACGGCCGGGCTGGGATGCGCGAAACGTATGCGCTTGCCGGCCGCCAGGGCTTCCTTGGCGGCGGCCAGCATCAGCTGGATGCCGGCGCTGTCGATCTCGGTCACGCTGCCGAGGTCGACCTCGACTTCCGCGCCGCCGCCGATGGCCGCGAGCAGCTGCTCGCGCACGGCCGCCGCGGCGCCGATGCTCAATTCGCCTTCCAGTCGGATGCGCTGAAGGGGCATGTTCATGGCGTCACCTCAGGGCAGCACGAGCTTGGAAACCGCCGTCAGCATCTGGGCGGGCTGGAACGGCTTGACCACCCATGCCTTGGCGCCGGCGGCCTGTCCTTCGGCCTTCTTGCCGTCGCCCGCCTCGGTGGTGAGCATGATGACCGGCGTGAACTTGTAGGCCGGCAGCTGCTTGGCCGCCTTCACGAACGCGATGCCGTCCATGTTCGGCATGTTCACGTCGCTGATGATCAGGTGCAGCTTGCGGCCGTCCAGCTTCGCCAGCGCGTCCTTGCCGTCGCAGGCCTCGGTCACCTCGTAGCCGGCACCCTTCAGCGCGATGCTGACCACCTGCCGCAGCGAGGCGGAATCGTCGACGATCATGATGTTCTTTGCCATGGCCTCCTCCGTCAAAAGAATGTGATGTCGGCGCTTGCCGGCGCGGCCGGGTTGCCGCCGCGATGCACGACGTGCTGCTCGGGCACGGTGTAGCGGCGCGCCATCTCGTCCAGCCAGGCGGCGGCATCGATGCGACCGGGATTGGCGCCGCTCGCCAGGCGGCTCTGCTGCTCGTCGATGCGGTCGCGCAGCTTCACCATGTCGTCGCGCACATGCCCCAGCACCTGGCTGACGCGGTCCTGGAACTGCAGCGCCACCAGCACCTCGGCGATCTCGTCGCCGATGGCGCGGTTCTCGGCCCGCAGCGTGTCGGCGCTGGCGATCAGGTCCTGCACGGCGCCGTGGACGCCGCCGACCACCTGGCGGATCACCTCCTCGGAATTGGCCACCATCTCGTGGTCCTGCTGCGCGTAACGGCTGGAAATCTCGAGCGTCGAGGCGATGGCGCGGTTTACGGTCTCGACGGTTTCCGCGATCTGCTTGCCGGTCTCGCCGGAGAGGTTCGACAGCTTGCGCACCTCGTCGGCCACCACGGCGAAGCCGCGGCCGACGTCGCCGGCGCGCGCCGCCTCGATGGCGGCGTTGAGCGCCAGCAGGTTGGTCTGCTTGGCGATCTCGCCGACGTCCTTGGCCATGCGGCTGAGCGAATCGGTGAATTGCGACAGCGACGTGACTTCCGCCAGCATCGACTCCTTGGTCGCCAGCGCCGAGCGCAGCGTCGCGATGATGGCGTTGAGGTCGGTCTCGTTCTGCTTGAGCAGCGCGATGAGGCCCTGGCCGGACTCGCCCTGCGAGCTTGTCATGGTGGCGGCGATGCGCTCGGAAATGCCGGCGAAGCGGCTGGTCAGCGCCGTGATCGATTCCTCGGTGTGTCCGCGCGCCACCTCGACCTGCCCAGACCAGACCGGCAGCACGCCGCCGCAGAGGCGATCCAGCCCGACGATGCCGGCCGCTTCGTCGGCGTCGGCGGCACGCGAGCGGCTCTGCGCGGCGGCCAGCGCGGCGAGTTGCGCGCTGCGCCGGCCGGCGGCGCTGAGGATGCCGAGGACGCCGCCGAGGGCGGCGACGCCGGCGGCCAGCAGCAGCGGCCAGAGCCGGAAGCCCCCGTCCGTCAGGATGCCGGCGGCGCCGGCGGCCGCGGTCGCGAGGACCGGCCAAGCCGCGCCCGCGGAGGCGTCGGCTGGAAGCTGCTCCGTGGCGCGGGGCTCGTAGCTCATCGTGTGCTTTCCTGTCTGGGCGTTCGGTCGCGAATCAGTGGTCCGGCCCGGCGTCCGCCATGGCGGACAGGCAGTCCTCCCGCCACAGGCATTCGAGCTGGTTGCAGTTCCTCACCTCGGCGGTCGCGAAGCAGGCGTGCTCGCCCCGGGCCTGCTGGATGCGGCGCACGAGCTGGACCTCGCCCTGCCCGTCGTCGAAGACCAGGTACTGCTTTGCAATGTCCGAAAGGCGGCTCTTGTCCATGCGCCAGCGACCGTTTCCGCTGTGAGAACTGACGCTGCGCATCATCCGCGCACGGCGAAATTCCCGAAGGGTGCAATCCCCTAGGGCCGGTAGGCAGATCCACCTAGGCGGAACCCGGGCGGCCCGCGCGAGTCACAGGCACGTCATGGATGCGAAAGCGATCAGGGGCGGCGTCGTCTACGCCGTCGACGACGATCGGATGGTGCTCGAACTGCTGCGCGAGCTCGTCGCCACCATCGACGTCGAGTTGCGCCAATACGGGTCGGCGCGTGCCTTCCTGGACGCCTACCGGCCGCAGCCGGCCGAGTGCCTGATCTGCGACCTGCGCATGCCGGAGATCGACGGACTGGCCCTGCAGCGCCAGCTGAAGGCCGCCGGCGCGGCGCCGCCGATCATCTTCCTCACCGGCTACGCCGAAGTATCGGTCGCCGTCGAGGCGATGCGCGAAGGCGCGTTCGATTTCCTCGAGAAACCGTTCAGCCCGCAGGCGCTGCTCGGCAAGATTCCGGCCGCGCTCGAGTGGAGCCGCACCCACCACGCCGAGCGTGTTTCCCGCCGCGCCGCCGAGGCACGCTTGGCCCTGCTGACGCCGAAGGAACGATGCGTGCTCAAGCATGTCGTCGAAGGCAAGTCGAGCCGGGAGATCTCGGCCCTGCTCGGCCTCAGCGTGCGCACCGTGGAACACCACCGCGACCACATCATGCAGAAGCTCCATGCCGGCTCGACCGTCGAGCTGGTGAAGCTCTGCCTGTGACGTTCAGTCGCCCTTGCGCAGGTACTGCGCCACCAGGTCGCGCAGCACGCGCGACGGCACCGGCTTCCTGAGCAGCCGGCGGATGCCGATCTCCCGCGCGCGCGCCTCGTCGATCTCGGCGCTGTAGCCGGTGCTCAGGATGATGGGCAGGTCCGGGCGGCGCGCGAGCATCGCCCGCGCCAGCTCGACGCCCGTCATGTCGGGCATGGTCTGGTCGGTGATGACGAGGTCGACGCCGGCGGGATCCTCTTCGAACAGGCGCAACGCCTCGGTCGAGCTCGCGACGCAGCGCACGCTGCAACCGATCACTTCGAGCAGGGCCGACATGAAGTCGAGGATGTCGCGCTCGTCGTCGACCAGCAGCACCCGCCCGGAGACGCGCTCGTCGCCCAGCTCCTGCGCCGGTTGGGGCGCCGGGCGACCGGGCGCACCCGGCCGGAACGGCAGATAGATGCGGAATTCCGTGCCGCTGCCTGCGCCGGTGCGCACCTCGACGTGCCCGCTGGCCGAATGCACGATGCCGTGCAGCACCGACAGGCCGAGCCCGGTGCCCTTGCCGATCTCCTTGGTCGAGAAGAATGGGTCGAAGATCTTCGGCAGGTTCTCCGCCGGGATGCCGCTGCCGCTGTCCGCCACGGCGATCATGACGTGGTCGCCTGAGAAATGGCGATGGCAGGAGCCGCACACGGTTCCCGCCTCCACGTGCACGCGTTCGGCGCGGATGTCGATCGCGCCCTTGGCGCCGATGGCGTCGCCGGCGTTGATGCACAAGTTCATCAATACCTGGTGCAGCTGGATCGGACTGATGAGCGCCTCCGGCAGGTCCTCGGCCAGCGCGGCGCGGATCGAGATCGTGGCCGGCGTCGTCGAATGCAGCAGCCGGGTGACCTCCCTCACGATGGGGGCCACTTCGCAGGATTCGTCCGCCGCGCCGCGGGCATGGCTGAACGTCAGCAGCTGCGACACCAGGTCGCGCGCCCGCGCCGCAGCCTCGACGATGCGCTGCAGGTAGCGCGGCAGCGCCGGGTCCTGCGCCAGGGCCGGCGACAGCAGCGCCAGTTCGGCGAAACCGAAAATCGCCGTCAGGATGTTGTTGAAGTCGTGGGCGATGCCGCCGGTCAGGTGGCCGATGACTTCCATCTTCTGCGCCTGGCGCAACTGCTCCTCCAGCACGCGCTGCTCCTGCTCCTTGCGCCGCCGCTCGGTGACGTCGCGCCGCACGGTGAGCACCGCGTAGACGGCGCCCGCAGCGTCGCGCAACGGCCCCTTGAACAGATCGAACACGCGCAGTTCGCCGTCCGCGAGCACCACTTCCTCGCGGCCCTCATGCACGGTCTCGCCGCGCAGCACCGCCGCGTCGAGTTGACGGATGCGCGCGATCTGCGCGTCGACGTCGCCGCCGAGGTCGCGCGCCAGGAAGTCGACGTCGGTCCGGCCCACCATGCCCTCGGGCGTCTCGCCGATGGCCTGGGCGAAGCTCTGGTTCACCAGCAGGAAGCGATAGTCGCGGTCCTTGGCATGGATCCAGTCCGGCGTCGAATCGATGACGCACTGGAGCAGCTGCTTGGATGCGCGAATGGCTTCTTCGGTGTCGCGCCGCTGCTCCGCGTCGGCGTCATGCAGCCCCGCGATGTCGGTCAGCATGCCCATGAAATGCTGGCGGCCGTCGAGTTCGAGCAGTTCGCCCGATACCAGCAGGCGCACGATCTCGCCGTTCTTGCGCCGGCACTTCGCTTCATAGTTGCGCACGCGGCGGTGCTCCGCCAACTCGACCACCATCCGTGCGCGCTCGTCGAGATCGGGCCACAGGCCGAGCTCCAGCGAGGTGCGCCCGATCACCTCGTCCCGCTCGTAGCCGACGATCGAGAGGAAGGCGTCGTTGACCTCGACGAAGGGACCGTCGAAGCGGCTGATGCCGATGCCGATCGGGCTGCTGCGGAAGAAGGTGGCGAAGCGCATCTCGCTCTCGCGCAGCTTGTCCTCGACGCTTTTTCGGGCGCTGATGTCGCGCGCGATGCCGAACAGGCCGCGCAGCGCGCCGGCGCTGTCGCGCAGCGGTCCCTTGGTGACGAGCAGCGTGAGCTCGCCGCGCGCGTCGGGCAGCGTCTGCTCGTAGGTCGACACCGCGTTCGTCGCCCGCACCTGGCGCTCGTGCCGCAGCGATTCGCCGTAGATCTCGGGCGGGAAGACCTCTTCGTCGGTGCGGCCGAGCACCTCCTTCGCGGTCTTGCCGGTGAGCGTCTCGGCGCCCTTGTTGAACAGCACGTAGCGGCCGTCGTTGTCCTTCGCCACGATGGCGTCCGGCGAACTGTCGGCCACGGCCTCGAGCAGCAGCAGCGCGCGCAGCTTCGCGCGCTCGCTCTCGCCCAGCGTCGCTTCGCGCTGCGCCACGGCGCGCGCGTAGCGGCCGAGCAGCAGCACCAGCAGCACGGAGGTGACCGCGACGAAGGCCCAGCCCTTGAGCGTCATCGCCGTGACCAGCGCGTCGGGATCGCGGAAAACCACCGTGAACACCCGGTCGGACACCAGGATCCACAGCGACGAAACGATGGCGTAGGGCAGCACGACAGAGCGCAGTGCCAGCGGCAGGCGCTCTTCGCCTTTCCCGACGGGTGCGCGATCGGGACTTGCGGACATAGGGGTGCCTTTTCTCAATGCCGGCGGCGCAGGGCGCGCGTCGCCGGTGCGGGGATTATCGGCCAAATTCGCGGCGGTTGACCGCTGCATCTGCAAACGTTCCGGCTGCGCCGGATGCATCACGATGCGCCATAAGGCGCCCCGGCATCGCCGGCAGTCGGCGCCGCGGCCGCTATGCTGGGACGGCCGACTTTAAGGAGGAAGACCATGGCACGGATGGAGAAGAAGAACTTTTCGACGCCCGACGAAACGCGGAGTTTCGAGAAGGGCCGGCTCGACCTGGTCACGCTGGGCGGCGTGACCTTCGGCAAGGCGACCTTCCAGCCGGGATGGAAGTGGTCGACCTGCGTAAAGCCCCTCGCGCACACCGACAGCTGCGAGGCGCCGCACCTGCAGTGCCTGCTGAGCGGCCGTATCCACGTGCAGATGGACGACGGCACCGAGGAGGAATTCGGTGCCGGCGACGTGCTTTCCATCCCGCCCGGCCACGACGCGTGGGTGGTCGGCAACGACCCGGTCGTCGCCGTGGACATCACCGGGATGGGGAACTACGCGAAGGGCTAGCCGGGCGTCCCTAGCGCGCCTCGCGGTTCGCCATGAGCGCCGCGATGCGCTCGGCCGTCTCCTGCGGCGACGCCGCGTGCGCGAACTTCGCGACGAACATGCCGTCGGGACCGAGCAGGTACATGCCGGCCGAGTGGTCGATGCTGTAGCTGTCGGGCTTCGCGCCCGGCGCCAGGTACTTGCGATAGACCACCTTGTAATGGTCGGCCGCGGCGCGCACCAGCGCGGGCGAGCCCGTCAGGCCGATGATGCGCGCATCGAAGTAGGCCGTGTACTTGGCCAGCGCCTCGCGCGTGTCCCGCTCCGGGTCCACGCTGACGAAGATCGGCTGCAACTTCGCCGCGCGCGGGCCGAGCTGCTTCATGATCTGCGTCATGGCCGCCAGCGTCGTGGGACAGACGTCGGGGCAGAAGGTGTAGCCGAAGCTGATGAGCTGGAAGCGGCCGGGAAAGTCTTCGTTGGTGACGGTCCGCCCCTTGGCATCGATCAGCAGATAGCGCGGATTGATCTCCTCGTCGGGCGCGGCGCCCTCCGCCGCCGCCGGCAAGGCGGGCAGCCAGGCCGCTGCCGCGGCGGCCAGGATCGCGAGGATCGCCCTGCGCCGCATCATGGAGCCGCCGGCAGGAGCCTGGACAACTGGGCCGCCGCCGTATCCCCGCGCTTGGCGAACTCGTCCGCCGTCGGGCAGTCCTGCCCGCTCTTCACCTGATCCATGAAGCCGCGTTGCGTCGCCTGCTCGAAGGTGGTGCCGTAGAGCGGCGTGCGCGGCGCATGCTTGAGCATCAGTTCCTTCGCGCGCGCCGCCTGCTCGGCGGCGCCGCAGGCCAGCGCCTGCCCGTTGAAGCGGCCGAGCGAATCGATGGCGGCGACGCCGGCATCGGCCTGGCCGTCGGCGGCGCCGACCGGACCGGCAGCGGCGGCAAGGATGATCAGCAGCGCAAGGGTTTTGTTTTGCATGGCTTCACTCATGAGAAGGCAAGCGCCGCCGCGAGCACGAAACCGTGCGCGAGCGCCGCGAGGATGGTGAGTTTGATGGCCGGCGCCAGCAGCACCGGACGCAGGGCGAAACGCCACAATTGCCGGGCCGCGGCGACGCTCAGGCCGAGCGGCAGCACCGCAGCGGCCGCTGCCGGCGGCAGCGCCCCGGCAGCGACGCAGGCCAGCAGCCAGACGCCGCAAAGCGCGGTGATGGTGGCATAGCCCCAGCGGGCGCGTGCGGCGCCCAGGCGAACGACCAGGGTTCGCTTGCCGGCGGCCGCATCGGCCTTGGCATCGGGGAACTGGTTGATGTAGAGCACGTTGGCCACCAGCAGCGCGAAGCCGAGGCCGGCCGCGAGCGGCGCGAAGGCGAAGCCGTGCCGCTGGACGAAGTCCGCGCCGACCACGATCAGCGCCCAGCCGGCCGTCACCGAGAATTCGCCGAGGCCGCGGCTCACCGCATGGACGGGCGGCGCCGAGTAGGCCCAGCCGACGACCAGGCCGAGCAGACCGATGACGATCAGGCCGGGCGCGCTGTGCGAGGCCAGCCACAGTCCGGCGGGAACCACCGCGGCGAGCAGCGCATAGCCGTAGATGCCGGTGGCCTCGACCGAGATCACGCCGTTCTGGATGAAGCGGCTGCCGCCGGTGAAGGGAAAGATGCGGTCGAGGTTGGCCGCGTCGGTGCCGTTCCTGGCGTCGAAGTAGTCGTTGAGCACATTCACGCCGGCATGCGCGACCAGCGCGAAGAACACCGTCAGCGTCGCCGTGGCCGGCTCGACGGTGAGCCCGCTCGCCGCGGCGCTCGCCAGCCCCAGCAGGCAGCCGACGAACGTGACGCTGAGGAAGGCCGGCCGCGTGGCAGCGAAGTAGCGCAGCAGCGGGTTCGGCATTGCGGCAAGCGTCGGTTCGAGCGGTGCGGGCATCCCCTTCTCTCTTCTTGTCGCCGCGGACGGGACTGCCGTCAGGGCAAGTCGCCGCGCCGGAACACCTGATAGCCCACCGTGGCAGCGAGCAGGCCGAGGACGGCGGGATAGACGAGCGCAAACACCTTGTAGCCGGCGACGCCGAAGGTGTCGAGGATCACGTAGGCCGACGGCCCGAGCACGATCAGCTGCGGATCGAACAATGCCAGCGCCGCCGTGCGGAAGACCTGGAGCGGGTTCGCCAGCGCGATGCCGACCGCCACCTCGGGCGCGACGCGGCCCTGGATGATGAGGCCCAGCAGGATCAGGTCGAGGAACAGCAGCAGCGTGAGCCAGACCAGGAAGGCCGCGCCCTGCGCCATGTCGGTGCTGCGCGCGATCGCCGAGATGAGCATGCCGACGCCGAGGAAGCAGGCCGCCATCGCGGCCAGCAGCACCGTGTAGTAGCCGAACATGTCCCACGGCACTTCGATGCCCATCGCCACCGCGACGATTACCGCGCCCAGCATCGCCAGGAACACCGGCGCGAAAATCAGGACGTAGCGGCCGACGATCTTGCCCCAGAACCAGGCGGACAGCGACACCGGCAGCGACAGCAGGTATTCGAAGACGCCCGCCTCGCGGTCGCCGGCGACCGAGCGCACCGTCGTGATGAGCACGAAGATCGGCAGGATCGCCATGGTGAGCTGGATGTAGGTGACCAGCAGGCGCGACAGCCCGATGAAGCCGAGCACGCGCGATTCGGTCAGGCCGAAGACGAACAGCAGCGCAACGACGCCGCCGAACACCAGCGTGTAGATGTGGAACCACCGCGCGCGCAGGGTTTCGGCGATGTCGAGCTTGGCGGTGAGCCAGAGTTGGTTCATTTGCTACCTTCCCTGCGCGAGGACATGCTCGCGCATGGTCTGAAAATCGAAACTGCCGGCTTGCGCCAGCGCCGTGGCGGCGAAGTCGTAGCCCATCGGCGAAGACTTGCCGCCCATGTACTGCGCGCGGCGCGCGTCCAGCCATTGCACGCCGTCGCCGCGGCTCGCGGCATCGGCAACCCAGAAGCGCAGCGCGGCGTCACCGCCCCAGGGCTGCGCCTTCAGCCAGATCACCGCGCAGCCGATGTCGTCGAAGTTGAAATGCTTGTCGCCGGGACCGCCGCGCACCTGGGCGGCGAAGCGGCGGTCGGACAGCACCATGCGGCAGCGCGTGCAGGTATCGCGGTCCCACTTGATCTCGGTCATGCCCTCCGGCAGGTTGCTGCGGCCGCAGCCGGCGAGCAGCGCAGCCAGCGGCGAGAGCGCGAAGCCCGCCGCCGCGGCCTCGGCCAGGAAGCCGCGCCGGTTCATTGCGCCGCTTCCTCCGTCAGCGAAACGTGATCGACCAGCGCCACGTAGCGCGACAGCATGCCGACGAAGCGCAGCCGGTCCGGCCCCGGGATGCGGCCCTCCCATTCGATGCCGTTGCCGACGTCGGTGAAGCGCCAATGCTCGAGCGCCTTGGCCAGGGCCGGCTCGGGCCGCTTGACGGTGACGCGGCATTCGAGCATCGCGGACAGAGAGACGTCGTCGGCGACGCGGTCGTCGAGAACCACCTTGCCCAGGTCCAGTTCGACGACGCGGTTCACCAGGGCCGAGACCTCGTCGAGGCGGTGGCTCGAAATCAGCATCGTGGCGTCTTCCTGGCGGTGCGCCAGCAGTTCGAAGAAGATCTTGCGGGCTTCGGGATCGAGGTTGGCGGCCGGCTCGTCCATCACCAGCACCTTGGCATCGCGACCGAGCGCAATGGCGATCAGCAGCTTCTGCTTCATGCCGCCCGACAGGCGCACGAACTGGCGATCGGCGATCGGCGCCACCTCCAGCCCGAGGCGCTCGGCGATGCCGGCAATGCGCGCCGGATCGGTGCCGCACAGCGAAGCGGAGAAGTCGATCAGCCGGCCGACCGACATCTTGAGCGGCGGCGGCAGCTGCGGCACGAAGCCGATCAGCCCCAGCAGGGCGGTGCGCTCGCGGCGGGGACTGCGGCCGTCGATCGTCACCTCGCCGTCATGGACGTATTCGCCCAGCAGGCAGCGGATCAGCGTGGTCTTGCCGGCGCCGTTGGAGCCGATCAGCGCAATGCGCTCGCCCAGCCCGATGTCGAGATCGATGCCGTCGAGGACGCGGGCGCGCTTGAAAGTCTTGGAGACGTTGCGGAATTGGATCATGGCGGCAATCTAACAGGCACGGCGACGCAAGTACATTGACTCAAAGCAGTTTTGACAGTCCCTTGACGTCGAAGCGCAACGCGCCGGTCGGGCAGGCATCGACGCAAAGTCCGCAGCGGGTGCAGTCGGGACCGATCGGGACTTCGGTGTCGGGCGCGCGTCCCTTGATCACCGTGTCGAGCACATGGGGCACGAGGCAGACCTTGCGGCAATCGCCCTCATGCAGACAGGGATCGAGCGTGTATTTGACCCGCAGCGGGGAAAAGATTCCCACGACGCCGTAGGTGAGGCCGATCGGGCAGGCGTAGCGGCACCAGGCGCGCTTGACGAAGAACACTTCGAACACCAGCAGGGCCAGCACCCACAACAAGGCCAGGCCCGGGCCGTAGATCAAGGCGCGCGACAGGATGCCGGTCGGCGAGATCGCCTCGAACACCGTGTAGCCGGTGGCGGCCGCCAGCACGGCGAAGACGGCCCAGAACACCGTGCGCAGCCAGCGGTTGATGTTCTGGTCGGACACCAGCTTGCTCTTGGCGAGCTTCAGGTGCAGCTTCTCGGCGAATTCGGCCAGCAGGTGGTAGGGGCAGACCCACGAGCAGAACGTGCGCCCGCCGAGCAGCAGCCAGCCGACGAAGATCGTCGCGGTGCCGATCACCAGGTTCACGATGATGTGCTTGTGCGCCAGCATCACCTGCAGCGCCGAATTCAGGTCGATCAGGTGGAAGCCGACGAAGCGCGAAGCCGTCAGCGCCCCTTCGAGCAACTGCACGTCGAAGTGGTAGGAAACGACGAACAGCAGGTTGGCCACCAGCAGCGCGATCCAGCGGCGGTTGCGCCACTTGTGCGTGACGTGCTTCTCGGAGTGCATCTTCTCGCGCCGGGCCTGCAACTCGCCCTTGTTGGTCATGCGCTTGAGCTCGTGCACCTGGCGCGCGCGCTCGCTGATCGGCCCGCCCTTCTTCGGCTCGCGGCCGAGCATGATCATCACCTGATCGAGGAGGCGCCTCATGATTTCCAAACCCCGCGCTGTTCGATGGTGATGCAGGAAGGCTCCACCGGGCAGATCATCTCGCACACGCCGCAGCCGACGCATGCCTCGTGCACCACCGGCTGGCGGCGCTGCGAGCCGTCGGGCGCCACGATGGTCTCCATCGAGATGGCGTTCTCGATCGGGCACTCGCGCACGCACAGGTCGCATTCGGCGACGTCGTAGGGATGGTCGGCGATGGCGATCGGCTTCCAGCGGTCGACAGCCATATAGCGCATGCGGCCCTTGAACTCGGGGCCGCGCACCTGTCCCTTGAAGCCCTGCCCCTTGACGGCCAGGCAGCTTTCGGGACGCTCCAGACGCGCCACGCCCATGCGTTCGCGCAGGTTGAGCGTGTTCTCGGGATCGTCCTTCTTGGCCTTGAGGATCGGCTTGGCCGGCAGCCGCGCCCCGCCGCGCTCGCCCAGGAACGCCGGCTTCTGGTACACCAGCGCGCCGGTCGGGCAGGCCAGGATGCATTGCGCCGCGTCGCAGGAGAAATCGCAGGCCTGCTCGCGCGCGTCGATGTAGGGCGCGCCGATGCCGAAGCCGTCGACGATGTCCGCCAACTTGATGGCCTGCACCGGGCAGACCTGCACGCACTGCCCGCACTTGATGCAGGAGGCGAGAAAATCGTGTTCGTCCAGCGCACCCGGCGGGCGCAGGCGCTCCTTCTTGGCGTAGGCAAGCGGCAGGTAGCCGGACAGCGCGGCGCCCAGCACGCCGCCGGTGAGCAGCACGGTACGCAGGAAGCGGCGGCGCGCCTGCTGCTTGCGCTCGCGCGAGGGCGGCGCCTTGGGGGTGTCGGTGTCGCTCACGAGCGCATCTCCGGACGGCGGTAGCGCGGACGGTCGTCGCGCAGTTGGAGCTCCGGCGTCGACAGCGGCGCCAGGCGCTCGAGGAAGTCGAGCAGCTCCATGACGGGGGAAAGCATGAAGAAGCGGGCCTCGGGAATCTCGATCCAGATGCGGTCGGCGAAGGCGTATTGCTCGTGCGGCTTGTCGCCGTAGCCGTCGCCGTCGCGGTCGAAGCCCTGGTAGGTGTCGAAGAAGTTGCCGCTGTACTGGTTCACGCCGCCCTTGCCGCGCCCGGACTGCACCACGTCGGTCAGGTTGCCCTCGAACACGTTGTCGGCGAACAGGTTGCCGCCCAGCTCCGAGGTGAAATGCACGGCGATGCCGTTGTAGGCGAAGCGGTTGTTGCGGAACACGATGCTGCTGTGCGGCTGGAACGGCGACAGGTCGGAGCCGACGCCGACCGCGCAATAGACGATGTCGTTGTTCTCGATCACCGAGTCCGACGACTCCTTGAAGCCGATCGCCATGCCGGCGGCGCCGGTGGCGTGCGAGAAGGTGTTGTTGCGCAGGTTAACCCGCTCCGTGTACATCATGTAGACGCCGACCGTGTTGTCGTAGAAGCGGTTGTTCTCGACCAGGTTGTCGTTGGCGAACATGAAGTGGATCGAGTAGCGGCTGCGCCGTCCGACGTTGCCGCGATAGGTGTTGTGGTTCGAGTACCAGGCCACCATGTCGCGGGAGTCCACCACGAGATTGTTCTCGACCAGGTTGTAGTCGCTGTACCAGAGCCGGATGGCGTCGCCGCGCATCGCCAGGTCGTGCGATTTCGAGGTGATGTGGTTGCCGCGCAGCGTGTTGTGGTTCGACTGCTTGAGGTCGATGCCGAACAGGCAGTTGTCGACCGTCAGGTTCTCGAGCGTGTTGCCGTTGCCGCGCACGTCGAGGCAGGAGTCGTCGGTGTCGTAGGAGTCGCCCGAGCCGGTGAGGTGCAGGCCGGTCAGCTTCGCGCCGTCGGCCTTCAACATGAACACCGAGCCCTTGTCGCCGGCGTCGATGGTCACCTGGCCGCCGCCGTCGATGACGAGCGGCTTGTCGACCAGCACCGGACCGAGATAGGTGCCGGGCGGCGGCTTGAGCACAGAGCCGGCCGGCGCCGCATCCACCAGCGCCTGGAAGGGCTTGAGCCCGCGCACGCGCGGGTCGCGCTGCTCGAGCGAATAGACGGGCTTGGGCCGGTCGACGTCGGCGCGCGGTCCGCCGTGCGAGTTCGACAGTTGCGCCTTGGGGTCCGACTTCTCGGCGGAATCGTCGAGGATGATCTGACTTCCGGCCGGTCCGGCCAGCGCCAGCAGCAGGACCAGCGGCGCGATGCGGCGGCGCGCGGGCAGCCTCATGAATACTCCCAGCTCAGGCCTCGCCTTGTTCGCGCATCTGCTTGCGCCGCATCAGCAGCGCCGGCACGAGGCAAACGAATATCAGCATCAGCAGCCCATAGCCCCAATACGGATACGAGTACGTCGAGAACTGCGCGACCTTGCCTTCGCCGAACACGGTCGGCATGAAGGGCTTCACGGTAAATGCACCCCATGGGTGCAGATTATGGCCGAAGAACCACAGCCAGCCCGCGTAGGTGATCACGAAAAATACCGGCAGCAGCGCGGGCACCAGCGCGAGCAGCAGCGAGAAGGCGCGGAACCGCGCCACGCCGGCCACGACGATGGCCATGCAGACGATCAATCCCGCGATGGCGACATGGCTTACGGTGCGCACGGTCTCGCCCCAGCCGGCGATCTTTTCGGGCTCGTTGAAGTAGGTGAGCGCGTCGTGCACGTAGCTTTCGATATGCGCGGCGAGGTGGCCAAGCACGTACTGGTCGACCAGCATCCAGGCCGCCACGGCGGTGAATCCCGCGGCCAGCACCAGCGGACGCTTGCGCCGCTGCGACTCGGGCACCATGAAGCCGAGCAGCATCACGGCGAAGAAGCCGAAGAAGAACTTCGCCAGCGGCTTCTCCACCGGCGCGCCGGTCGAGATCGGAAACATGCCGACGTAGTGGTTGATGGTGTTCATTTCATGGACGCAGTCGAGCCCCTCGGCGCCCTTGTTGACGTCCTTCTTGGCGTCGAGCACCGGGTTGTAGCGTTCGACCTTCTCGTCGAGATCCTGCTGGACGACCTCGTCCATCTTGCGGCCCGATCCAGCCACGCTGCAGCCGTTGAAGACGCCGTCGAAATGGAAGTGGATGCGGATGCCCTGCGGGAAGGCTTCCTTCGGATAGTTCGGCGCGGTCAGCGCCACCCACCAGATAGGGGCGAAATAGGCGACGATCATCGCCACCAATGCGATGCCGGTCAGTCCGGCGATCAGCTTGTCCTGCTTGAGTTCTTCTTGCATTGCGCTCTCGAAAAGGGCATCCGTCCGGGGGTGCCGCCGGACGGATGCAATGCTGCGTGTTACTTCTTCTTGGCCGGGCCCGCCTTGCACATCGCGCCGGGCATCGACAGGCTCGACTGATAGGCGGAGATCGCCACCAGTTGCGCGTTGTCGTACTTCTTGATGATCTTCACCATGTCGGGGTTGGCGTTGCGGCGCTTCCCGTCGCGGATGTCGGTCATCTGGCGCAGCAGGTACTTGTAGTGCTGGCCGGCGATGACGGGGTAGAACTTCTCGCGGTCGCCCTGGCCGTTGGCGCCGTGGCAGGTCTTGCACTCGTTCTCGTAGAGTTCCTTGCCCTTGGCGATCTGCGCCGCGGCGTCCGGACCTTCGTAGCCGCCGTGGTTGGTCGGAATGCAGAGGCTCTGGATGTACATGGCGACGTCGGCGAGTTCCTGCGGGTCCGTCAGCGTGATGGCGAACGGATACATCGTCGGGTTGTCACGCAGGCCGGCGCGGATGTCGGCGATCTGCTTGATCAGCACCGTCGAGTGCTGGCCGGCGAGCTGCGGGAAGGTGCCGTCGGGACGGCCGGCGCCGGAGGGCAGGTGGCAGGCGCCGCAGACCTCGTAGGCTTCCTTTCCGTTCTTGACGTCGCCCTTCTTGTGCAGGGCCTCGATCTTCTCGCCTTCCTGCGCGTTCCAGACGTAGCCTTTTTCCTCGATGCCGGCTTTCTTCGGCGCGGGCGCCTGCGCGAACGCGACGGTAGCGCCGAGCATTGCGAGCGCCATCAGTGTTTGCTTCTTCATGATCGATCCTCTGGTGGGGTTCAACGGTTTCATTGTGGTGATGCCATGCCAATGGCGTCTTTGACGCCGGTCAATCAGGGCTTGAGCTTGGAAACGTAGTCCGCGATGGCCGGGATGTCCGCGTCGTCCACGATTTCCATGACGCCCTTCATCGCGGCGGAATTGCCGTTGGCGCGCGCACCGCTCTTGATGTCCTTCATCTGCTTCTCGATGTAGCCCTTGTTCTGGCCGGCGATCTTCGGGTAGTCGGGCAGCAGCGGCTTCTTGCCGTCCTTGCCGTGGCACGACCAGCAGGTCTTGTCCTGGAACAGCTTGGCGCCATCGGCGGCCACGGCGGTCCCGGCGAGCATTGCCAGCCCGACGGACGCCACGATCAACTTCATTTGCATAATCACTCCTCTGATTTGGGGAAATGGGGGCAGGCTAGCCTGCCCCCGTTCCCGTTTCCTTGCCTCAGGTCAATTACTTGACCGAATTACTTCACTTTATGAGCGCCGTGCTGCTCCAGGTAGGTCTTGGCGCGCAGGCCGAGGTCGGCCGCCTTGACCTGGTACTGGAACACCTGCTCGGCCCACAGGTTGGCCTGCTCCCAATCCTTCTTCTGGG
>JBLNBJ010000129.1:0-13663 GCA_050259835.1 Ignavibacteria bacterium | reverse complement strand
CAAGAGCGATAAGGCGTCCGCCTCCTCCTTTACCTACGCGCAACAGAGCACCCCACCAGCCCTGGACACGAGGGCGCCGTGCGGCGCAAAGGCACGACGGAGCCGAGGGTGGCGGGTGGTCGTCGACGCGTAGGTAAAGGAGGAGGCGGACGATTCTAAGATTTCGTCCGCCGGGGGACACGAAGCGGCGACGACCACCCGTCGCCCTCGGCGGGTTCCGAAGCCCGCCCCATCGCACCACAACGAATTTGAAAACTGAAGACGAAAGGAACTGACCATGAAGATTTGCGTTCTGCCGGGTGACGGCATCGGCATTGAAATCGTCGCGCAAGCCATGCGCGTGCTCGACGTGTTCAAGTCGGAAGGCATGAAGATCGAGACCGAGAATGCGCTGCTCGGCGGCTGCGCCGTCGACGCCACCGGCAATCCCTATCCCGAAGCGACGCAGAAGCTCGCGCGCGAGGCCGATGCCGTGCTGCTCGGCGCCGTCGGCGGGCCGAAGTGGGACAACAACCCGCGTCCGCAGCGTCCCGAGCGCGGCTTGCTCGGCATCCGCAAGGATCTCAACCTGTTCGCCAACCTGCGTCCGGCCGTGCTGTATCCGGAACTGGCGAACGCCTCGACGCTCAAGCCCGAAGTGGTTTCCGGGCTCGACATCATGATCGTGCGCGAACTGACCGGCGACATCTACTTCGGCGAGCCGCGCGGCATCGCGACGGAGAACGGCAAGCGCGTCGGCCGCAACACGATGATCTACAACGAGGACGAGATCCGCCGCATCGGCCGCGTCGCCTTCAAGGCCGCGCAGCGGCGCAACAAGAAGGTCTGCTCGGTCGACAAGATGAACGTGCTGGAAACCACGCAGCTGTGGCGCGACGTGATGATCGAGATCGCACCCGAGTTCCCGGACGTCGAGCTCAGCCACATGCTGGTCGACAACGCCGCGATGCAGCTGGTGCGCAATCCCAAGCAGTTCGACGTCATGGTCACCGGCAACATGTTCGGCGACATCCTCTCGGATGAGGCCTCCATGCTCACCGGCTCCATCGGCATGCTGCCCTCGGCCTCGCTCGACGAGAACAACAAGGGCATGTACGAGCCCTGCCACGGCTCGGCGCCGGACATCGCCGGCAAGAACCTGGCGAACCCGCTGGCGACCGTTCTCTCCGTCGCCATGATGCTGCGCTACAGCTTCGCCGACGAAGCCTCGGCCACGCGCATCGAGAACGCCGTGAAGAAGGTGCTGGCGGCGGGCTACCGCACCGGCGACATCTACGAGGCGGGCACCAAGAAGGTGTCGTGCTCGGAGATGGGCGACCAGGTCGTCGCTGCGCTGTAAGACGAAGCGGGGGCGGCTCGGCCGCCCCTATTCGTCAGGCTTCGAAGTAGTTGAACAGCGTGCTGCGCGTCGAGGATGCGTAGGTGCTCTTCAGCAGGGCGTCGACATTGCGGGTGTTCTGCGTCGCGTCTGTCGCGGCGCCGCCGGCCGGCAGGGAAGCCGACGACGAGCCCGGATTCCTTGCCTGCTGCAGCAGCTTGAGACCGGCCAGTTGCGCCGTGGCGGACGACTGCCGCACGCTGCTGGCGGCGGCCGTCGGGTTGCCGAGCATGTCCTTGATGGCGTTGAGCCCGGTGCTGCCGTAGCTGGCGTTCTGGGCGATCTTCGCCTTCAGCGTGTTGGCGTAATCGGCCGGATACAGCGACTGCTGGATGGCCGGCAAGCTGTTGAAGTGGTCGAGCACGGACGAGAAGAACTTGGTCAGCTTGCCGGTGGCCTTGTATTCGGCTGCGGCGTCGGCGGAGACCTTGTCCCGCCATTGGCCTTCCTGACGCGACAGTTCCGTGAAGGCCGCCGCCCGTTCGTTGAAGGTGTAGGCGCCGCTGTCGTCGAAGACCACGTCGTAGAGCTGCTCGCGCGAGAGCCCAGCGAACGGGTTGCTCGCCGAGGCGCTGCCGGCCCGCGTGGCGGCCATGAATGTGGTGGCCTTGCCGGCGCGGGCGACGAGGTCCGGGTCGTCGGTGCGCGGCTTTTCGCCGTCGCGCTTGGCCTGCAGGGTGGGGCTGGCCTGCGCGGTGAGATCCTTCAGGATGTCGTTGGCGCGGGCGGCGAGCTGGGAGCGCGTGTGGTTGCGGCCGTAGGCATCGACGCGCGCGGCGCTCGCGGCCAGCTGGCGCGCCAATGCGGAAATCGTGGCGGAGCTCGTGCCCGGCGCGGAGGACGTCGAAGCGGAGGTCGTCGCGGCGCGCGCGCCGGCGCTGGCCTGCACGTTGGCCGTCTGGGAACCCTGCGACTGGGACGTCGTATAGGAGCCGATCGTGGCGGTGGTTACCATGGCTGCATCCTTCGGAAATGCCGTTGGTGGCGTCAGATTAACCGGAGCAGATGTGCGGCCATGGCCGGAGTTGAAGGGGTTTGCGGGCGGTCTTTTCGGGGCTCGCCCCACCGCGGGCTATGATGGTCCGAGGACCAAAGGAGCATGGATGCCCGTATTGCAGGAAATCGCGGACGGCCGCGTGCCGGTGAAGATCTGGACGCCGGAGGTCGAGGCCTCGGCGCGGCGGCAGCTGGAGAACCTTTCGAGGCTCCCGATCGTCCATCATCACGTTGCCGCCATGCCCGACGTCCACACCGGGATCGGCGCCACCGTCGGTTCCGTGATCGCCACGCGGTCGGCCATCATTCCCGCGGCAGTCGGCGTGGACATCGGTTGCGGCATGATCGCCTGCCGGCTTTCGCTGACCGCGGCCGAGCTCGACGAGCGGGCGCTCAAGCGCATCTTCGACCAGATCTCGCGCGACGTGCCGGTGGGCTTCGAGCAGCACGAGGAAGCGCGCGCGCCGGTTGCCGCGGCGAAGCCCTTCGCCAAGCCCTTGCGAGAGATCATGGCGCGCCATCCCGGCGTCGGCAAGCGCGTCGGCCGCCACAGCGACTGGGTAAGGCAACTTGGCACCCTGGGCGGCGGCAACCACTTCATCGAAGTCTGCACGGACGAGGCGGGGCGCGTCTGGGTGATGCTGCACTCGGGCAGCCGCGGGATCGGCAACGCCATCGGCCAGTACTTCATCGAACTGGCGCGGCGCGATGCGGAGCGCGAGCAGATCGTGCTCCCGGATCGCGATCTCGCCTGGTTCGGCGAAGGCTCGGCGCATTTCGACGATTACGTCCAGGCCGTGCAATGGGCGCAGGACTACGCGGCGGCGAACCGCGCCGCCATGGTCGACGCCGTGCTGGCGGCGCTGGCGCGCCATTTGCCGCCGTTTACGGTGACGAGCGAAGTCGTGAACTGCCACCACAACTACGTGGCGCGCGAGCATCACTACGGCAGCGACGTCTGGGTGACGCGCAAGGGGGCGATCCGCGCGCGCCGGGGCGACCTCGGCATCATCCCGGGCAGCATGGGCGCCAAGAGCTACATCGTGCGCGGACGCGGCGCGCCGGAGAGCTTCGAGTCCTGCGCGCACGGGGCGGGGCGGCGCATGAGCCGCACGCAGGCGAACAAGGCGTTCTCGGCGCACGATCTCGAACGCCAGACCGAAGGCGTCGTGTGCCGCAAGGACCGCGGCGTCGTGGACGAGATTCCCGCGGCCTACAAGGACATCGACGAAGTGATGGCCAACCAGTCCGACCTGGTCGAGGTGGTGCACAGCCTCAAGCAGCTGCTCTGCGTCAAGGGCTAGGCGCGGCCGCCATCTCCTCGTGCCTGACGAAGGCCTGGCGCAGCAGGGCGACCAGTTCGGTGTTGTCCCACGGCTTGGTCAGGTACTTGTAGATCTCGCCCTTGTTCACGGCCTCGGCCACCGTCGACGCCTCGGTGTAGCCCGAGAGGATGATGCGGACGACCTTCGGGTACATGCTGCGCACCCGCTGCAGCAACTCGGTGCCCGTCATTCCCGGCATGCGCTGGTCGGACAGGATGACGCCGACGTCGTTGTTCGCGAGCAGGTCGAGCGCCTCGGCGCCGCTGGTGGCAACCAGCACGCGGCAGCCTTCGCTGCGCAGCAGGCGGCGGATGGCATGCAGCACGTTTTCCTCGTCGTCGACGACCAGCAGCGTGCGCTCGGTCTCCGGACGGTCGGCCAGTTGCCGGCTGCCGAGCAGGGCCTCGATCTCGGCGGCCGGCGCCGGGTGGCCGAGAAAGAAGCCCTGCAGGTGGTCGCAATGCAGGCTGCGCAGGTAGCCGGCCTGAGAAGCCGTCTCGACGCCTTCGGCGACGGTGGTGACGCCCAGGGCGCGCGACATGGCGACGATGGCCTGGACGATGGAGGCGTCGCTCGGGTCCGTGGTCAGGTTGCGCACGAAGGACTGGTCGATCTTGATGCGATCGATGGGGAAGCGCTTCAGGTAGTTGAGGCTCGAGTAGCCGGTGCCGAAGTCGTCGATCGACAGGCGCACGCCCATTTCCTTGAGCCGATGCATGACGTCCAGCGTGGTCTCGACGTTGTGCATGATCGCGCTCTCCGTGAACTCCAGTTCGACGGCATGCGGATCCACGCCTTCGACCTCGATCACCTCGGCGATGGTGGAGAACAGCTGCGGATCGGTGAACTGCAGCGGCGACAGGTTGATCGCCATGGCGATGCGGTGCCCGGCTTCGTGCCAGCGCCTGAGCTGTCGGCAGGCCTCGTGCATGACCCAGGCCCCGATCGGCAGGATCATGCCGGTCTCCTCGGCGACGCTGATGAACTCGTTCGGCTGGATCAGCCCGCGCTCGGGGTGCCGCATGCGGATCAGGGCCTCGACCGCGGCGATGCTGCCATTGGCGGTGTCGACCTGCGGCTGGTAGTGCAGCACGAACCAGCCCTGCTCGACGGCGCGGCGCAACTCGGTCGCCATGGCGAGCGCATGGCGGGCGCGTTCGTTCAGGTCCTGGGTGAAGTAGTAGTAGGTGTTGCGGCCGTTCTCGCGCGCCTTGGCGAGCGCGGCGTCGGCATTCTGCAGCAGGGTCTCGTAGTCGTCGCCGTCGTTCGGATACAGCGCGATGCCGATGCACGCCGACAAGAGCACCTCGGTGTTCGCGATCACCAGGGGCTCGGCCGCGGCCTTGAGCAGGTCGACCGCGCATTGCGTGATGGACGATGGGTCCTCGAGGTCGTCGAGCAGCACCACGAAGGTGTCTCCGGACAGGCGGCAGACCGTGTTGGAGCCGTCCACGCATTGCGAGAACCGGTTGGCCAGGGTGCGCAGCGCCTCGTCGCCGGCGAGGTGACCGAGCGATTCGTTGACGAAGCGGAAGTTGTCGAGGTTGAGGTAGAGCAGGGCGACCACGCGCTGATGCTGACGCGCATGGTTGACGGCCTCGAAGGCGCGATCCTCGAGCAGCATGCGGTTGGGCAGCCCGGTCAGGGCGTCGAAGCGCTGCAGGCGCCGCAGCTCTTCCCTGGCCTGATGCTG
Source organism: Ignavibacteria bacterium (assembly GCA_050259835.1). Taxonomy (GTDB): domain Bacteria; phylum Pseudomonadota; class Gammaproteobacteria; order Burkholderiales; family Rhodocyclaceae; genus Nitricoxidireducens. The sequence goes on along the minus strand of JBLNBJ010000129.1, from coordinate 8,271 downwards.
GCCAAGGTCGGTGGCGACCTTGAAATGGCTGACGATCTTGCCTTCGGCGTCGCGCACCACGTTGATGGTGGTCCACTCGGGGTAGGTCTCGCCGTTCTTGCGGCGATTCCATATCTCGCCCTGCCAGACGCCGACGGTAGTCAGCGCGACCCACATCTCGCGGTAGAAGTCGCGGTCGTGGCGGCCCGACTTGAGCAGGCGCGGGTTCTGACCCATCACCTCCTCGGCGCTGTAGCCGGTCAGTTCGCAGAAGGCGCGGTTGACGTGCACGATGCGGTTGTCGGCGTCGGTGATCGCCATCGCCTCGGCGCTGTGGTCGAAGACCTCGGCGTGGAGCGCGATGCGCGCCTGGGCCGCCCGAAGGTCGGCGTTCTGGCGCTCGAGCTGCTCGCGCTGCGCCTCCACCTGGGCCAGCAGTTTCTGCAGGTCGGCGAAGTCCGCCGGGGCGACGTCGTCGCTGCGCCGCAGGTGGCGGCGCTTCTCAATCGGCGGCGCGGGGGGCTTGCGGGCAGCCATGTCAGGCAGCCGGTCCGGCGACGGGCAGCCAGACGCGGAATGTGGTGCCGACGCCCGGTTCGCTGTCGACGTCGAAGCGCCCGCCGTGCTTCTTCACCACGATGTCGTAGGAGAGCGAAAGGCCCAGCCCCGTGCCCTTGCCGACCGGCTTCGTGGTGAAGAAAGGCTCGAAAACGCGCTTTCGCACCTCCGGCGTCATGCCGCGGCCCGTGTCCACGACGTCAACCCAGACGTACTCGCCGTCGCGGCCGGTGCGCACGGTGATGGTGCCGTGGCTTTCGATCGCCTGGGCGGCATTCACCAGCAGGTTCATGAACACCTGGTTGATCTGCCCGGCGATGCAGCGCACGGGGGGCAGCTGGCCGTACTCGCGCACCACCTCGGCCTTGTACTTGAGCTCGTTCCACACCACGTTGAGCGTGCTTTCCAGGCCGGCGTTGATGTCGGCCTCCTGCAGCTCGGCCTCGTCTACGTGGGAGAAGTCCTTGAGGTCCTTGACGATCTTCTTGACGCGGTCGAGACCTTCGCGCGATTCGCCGAGCAGCGCCACGATGTCTTCGCGCAGGAAGTCGAGGTCGGCGTTGGCCCGGGCCGCCATCAGCTCCGGCGCGCGTTCGGGATTCTCGGCGATGCAACGGTCGTACAGGTCGATCAGCCCGAGCAGGCGCTCGACGTAGCTCTTCAGCGTGCCGAGGTTGGAGTTCACGAAGCCGATCGGGTTGTTGATCTCATGGGCGACGCCGGCCGCCAGCTGGCCGATGGCCGCCATCTTCTCGGATTGCAGGATCTGGTTCTGCGCCTCTTCCATCTTCTTGAGCAGCATCTCGAGTTCCTGCTGCTCTGCCGCCAGCCGCTCGTTGGCCGCGGTCAGCTCGCGGGTGCGGTCCGCGACCTTGGCTTCGAGCGACTCGTTGGCGGCCACCAGTTCCTGGTTCTGCAGCGCCATCGCGTGGTAGAGCTTGTGCAGCGCCGAGAGCAGGGCAGACGTGCTGTTGTCGTCGCTGGCGCGCTCGGCCGCGAAGGCGGCGGCGGCCGGCGTGCCGGCCCGTATCGCAGCGACCTGGCGCGCCATCGACTGGTCCTCGTCGAGGATATGGAAGGACAGCCAGGCGGCGAGGAAGCCGTGCAGCACCTCGGCCGGATTGCTCATCTTCTCGCGGCTGCGCCACATCTGGAGCACCTGGTTGATGAACTGCGCGTGGTGCTCGCGGTGCTTCCCGGCGTGCCGGGGATCGACGCCCAACTCTTCCATCAGCCGCTCCTCCTCGCCGAAATGGAAATGGGCGTACTCGGCCAATTGATTGAAAATGGTCTGCAGGTCGTCTTCCGAACTGTGCCGGGACGTCAGGATGTCGCCGACCAGATTGACGATGTCGACCAGGTGGCGGTGCTGCTCGTCGACTTTGTCCAGTCCGGTGACGAAGCGCTGATCCCAGACAAAGGCTTCCATGCGCGTCGTTCTCCCTTTGCGTGTGCGAGGGTCTGCTGCCCTCAATCCAATTGCGGGTATCCTACGCTTTTTGCGCCGGCAATCAGGAGGTCGTCCATGGAATCCCCGCTCTTCCGCCGCGTCCTGGTGGTGGACGACGAACCGGGCATCATCAGCGCCGTGCGCCGCGAGCTATGCACCCCGCCGCTGGGCCGCTACCGGTACGAGGTCGAGGGCTTCCCCGACGCCGCCCAGGCGCTGGCGCGAGCCGCCCAGGAGGATTTCGACGCGGTAATCAGCGACTACCGCATGCCCGCCATGAGCGGGCTCGAGTTCCTCAAGGCCCTGGCCGCGGCGCAGCCCGATTGCGCGCGCCTCGTGCTGAGCGGCCAGACCGACATGGCAGCCCTGGTGAAGATGATCAACGAGACCCACGTCTTCCGCTTCATCCCCAAGCCCTGGCACGACTACTTCCTGAAGAGCTCCGTGGCCCAGGCCATCGACTTCGCCGGCACGCTGCGCGAGAATCGCCGGCTCGCCGGCTTCGTGCGCGGGCGCGGCATCGCGGTGCCACCGCTGGCCGACGCGCCCGATGAAATCCTGATCGTGGATGCCGACCGGGCCGGCGCCGAGGCGCTGACGGCGTCATTGACGACGCGCTCGGATACCGACGAGCTCTATGCCGCGATCCGGGCCGAAGTTGCCCACGAACCCGGCGGCACGCTGGAAGTCGCCAAGGATCGCGTCTGCGTGGCTGCGTCCGGCAAGGAGGCTTTGCGCCTGGCGGCCACGAAGACATTCTCCTGCGTGCTGGCCGACTTCAAGCTGCCCGACATGGGCGCCATCGAACTCCTGCAGCGGATTGCCGACTCCCAGCCGGATTGCGCCCGCGTGCTGCTCGGCGCGCACATCGCGCAGGACGACCTCATCGCCGCCGTCGATGTGGCGCACATCTTCGGCTTCGTCGCCCGCCCCTGGCAGGACTACGAACTCAAGGCCTGCGTGGCCCAGGCGCTCGCCCACCGGCGCATGGCCATCGAGAACCGCCTGCTGGCCGACATGGTGAGGAAGGCCGGAGGCACGGCCGCCTGAAGCGACGAGGGGCGACGAGGGGGACATGAGCGACGCTGCCGCACGGCCCATGACACTGCTGTTCGTCGACGACGAGCCCGGCATCGTCGCGGCGCTGCGCCGGCTGTTCCGGCCCCTGGGCTACCGCATCCTCACGGCCGAGAGCGGAGCGGAAGGCCTCGGCATCCTGGAGGGCGAGCCGGTCGACCTGGTCGTTTCCGACATGCGCATGCCGGAAATGGACGGCGCCACCTTCCTGCGAGAAGTGCGCACGCGCCATCCGGACGTCGTGCGCCTGCTGCTCACGGGATACGCCGACATCGCGGCGACCATTGCGGCGATCAACCAGGGCGAGATCTACCGCTACATCTCGAAGCCCTGGAACGACGACGAGATAGTCCTCACCGTCAAGGATGCGCTCGAGCGCAAGCGCCTGGAACGGGAGAACCTCCGCCTGGCCGAATTGACGCGCGCCCAGAACGAGCAACTGCGCGAGCTCAACGCCGGCCTCGAACTCAAGGTGGCCGAGCGCACGGCGGAGCTCAAGCGCGCCATGGAATCGCTCGAGGAGGCGCACCGCGACCTCAAGCGCGGCTTCACTTCCACGGTGCGCGTCTTCTCCGGCCTGATCGAGCTGCGCGGCAGCCGGCTGGCCGGCCATTCGCGGCGCGTCGCCGAGCTGGGGCGCGCGCTCGGACACAGTCTCGGCCTCGACGAGGCCGCGGCGCAGGACCTCCTCATGGCGGCGCTGCTGCACGACATCGGCAAGCTGGGCCTGCCCGACGACGTGCTGGAGCGGCCTTTCAACGCCATGCCGCCGGAGGTGCGCGCCGAGGTGATGAAGCACCCGGTCACCGGGCAGATGGTGATGCTCGGCGTAGACCAGCTGAAGGGCGCGGCGCTGCTGATCCGCCATCATCACGAGCACTACGACGGCACCGGCTACCCGGACCGGCTGACGGGCCTCGAGATTCCGCTCGGCGCGCGCATCCTCGCCGTCGTGAACGACTACGACTCGTTGCTGATGGGGCTGCTGGTCGCGAAGCCGCTCAAGCCCGCGGAAGCGATGGGCTTCATTACCGACAACAGCGGCAAGCGCTACGACCCGCAGATCGCGCATGCCTTCGTCGCCATGATGGCGGAGATGCTGCGCGACAAGATCGAGGAACTGCCGCTGCGGCCGGCCGACGCGCACGCCGGCATGACGTTGACGCGCGACCTGATGCACCGCGACGGCTGGCTGCTCCTCGCCAAGGACCATACGCTGAGCGCCGGAGTGATCGAGCAGCTGGCGAAGCTCGAAGCCGCGGAGAACTGCGTGCTGACCCTCTACGTGCGCAAGGAACCGCGATGACCTCGGCGGCCGACCTCGTCAAGGACGTTCGCGGCCTCGTCACCCTGCCGGACGTGTACGTGCGCATCAGCCGGCTCATCGAGGATCCGCAGAGCTCGGCGACGGACATCGCCAAGGCGATCGCGCAGGACCCGGCGTTCACGCTGCGGCTGCTCAAGGTGGCCAATAGCGCGCTCTACCGCTTCCCCTCGGAAGTCGGCACGGTCGGCAAGGCCGTCTCGATCATCGGCACCTCGCAGGTGCGAAACCTGGCGCTCTCGATGTCGGTCGCCAAGTGCTTCGCCGCCTTGCCCAACGACCTCGTCTCGATGGCGAACTTCTGGCGCCACAGCCTGTTCTGCGCGCTGATCGCGCGCCACCTCGCCAAGGTGGCCCGGCGCGTCGATCCCGACGCGCTGTTCACCGCGGGCCTGCTGCACGACATCGGCGAGCTGGTGATCTTCAACCGCCTGCCGCAACAGGCGCGCGAAGCCCTCGCGCTGGTGCTCGACAGCGGCGACGAGCTACCCGTGTTCGAGGCCGAACGCCAGGTGATGGCCTTCGACCATGCCGCCGTCGGCGGCGAGCTGGCGCGGCACTGGAACCTGCCGTCGCTGCTGGAGGAATGCATCGCCTGCCATCATGAGATCGCCGGCGCCGCGCAGCATCCGCGCGAGGCCGCCATCGTCCACATCGCCAACAGCCTTGCGCTGATGGCCGAACTCGACACGCTGGATCCGGAAGCCGTCACGCCGCTCGGGCCCTTGGCCTGGCTGCAGGCGGGGCTGGACACGGATTGCATCGAGCCGGCCGTGCGCGAGGCGCAGGAAGCCATTGCGGAGATCGAACAACTGTTCACGCCCGGCAAGTAGATAGACATCCGATGATTGCCCCGACCCCTGCAATCGCCTCGGCGGCACCGCCGCCACCGCCCATGCTCCCCGGCTTCGAGCACATCCGCCGCAGCTGGAGCGTGCGCCTGTCGGTCCATACGGCGCGCATCCTGCCGGGCGAGTACTACGTCACCCGGCAGCAGGAGGGCATCAGCACGACGCTCGGCTCCTGCATCGCCGCGTGCATCCGCGATCGCGTCGCCGGCCTCGGCGGCATGAATCACTTCATGTTGCCTGCGGGCGCGGGGGCCGATGCGGAAGACTGGAAGGCCGCGGGCCTGGGCGCCGCCACGCGCTACGGCAACTACGCGATGGAGCATCTCGTGAACGAGATCATGCGCAACGGCGGCCGGCGCGAGAACCTCGAAGTGAAGATCTTCGGCGGCGGGCAGATCATGGAGCAGCTGTCCACCGTCGGCGCGCGCAACATCGCCTTCGTGCGCGACTATCTCGCCGCCGAGGGCCTGCCGGTGGTCGCGGAGGACGTCGGCGACATCTACCCGCGCATGGTGATCTATTTCCCTGTCACTGGTGTGGCGAAGGTCAAGCGTTTGCGTTCGCTGCACAACAACATGGTGGTCAGCCAGGAAGACAGCTACGGCCGCAGCATTTCGGCCCAGCCGGTCGGCGGCGACGTCGAATTGTTCTAGCGCGGGCGGGGGCTATAATCACGCCGGCATTTCGCCGCCCCGATCTTTGCCGGTAGCCGCCATGAACTGCGCCCCTTCCCAGCGCACCCGTTCCGATCCGCTTCGCCTCGTGAGCTTCGCGTCGCGCGGCTGCGCGCTTCCCGGCGCCCGGAGCGCTTCATGACGGAGGCGGCGACGGGCAGCCCGGTCAAGGTCCTCGTCGTCGACGACACGGCCACCAACCGGCACATCCTCCAGGTCTTCCTCTCCAAGCTCGGCTACGAAGTGGGCTTCGCCGTCGACGGCGCCGAGGCGGTGGAGCAGTTTCCCGTGATGCAGCCGGACATCGTCCTCATGGACGTCATGATGCCGGTGATGGACGGCTTCGAAGCGACGCGGCGCATCAAGCAGAAGTGCAACGGCCGCTGGGTGCCGGTGATCTTTCTCTCGGCGCTCGACAAGGAGGAAAGCCTGGTGACCGGGCTGGACGCCGGCGGCGACGACTACCTGTTCAAGCCGATCAGCTTCACGGTGCTCGACGCCAAGCTGCGCTCGCTGCGGCGCACGCTCGGCATGCAGCGCGCGCTCGAGGCCGCCCGCCAGGACCTGCAGCGCTACCGCGACCGCCAGGAGGCGGAGAACATCCTGGCGCACGACGTCATGCTGCGCCAGATGGTGCGCGAAGGCGCCGCCGATCCGCGCGTGCACCAGTGGCTGACGCCGGCGGCCAACTTCAGCGGCGACATCGTCGTCGCTGCCACTTCACCGGGCGGCAGCCTCTACGCGATGCTGGCCGACGCTACCGGCCACGGGCTTTCCGCCGCCATCAGCGCGCTGCCCGTGCTGTCGGTGTTCCACGGCACCGTGAAGCGCGACCTGCCGCTGGGCACCATCGTTGGCGAGATCAACCGCCACCTGCGCGCCACGCTGCCGGGCGGCCGCTTCGTCGCCGCCACGCTGGTGCGCTTCGATGCGCGGGCCGGGCGCGCCGAGGTCTGGATCGGCGGCATGCCGCCCGTGCTTCACGTTGCGGCAGATGGCCGCGTCATGGGGCGCTTCGATTCGCGCCACGTGCCGCTGGGCGTGATGGAGGACGGCCGCGCCATCGCGGAGGTCGAGGAGATCGCCTGCGAGCCGGACAGCCAGTTCGTGCTGGTGTCGGACGGCCTGCTCGAGGCCGCCAACGAGGGCGGCGGCCAGTTCGGGCTGGAACGTCTCGAAGCCGCCATCGGCGCGGCGCCGGCCGCGCAACGGCTGGAAGCCGTGCGCGAAGCCTTCGGCCGCCATGTCGGCGCGGCGCATCCGCACGACGACGTATCCATGATGCTGCTCGACTGCCGCTAGCCGCGGCGGGCCAGTCCTACATCTGCTGGTAGATCGGTCCTTCGCCGCCCTGCGGCGTCACCCAGCGGATGTTCTGCGTCGGATCCTTGATGTCGCAGGTCTTGCAGTGCACGCAGTTCTGCGCGTTGATCTGCAGCCGCGGATTCCCGCCGTTCTCGTCGCGCACGATCTCATAGACGCCGGCCGGGCAGTAGCGCTGCTCGGGCGCGTCGTAGCGCGCGAGGTTGGTCGTGATCGGGACCTCGGCGTCCTTGAGCTGCAGGTGGCACGGCTGGTTCTCCTCGTGGTTGGTGTTCGAGAGGAACACCGAGGAGAGCCGGTCGAAGGTCAGCACGCCGTCGGGCTTCGGGTAGTCGATCGGCCGGCACTGCGCCGCCGGCTCGAGCTTGGTGTGGTCGGCGGCGTGGTGCAGCGTCCACGGCGCGCGGCCGCGGAAGAGTTGCTGGTCGATGCCGAACATCATCGAGCCGAGGTAGAGGCCCTTGGCCATCCAGGGCTTGAAGTTGCGCGCGCGGTAGAGCTCGTCATAGAGCCAGGAAATCCGGAAGGCGTTGGGATACGCGACCAGCTCGTCCTGCGCGCGGCCCTCGGCCAGCGCGGCGGCGGCGGCCTCGGCCGCCAGCATGCCGGTCTTGATGGCGGCGTGGCTGCCCTTGATGCGCGAGGCGACGAGGAAGCCGGCGTCGTCGCCGATCAGCGCGCCGCCGGGGAAAACGAGCTTGGGCAGCGACTGCAGGCCCCCCGCCGTGAGCGCGCGCGCGCCGTAGGCGAGGCGTTTGCCGCCGGTCAGCATGGCGCTGAACACCGGGTGGGTCTTGAGGCGCTGCATTTCCTCGAACGGCGACAGGTAGGGATTCGCGTAGCCGGCGCCGACGACCAGGCCGATCGAGACGAGGTTCTCGCCGTAGTGATAGCAGAACGAGCCGCCGTAGGTGGCGGGGTCGAGCGGCCAGCCGGCGGTGTGCATGACGAGGCCTTTCCGGTGCTTCTCGGCCGGCACTTCCCACAGTTCCTTGATGCCGATGCCGTAGACCTGCGGGTCGGCGCCGCGGCGCA
>JBLNBJ010000128.1:0-11655 GCA_050259835.1 Ignavibacteria bacterium | reverse complement strand
GAGCATTCCGACGGCGTCCGCGGCGGCGAGAACCCCTGCCTGGTGGGCAATTTCTGGCTGGGGGACTACCGGGCGCGGGCGGGCGAAGCCGCGCAGGCGGCCCGCCTGTTCGAACGCCGGCTCGGCTTCGCCAACGACCTCGGGCTCTATTCGGAGCAGTTCGATCCGACCACGGCGACGGCGCTCGGCAACTTCCCGCAGGCCTACACCCACTCGGGCCTCGTCACCGCCGCCATGGCCATCGCCGAGGCGCTGTCGGGAAAGCGCGGCAAGCAGATTCCGACCTGAGTCGCCCGGGAGATTTGTCCCATGCCGCGCGGGACAGCACTGGGATGCGCGGCGCCTGGAATGTCGCTACGGTTCATGAGGCGTGCCACGAAGAGGATCAGCCATGCGCAATGCAGCCAGCCTTCTCCCCGACCCGAACGAGGCTTGCAATGTTCCGGCACACCGGCTGTTCGAGCGGCAGGCCGCCGCTACGCCGGATGCCCTGGCGCTCGTCTGCCGCAGCGAGCGATGGACTTATCGCGAGCTCGACGAGCGGGCGAACGGCGTCGCGCAGCGCTTGCGTGAAAGCGGCGTTTCCCCGGGCGAACTCGTCGGCGTCGCCACCGCCCGCTCGATCCACATGGTGGCGGCCCTGCTGGGCGCCTGGAAGGCCGGCTGCGCCTATGTGCCGCTTGATCCGGCCTATCCGGCGCAGCGGCTGGCCTTCATGATCGGCGACGCAGGTTTGCGCATGCTGCTCACCGATGCCGCTGCACGCCCGGCCTTCGAAGCCCATGCCAGCGAGGCGGGAACGCAGCTCTTGGCAGTCGACGCCGTGCAGCGGTCGCGGGAAGCGGCGGCCGGGTGCGGCGATCTCGCCTACGTCATGTACACGTCCGGTTCCACCGGCCAGCCCAAGGGCGTCATTTGCACCCATGCAGGGCTTGCGAACTACCTGTGCTGGGCGGCGCGCGCCTATGGGGTGGCGGCCGGCGGTTCGGTGCCCGTCCATTCCTCGCTTTCTTTCGATCTCACCGTCACCAGCCTTTACGTCCCGCTGCTGGTCGGTGCCCACGTCGAACTGCTGGCGGAGGACGACGGCGCCCTCGCGCTGGTGGCCGCCCTGCGCGCGGGGAAGCGCAGCCTGGTAAAGCTCACCCCCGCGCACCTCGAGATCCTGAACCACGAGTTGGCGCCCGAGGAAATGGCGCGGGCGGCCGAGGTGCTGGTCATCGGCGGCGAGAACCTCACGGCCGAGCGGGTGGCGCCGTGGCGTTGCCATGCACCGGCGACGCGCCTCATCAACGAATACGGCCCCACGGAAACCGTGGTCGGCTGCTGCATTCACGAGGTGACCCCGGACGACCCTTGGAACGGATCGATCCCGATCGGCGTGCCGATCGCCGCCATGCGACTCCATGTGCTGGACGGCGACCTGCGGCCGGTGCCGCCTGGCGTGGCGGGCGAGCTGTACATCGGCGGGCCGGGCGTCGCGCGCGGCTATCTGAACCGCCCCGCGCTGACGCAGGCGCGCTTCGTGACGGACCCGTTCTCGGGCAATCCGGACGAGCGGCTCTATCGGACCGGGGACATCGTGCGCTGCCGCCCGGGCAGCGGCGACCTCGAATATCTGGGGCGCGCCGACGACCAGGTGAAGGTGCGCGGCTACCGCATCGAGCCCGGTGAAATCGAACGCGCGCTCGCCGCCCACCCGGGCGTGCGCAGTTGTGCCGTGGTGGCGCGCGAGGCGGGTGCCGGCGATCAGGAACTGGTGGCCTTCGTCGTTCCGCGCCGCGCCGAAGAAGCGCCAATGGAAGGCTTCGCGGAATTCCTCGCGCGCCGGCTGCCGGCGCACATGATGCCGGACCGCTACGTCGCGCTCGCCGCGATGCCGCTCAACGTCAATGGCAAGGTGGATCGCGCCGCGCTGCGTACGCAGGCCGCCTGCGCGCAATTGCCTGCCGCTCCCGTTTCTGCGCCCCGCACGCCGACGGAGACAACCGTGCTGGCGGTGTTCCGCGATGCTTTCCGGCGCGCGGACATCGGCATCTTCGACAATTTCTTCGACATCGGCGGCCACTCGCTGATGGCGGTGCGGCTCATGGCCGCGTTGCGCACGGCGACGGGCATGAATCTGCCGCTGCGCGCGCTGTACGAGCATGCGACCGCGGCCGGGCTTGCCGGCGCGGTGGACGCGCTGCGCTGGTCGGAATCCGCGCAGCCCGCCGCGTCGCCCCAGCACGAAGCGCAGGAGCGCTCGCAGATCGTGCTCTGACGGGACCGGCGCATGCCGCGGCGATATGCTGGATGGCATTGCCGATCCAGCGGAGATTCGTCGATGTCCCTGCATCATGCCGTCGCGCCTGCGGGGCATTCGAGACCGGGTGGTCCGGTCCGGGGCGGCATCGAGGCCCTGAACTGGCTGTGCGAGCAGTACGGCAGGCTGCCGTGCCTGCTCATCACCGGAGACATCGAGGCCGAGCGGCTCAAGGCGGTGCGCCAGAGTGGCTTCCTTTGCTCCACAAGCCGATTCCCGCGGCGACGTTGAGGGCAATGATCGGAACACTGGCGAAGGCGGCGGGGGGCGGCACGCTGAAGCCGCTGTCGCCTGCCAGCAACAGTTCGAGCGCGGAGATTCGGGTCTGCAGTGCGTGCAACGCCGGTGGGCTGTCTTCAGGGGCTTTCGCCGTCCGGCCCTATGCAGGAAGTCGGAAGCTGGACGTCATGTCGGGTATTCCTTCCCGCATAACTTCTGCTTTTCCTACACGGGATTCGGAAGATATTCCGCGTCCAATTCGGGCTTTTTCGGTAGCGGCCGTAGGGCGCTTTTCCTACAATGAATGTGGGGAAGGGCCTAGGACTCGCCGTTTCCTTCCGGGGGGTGCAGCAATCGCGCAACTCGGATGTCCTGGACAAATGCAAGCCGCAGGGGGACTCAGAATAATGACAAGGGTATTGATTGCAGCGGGCTATCCGTTGATCGCGGGTTGCCTGAGACGCGTCGTCGAGACGAGCAGCGACTTCGAGGTGGTGGGCGAGGTCATCAGCGCGAAGGAGATTCTCGATGCCGTCCGCGGGGGGAGGCTGGATGTCCTGTTGTTGTGCATGTCCCAGCCGGAAGCCAATCCGCTCGACCTCATCCGCCGTCTCCATATCGAAGCGCCGTCCTTGCAGATCTGTGCAGTCAGCTTCGGCGACAACGCGCGCTTTCTGGCGATGCCTTCGCTGAGGGCTGGCGCGGCGGGCTTCGTCACCAAGTTCAGCAGCCCCGAGACGCTGCACGAGGCGATCCGCAAGCTTGCGTCCGGCGAGCGCTACGTCGACATGATTGCAGTCAACGACATCATGCAGGATCTCGAGAGCGGCGCCGGCACTCGCGGCCGGGCGCTTTCGCAGCGCGAGATCCAGGTGCTGCAGATGCTCACCGACGGACGCCAGACGAGCGAGATCGCAGACATGCTCAACCTCAGCGTGAAGACGGTCAGCACGCACAAGACGCGGCTCTATCAGAAGCTGCACGTGAACTCGGTGGCCGAGCTGGTGCGCTACGCCGTCGAGCACAAGCTCATCAGCGCCTAGCATTCTCCTTGGGTGGCCGCCGCGCACGGTCCTTCCGGCGCGGCGCCGGCATTGGCGCAGAGCACCCCTTATGGCTTGAGTGGTAAGCAAGCGCGCAGCCGATTTTCCGATTTCTCCTCACCCACAATCGGCATTTCGCCGATAGCGGCATTCCGGCGTGCCGGCCATACTGGCTCCACGATCATAGGGAGGCAGCAAATGAGACCGGAAGCCACGAATCCTGCTGGCCGGCTGCTTGATGTCACGCTGGCGTCAGATTTTCCAAGTGCGTTGCGAACGACCCCGATCCCGTCGTTCGATTGGGAGCAGAGGGCCGCCGACCCGGTGCCGGCCAAGCTGCCGTCCTTGTTCCGCGTCGAGACCATCTGCCGCCTGCCGATCGACGAATCCAGGCAGGTGTCGCGTGCCGAGCTCTTCCATGCCCAGGCGGCGCTGTCGGTATTCTGGATCGGCGGACGCAGCGAGCGACCCATTGCGAGGGATGCGCTGGTGGCGATCCGCTGGATGGGCGACCCGGTCTGCTGCGACGGCTCGCTGCGCATCGGTCGTCTGGTCGAGGTGACCGAACCGGAATCGGACGTCAATCTGTTCGAGATGGTCCCCTACAGCTGGATGCCGAACCGCGCGCTGCTGAAGGAAGCGGCGGGCCACTGGCGGCAGGCGTCGCGCAAGGTGCGCCGCGCCTTCACTTCCCGGCATTGGGATGCGGCGCGCTTCCGCGCCTACCTGGCTTCCTACGGGGCCACGAGCTAGGCAGGCCCATCATGAATGTGAACATTGCCGCCGCGGGGCGGCCGGCCTGGGATTTGTCCACCGCATCGGAAGGCGCCGACGGCCGCCGGCTGTTGAACGGTGCGCTGCAAGTGCCTTTCATCGGCTTCGGCATCGTCGCCGCAGCCGCCGTATGGGCCGTCGGGACGGGCGATGCGCGGGCGGCGGCCACCGCGCTCGCCCTGATGCTCGGCGCCGTGGCGATGTCGTTTTGGGCCGCCAATCGATGCGCAAACGCCTGGCGCGAGGCGCAGTCAGGCGATACGGCGCGCCTGAAGGCGGCCGCCTGCGAGCGCAAGTCGAGCTGTGTCGGGGGGCTCGAGTCCCTCTGCGACGGCGTGCTGCCGATATGGTCAGGCCAGGTCGAGATGGCGCGCGACCATACGGCGGAGTCCATCACCGCGTTGACCAGCCGCTTCGCCAACATCAGCGACCGCATCGCCGCGACCATCGGGTCGTCACAGGGGCAGGCCGGCGAAGCGCTGATCGGCATGCTGGGCGAGAACGAGTCGGAACTCAACTCCATCGTCGCCACGCTGCGCTCCGCGCTGGCCATGAAGGAGTCGATGCTCAAGGAGGTCTCGTCGCTGGGCCAGTTGACCGAGACGCTGAAGTCGATGGCGAAGGAAGTCGGCGACATCGCCAAGCAGACCAACCTGCTGGCCCTCAACGCCGCCATCGAGGCCGCGCGCGCGGGCAGCTCCGGCGCCGGCTTTGCCGTGGTGGCGGACGAGGTGCGCAAGCTCTCCAACCTGTCGGCCGAGACCGGCCGCAGGATATGGGAGACCGTCGAGACCGCCAATGCGGCGATCGGCTCGACGCTCGAAATATCGCGCCAGTACGCATTGCAGGACGGCGAGATGATCGGCAAGTCCGAAGCATCGATCGGCCACGTCATCGGCCGCGTCCATGACGCGGTCACCGAACTCGCCAACAGCGCCGACGTGCTGCGCCGTGAGAACGCCGCGATCGGGCAGGAAATCTCGGAAGTGCTGGTGTCGTTGCAGTTCCAGGACCGTGTCAGCCAGGTGCTCTCGCACGTCGTGGCGGACATCGGCAGGCTGTCGGCCACCATCGCCGACAAGCGGGCGGCCCTCGCTGCCGGCGCCAGCGCCGGGCCGATCGACGTGGGAGCATGGCTCAAGGAGATGGAGTGCGCCTATACCGTGCCCGAACAGCACGTCGTCCATGAAGGCGGCGATCCGCAGACCGTGCCGCGGAACGCCGACATCACATTCTTCTAGGGAGGGCGCGGGCCATGACAAAAAGCATCATGATCGTCGACGACTCCGCCTCGCTGCGGCAGGTGGTGAGCATCGCATTGAAGAGCGCAGGCTACGACGTGGTCGAAGCCTGCGACGGCAAGGATGCGCTGACGAAGCTGGACGGCCGCAAGCTGCATCTCATCATCAGCGACGTGAACATGCCGAACATGGACGGCATCTCCTTCGTCAAGGCGGCCAAGGAAATGCCGGCCTACAAGTTCACGCCCATCATCATGCTGACCACCGAGGCCGGCGAGAACAAGAAGCAGGAAGGCCAGGCGGCCGGCGCCAAGGCCTGGGTGGTCAAGCCGTTCCAGCCGGCGCAGATGCTGACGGCCGTCTCGAAGCTGGTGCTGCCGTGATTCGCGCGCAATCCGATTTCTCCATGGCCTCCTCCCTCCGGGGCCCCTTTGGTTGCCGGGCCGCCACGCGGCTCGGCAACCTTTTTCCATTCTCTAGTGAAAGGTGATCGTATGGCCGTCCAATCCGACATCCAGCACATGGCCCTGGCGGGCGAAGTCACCGTCTTCAATGCCGGCGATGTGCGCCAGAAGCTGCTTGCGGCGCTCAACGGGACCGACGACGTCGACGTCGATCTCTCGCAGGTCACGGAGATCGACACGGCCGGCGTGCAGCTCATCGTCGCGGCCAAGCGCGAGGCGGCCGAGCGCAACAAGGAGCTGCACTTCTCCGGCTGCAGTCCGGTGGTGCTCGACGTCATGGGCCTGCTGGGCCTTTCCGCCTACCTGACCGACGCCGTCGAGCGCCGCGTCTGAGCCGGAGTCGATCATGGCGACCATGGACGACGCGCTCAACACCTTCGTTGCCGAAGGCCGGGAACTCCTCGACCAGATGGAGGAGGCGCTGCTGCGCATCGAGCAGATGCCGGACGATGCCGACACGCTGAACGCGATCTTCCGGGCCGCGCACACCATCAAGGGATCGGCCGGGATATTCGGCATCGACCATGTCGTCGCCTTCACCCATGTCGCCGAGAACGTCCTCGACAAGCTGCGCAGCGCCGAGCTGCGCGTGACGTCCGAGCTCGTCGCGTTGCTGCTGGCGGTGCGCGATCATCTTGGCACGCTGCTCGACCACGTCGCCGACGGCACCCAGCCGTCGCCCGAGGTCCACCAGGCCAGCGAGGCGCTGGCGGCAAAGCTGAAGGCCTGCCTCGGACAGTCCGCCGCGTCGTCTGCTGCGCCGGCGCCGTCGCAGGCGGCGGCAACTGCCGCGCCGGTGGCCGGCGCTGACGGCGCCGAGACCGACGCCTGGCACATTTCGCTGCGGTTCAAGCCCACGGTGCTCGAGGACGGGCTCGACCCGCTCTCGTTCATCCGCTACCTGACCACCTTCGGCCAGATCGCGACCATCGAAACCGTCGTGGATGCGCTGCCGCTGCTGTCCGACCTCGACCCGCAAGCCTGCCATCTCGGCTTCGAGCTCGCCTATCGCACCGAGGCCGACAAGGCCATGATCGAAGGAGCGTTCGAATTCGTGCGGCGCGACGCGCGCATCTCGATCCTGCCGCCGCACAGCGCCGTCTCGCAATACCGCACCCTCATCGAAGGGCTGCCCGAGGACCAGCTGCGCCTGGGCGAGATCCTGGTGCGCTGCGGCAGCCTCACGCAGAACGAGCTTGCCGCCGCGCTGGCATCCCAGGCCGAGGCGCCGCAGGCGGCGCGCCCGATCGGCGAACTGCTCGTGGACCGCAAGGCCGTGCAGCCCGAGGTCGTCGAGGCAGCGCTCTCCAAGCAGAAGCAGGTCGCCGAGCACAAGGCGGCCGAAGGCAACCTGATCCGCGTGAACGCCGAGAAGCTCGACGAGCACATCAATCTGATCGGCGAACTGATCATCGCCAGCGCCGGCGCCAGCATGATCGCGCAGCGCGCCAACATCCCCGACCTGTTCGAGGCCGCGGCGCGCCTGTCGCGCCTGGTGGAGGAAGTGCGCGACTCGGCGCTGACGCTGCGCATGGTGCAGATCGGCGCCACCTTCAACAAGTTCCAGCGCGTCGTGCGCGACGTCTCGGCCGAATTGAAGAAGGACATCCGCCTGGAGATCTCGGGCGCGGAAACCGAGCTCGACAAGACCGTCGTCGAGAAGATCGGTGATCCGCTCACGCACCTGGTGCGCAACTCGATGGACCATGGCATCGAACAGGCCGACGTGCGCACCGCGCGCGGCAAGCCGCCGTACGGCACCATCCGGCTGCATGCCTACCACGATTCCGGCGCCATCGTCATCGAGGTGTCGGACGACGGCAGCGGCCTGGACCGCGAGCGCATCCTGCGCAAGGCGGTCGACTTGGGCCTCGTCAAGCAGGACGAGCAGCTCTCCGATTCAGAGATCTGCAACCTGATCTTCGAACCGGGCTTCTCCACCGCCGAGAAGGTGAACAACCTTTCGGGACGGGGTGTCGGCATGGACGTGGTACGCCGCAACATCTCGGCGCTGCGCGGCAGCGTGGAGATCGAGAGCACCCAGGACGTCGGCACGACCATGCGCATCCGTCTGCCGCTGACGCTCGCGATCATCGACGGCTTTCTGGTCGGCGTCGCCAGTTCGTCCTTCGTCGTGCCGCTCGACATGGTGGTCGAGTGCGTCGAGCTGTCGGAAGAGGAAACCCGCGCGGCGCAGGGACGCAACCACCTCAACCTGCGCGGCGAGGTGCTGCCGTTCATTCGCCTCAAGGACCTGTTCGACATCCCGGAGCCCGAGGTCGAGGAAGGCAGCGAGGATTGGATGGCCGCCAGCGCCCTGCGCGGCGCCGTCAACGGCGGCGTCACCCTTACGCCCGAAGGAGCGGCTGCGCTGGCCGGTGATCCCGACCTGGCTTTCATCCTGCATCCGGTGAAGCGCGAGAACGTCGTCGTCGTCCAGTACGCCGGCCATCGGACCGGCCTGGTGGTCGAGCAGCTGCTGGGCGAGTTCCAAACCGTGATCCGGCCGCTGGGCATGGTGTTCAACGGGCTGCAGGGTATCGCCGGCTTCACCATCCTCGGCAACGGCCACGTGGCCTTGATCCTCGACGTGCCGAACCTCGTGCGGCGCGTGGTGACGAGCGACCGCCGGCAGTATGCGGTCGAGGCGGTTGCCGCCGAATAGCAGCAAGGACGGCCGCCACCCGGCGGACGCCGACGTCGCGTAATGGCTCAAGCCGAAATGCCTTTGGGAAGGAGAAGCAAATGACTGTCACCAAGAAGATGTTGCTGTTGGTTCTGTCGGCCCTGCTCGGCATCGTTCTGCTGTCCGGTATCGCGCTCTACCAGATGAGCCGGGTGTTCGAGGCTGCCAACTATGCCAACGTGAACGTCGTGCCGAGCCTCGTGGTGCTGGACAATCTGCGGGCCGACTTCAATCGTGTCCGCCTGAACATGAATCGCCACATCCTGAACAACGATCCACGCGTCATGGCAGACATAGAGAGGGAACTCAATGCTAGACGCCAAGCGGTGACGGACGCGCTCAAGGGATACGAGCACAACGGCTGCAATGGTCAGCCTTGCATCGCCGACGCCAAGGACAAGGAGTTCCTGCTTCAGGAGAAGAAGTTCTTCGAGGAGTACGACGCGACGCTGTCGCCGATCATCGCCGAATCACGCCGAGGAGATGCCGGCATGGTGAAGGCCCGCGACATGCTTGCGAAGACGGGCGATCTGTTCGAGAAGATGGCCGGCACCATTCGCAGCCACATCGAATACAACGTCGACATCGGCAAGAAGGCGGCGGATGAGGCCATGGCGGCCAAGTCGAGCGCCCTGCTGATGTCGCTCGCCATCGCGGGTTTGACGCTGGCAGCCATTGCAGGCATCGGCTGGTTCATCACCAGCAGTCTACTGCGCTCCCTTGGCGGCGAGCCGGCCACGGCGGCGGGTATTGCGAACAAGATCGCGGTGGGCGACCTGTCGAGCGAATTCAGTCTCAGGGCCGGAGATACGACCAGCATGATGGCCTCGATGCAGCATATGAGCCAGTCCATCCAGGCGCTGGTCGGCGATGCCAAGGCGCTGTCTGAAGCGGCGGTGGAAGGCAAGCTGGACACCCGTGCGGACGCCGCGCGGCATCAGGGCGACTTCCGCAAGATTGTCGAGGGCGTCAATGCCACGCTGGACGCGGTGATCCTGCCGGTCAACGAGGCGGTAGGCGTGCTGGTGGCGATGGAGAAGGGCGACCTCACGCAGTCGGTCAAAGGCGAATACAAGGGCCAACTGAAGGACTTCAAGGATACGGTCAATAACACCATCGAGAAGCTGGCGCAGATCATGGCCGACGTGAACGGCACGGCGGAAACATTGGCACAGGCGACCGGCCAGGTTTCGGCGACGGCACAGTCGCTGTCGCAGGCCTCCTCGGAGCAGGCCTCGAGCGTCGAGGAGACCTCGGCGTCGGTCGAACAGATGTCGGCCTCGATCAAGCAGAACACCGAGAACGCGAAAGTGGCGGACACCATGTCGGCGGACGGCACCAAGAAGGCGGCCGAAGGCGGCGAAGCGGTGACGGAGACGGTGACGGCGATGAAGCAGATCGCGAAGAAGATCGGCATCATCGACGACATCGCCTACCAGACCAATCTGCTGGCCTTGAACGCCGCGATCGAAGCGGCGCGCGCCGGCGAGCACGGCAAGGGCTTCGCGGTGGTGGCGGCGGAAGTGCGGAAGCTCGCCGAGCGCAGCCAGGTGGCGGCGCAGGAGATCGGGCAGCTGGCGGGCAACAGCGTCGGCATGGCGGAACGCGCCGGCAAGCTGCTCGACGAGATCGTGCCGGCGACCAAGAAGACGGCCGATCTGGTGCAGGAGATCACGGCGGCCTCGCAGGAGCAGACCACCGGCGTCGAGCAGGTCAACATGGCGATGAGCCAGCTTTCGCAGATCACCCAGCAGAACGCCTCGGCCTCCGAGGAACTCGCCGCCACGGCCGAGGAGATGAGCGGGCAGGCCACCAACCTGCAGCACTTGATGTCCTTCTTCACCATTTCGGACAGCACGACGGGTCATCAGGCTGCGCAGGTCATTGCGCGCGTTGCCGGCAAGGCATCGAAGACCGCGAAGCAGCCGGCTCTTACGGCCGCGCCTCCGCCGCCCGGAAAGAAGGGCAACGGACACGCCGACATGCAGGAGGCGGATTTCGCGCACTTCTAGAACCCCGCGTGCCCCTGAACCCGGCCGCACGTTGAACCGCTTCCCCAAGGAGAACTACCGATGAGCGTAACCAAGAAGATGTTACTGCTGGTGCTGTCCGCCCTGCTCGGCATCGCCCTGCTGGCGGGCGTCGCCCTGACCCAGATGGGCAGGGTGTTCGAGGCCGCCAACTATGGCAACGTGAACGTCGTGCCGAGCCTCGTGCTGCTCGATGATTTGCGGGCGAACTTCAACCGCGTGCGGATCAACATCAACCGCCACGTGTTGAACACCGATCCGCAAGTGATGGCGGGCATCGAGAAGGAACTGGCGCATCGCCGCCAGGCGGTGGCCGAGGACCTGAAGAAATACGAGACGGACGGCTGCCTCGGGCAGTCCTGCGTCGCCGATGCGACCGACAAGGAGCACCTGAACACGGTCAAGAAGCTCTATGCGCAATACGACGCCTCGCTGGATCCGGTGATCGCCGAGTCGCGCAAGGGTGCCGCCGCGATGGCCAGGGCGAGGGACATGCTGGCCCAGACGGGCGATGAGTTCGAAAAGGTCGCCGGCGCCATCGGCGAGCATCTCGAGTACAACGTCCAGGTCGCCAAGAAGGCAGCAGACGAAGCCGTGGCGGCCAAGTCGTCGGCCCTGCTGATGTCGCTCGTCATCGTTGCGATCACGCTGGCGGCCGTGGGCATCCTCGGCTGGGTCATCACGCGAAGCCTGATGCGCACGCTCGGCGGCGAACCCGCGCTGGCGGCGGCCGTTGCCGACAAGCTGGCCGCAGGGGACCTCTCGACACGCATCGAGGTCAATGCCGGCGACACCACCAGCCTGATGGCCTCGCTCAAGCAGATGACGACCGTGCTGCAAGGCCTGATCGAGGACATGAATGCCATGTCGAAGGAGCACGACGCCGGCGACAT
>JBLNBJ010000127.1:0-19213 GCA_050259835.1 Ignavibacteria bacterium | reverse complement strand
ACCGTTCTGGGCAACGAGGAGACGGCCGCGATTGTCGACACTGCCGGCCGCAATGTCGAGATTGGCGCCGGCCGCAATGCTCCCGCCATTGACCAGCGCGCCCGCGGCGGAAAGCCTCACGCCGCCACTGGCGCCGGCATCGGCCAGCGACAGGTCCCCGTTGCTCGAAATCCTCAGATCGCCGCTCGAGGCTGCGAGCTGCGCGGCGCTGCGCACGCCCATGCCGGCCGGTGTGGCCACGATGCGGATGCTTCCGGCGTTCAGGGCGCCGAAGGCGGTGGCGTCGATCGCCCAGTCCTGCCCGATGCCGGCCTTGTCGTTGCAGGTGCCGCCAGCCCGAACGGCGAGGCTCTCGGCATCGATCGTCTGGCGGCCAGCCAGCAGATTGAGCGCCCCACTCACGGTCACCGGAGCCTTGATGCCGACGGTTTCGGCAACCAGATCGAGGCGCGCAAGCGGCGCCGACAGGCCGGCGCCATCGATGATGATCCGTCCGCTGCCAACCTGGAGCACGATGCCGGCCGCAGCATCGAAGCTCGAGGCAGCGCCGGATGGGTCGCGAAAGCCGACACTGCCGGTCGTCAGCTGCACCTGCGACGTATTGACGAAGGTGCAGCCGTTACACGTAATGCCGTTCGGATTGGCGACAACGACGTTGGCAGGAGTGCCCAGCACGGCGAGCGGGCCGTTCAGCTGGCTGGGCGTGGCCGTCACCACTTCGTTCACGATGAGCGACGCCGGGCGGCCACCCAGGTTGGCGTTGGCCGGTATCGTGATGCCCAGCGGCGCAGTGAGCGGCGCGGTGCTGTTGTTGAGCAGCAGGCCGGTGGGATCGACGTCGAAGCGCTGATAGCGGTTGTAGGAGAGGCCCGCGGCATTCGGCGCAGCGATGTTCACCATGCCGACGCCGGTCGGCGACGTGGTCACCTCCGGACGCTGATTCGCCGGCGCCGCCGCGTCGGCAAGCGGTCCTGCAAGCACGAGGCCCGTCGGCGACGCCAACAGCCAGGCAGCCAGCAAACCCGCTGCCAAACGGCGCCGGGCCGAGATCGAAGATTCACCTCCGCTGCGCTTGGACATGATTCCCGCTCCTCGCGATGACGACCGGTTACTGGATGTTGGCGTTGGCGATCAAGCGCGCGACGAGCTCCGCGGTGGCCTTTTCGAGCGCTTGCGCTTCGAGAGCGCGGCGCAGGTTGGCACCCACCTCGTCGAAGGCCGGAACGCGCGTCGGCCGTACTTCTTCCATCCGCACCAGGCACCAGAGCCCCCCTTGCAACGGAACGGGCTCGGCAGCCAACGTGCCCGCCGGCAGGGCGGCGATCACATTGGCGACAGGCAGCGGCAATCCCTGGGTGCGCCCTTCGACGGCCGGCGTCTTGAACGACAGCCAGTCCATCTCGCCGCCCCTCTCGCGCGACGGCAACAGGCTTTCGCGGCGGGCCGCCTCGGCGAAGTCGGCCTTGCCTTCCTTCAATGCGGCGAGCAGATCCTTCGCGCGCATCTCGTCGGCCAACGCAATCAGGCGAAAGCGGAATTCCCGCTCCCCGAGCCCACCGACGATGGCGTCGTAGCGAGCGCGGACGAGCGCTTCGGGCACCAGCTCCGGGCGCACCGCATCCTTCAGATAGCGCTGGATCATCGCCGCATCCCGCGCTTCGAGCACCTGCGGGTCGCTCTGCCAGCCGCGCTTGACGGCTTCCTGGCGAAACACTTCACGCGCCACGAGTTGGCTGCGCAACGCCGCCCGCAGTTCGGGCGTGTCGGCGCCACCTCGTGCCACCGCGGCACGCACGGCGTCGTCAAGGCGCGCCATGGGAATCGCGATGCCGTTGACGCGCGCCGCTGCCGGCGTACCGCCAATGCCGCGCTCTTTTGCCGCATCCTTCGCAGCAACCGGCATGGCGCACAGGAAAAGGAGCAATGTGGCGAAGTGTCGAAGCTTCATGGCAACTCCATTCAGAACTGGAAGGAAAGCGACGCGTGGAGACGGTCGGCTTTGAGCACGCCGTCGGATGCTGCCAACGGGCGTGCCCAGGCCGCATCAAGGCTGGCGTACTTCCAGGCGAGGCTGACGCCCGCACCGATCGACGACAGACGCTTGCTGTCGGCGTCCGCAAGCAGGCGCGTATGCGAGACATCGGCAAGCAGAAACGGAACGAACTGCGCACCGGCGATGCCTGTCCGCGTTAGCTCGCCGGTCCATTGCAGCTCGTTGCGGAAGACGTAGCCGCGGTCGCCGACGACCGCGCCTTCCTGGAACCCGCGCACAGTGGAGGCGCCGCCCGCGAAGATCTGCTCGGCGCCGGGAAGCCCGACTTGCGCCCACTGCGCCGAAAGGTTGGCCCGCCATGCAAAGTCGGCGCCCACGGCCAGCAGGGTGGCCAAGCTGACGTCGGTCTTGCGGAACTGGTTGTGGGCGCCGGCGTCCGGCAGGCCCGGTGCATCGCGGTCGAAGGAGAATGCATCGAGACCGCGGCTGATGCCGACCTCGCCCGAAACGGACCCGACGGATAGGCGCTGCTGGCGCGACAGCGCAATGCAGAGCGCCGCTTGCTGTTGCGGGCTTAGTTCGACGTTATTGAGCCGGCGCCACGACTCCCGCAGAGCGAGCGAAGCGTCCATCGCGGTACGACCGCGCGAGTCGCGTTGCAGAACGTGGTTCCAGGCAAGCGTCTGGTTGCGCGACGATCCGGTCGAAACGGCAAATGTTCCAATCGGCGTCCGGTACGCCGACTGGGCGAAGGCATAGGAGAAGGTGCCGTAGCCGAGCGGCACGGAGACCGTCAGCAGATCCGCGCGCGAGTCCTTTGCCTCGACGTGGCTCACGCTCCATGCATCCCAGGCCCCGAGAAGATCATCCACCTCGATGCCATACCGGACTCTCCCCTGCCCCGTGGAAGGCTGGCCGTACGTGTCCGCTCCCAAGGACGCGCGCCATGGCGATTCCGGCCGATTGGTGAGTTCGACGACTGAACCGCCCGGCGACTGGCCGGGAAGTATCTGCGCTTCGGCATGCTGCGAGCGCAGACGGTTGATCTGGTCCACCGTCTGCTCGACGTCGGGCAGTCGCAGCACGCCGTCCGCGGCTTCCGGCATTGCCGCTCGTGCCGTGCCGGCCAGCACATCGTTGTTCAACCGAACGGCCTCGAGCTTGCCCGGCACCACGGTGATCTCGAGCCGCCCGCTCGAGAGGTTCTGCGGAGCAAGATAAGCTCGGGTAGTAATGAGGCCGCGTGCCATGTACGCGGCGGTGATGCGACGCAGGAGAAGGTCGATCCGGCGCTGGCCCAGTCGAAGGGCGATGAATGGTCGGAGAAGCGCTTCACGTTCGTCGGCGGCCAGAAAGGAGTCCCCTTTGAGCTCGATCTCGCGAACGACGAAGGCCGGCTCTTCCTCAGCGAGCGCGGTCGGATCAACGCTCTCCATATCGGGCGACGCCGGGGTTCCCGCGACGCGGGGCTGCTCGGTTTCGAGCGCCTCGCTTCTGGACTTTTCCTGGCGGTCCATCAGCAGGCGCTGCCCTTCGTCGCGCACCTGCGCATGGGACGCGCCGACCAGCGCGGCAAGGAATGCGGCGCCGATTGCTCGCCGCATTCCAAATCGGGCGAGCGCCGTCGGAACAAGGGATTGGGCTTTAACCGCCCCGAATTCGAATCGCTTCATGCGACCACTCCGTGACTTGAGGATTCAAACCACGGCAGCGAGGTGGTCGTACGAGGCGCGGATGGTACCTAGCTCAGGGCATCGTGTAAATATGACATATGCAATACGTGAAACAAAACCAACTTGGGCGGCATTGGATAAAATGACGACCGACGACAACGTCACCCAGCCGCCACCGCCCCGAATCCGCATGAACTACGACGAAAACACCACCGAAGTCTTCCGCCGCGCGCGGTTGTCGATCGTCGTCGCCCTGGGCGGGTTCGCGGCGATCATGCTGGTGGGCACCATCGGCTACAAGATCCTTGGCGATCCCGGCAACACCTGGGTCGACTCGCTCTACATGACCTTCCTGATGGTCGCCACCATCGGCTATGGCGGCGGCGTGGAGGTCTGGCACAAGCCCCACCTGGAAGTCTTCACCATGGCCATCGCCTTCTCGGGCGTGGCCGTGATGACCTATTTCTTTTCGAGCGTCACGGCCATCGTGCTGGCCAGCGACTTCGACAAATCGATGCGGAGACGTCGCATGGAAAAAACGATGAAGAAAATTCGCAACCACTACATCGTCTGCGGCTTCGGCCGCGTCGGGCGCAACGTGGGGACGGAACTGGAAAGCACCAACCGCCATTTCGTCGCCATCGACGAAGACTTGAAGTCGCTCGAAGCACTCGCCGAAAAGCACCCCGGCATGCTTTACATCAGCGGCGACGCCGCCGACGAGGACGTGCTGACGGCCGGCAACATCGAGCATGCGCGCGGCGTGTTCGCCGTCACCGGCGACGACAGCCGCAACCTGATGATCTCGCTCACGGCCAAGCAGATGAACCCGAACCTGCGCGTGGTGGCGCGCTGCAACGACCTGCGCAACATCGAGAAGATGAAGAAGGCCGGCGCCGACGCCATCGTGTCGCCCAACTTCACCGGCGGCATGCGCATCGCTTCGGCGATGATCCGGCCGCACGTCGTTTCCTTCCTCGACGAGATGCTGCGCTCCGAGCATCGCCTGCGCGTGGAGGAAGTGACGGTGCCCTCCGACTTCGAGCCGCGCCTGCTTGCCACGCTGCGGCTGCGCAGCGCCAACTACGTGCTGCTTGCGATTCGCACCAAGGGCGACTGGGTGTTCAACCCGCCGGCCGACCAGTTCATGCTGCAGCCGGGCTTCACCATCGTCGCAATGGCCTCGCCGCACGGCCGCCAGGAACTGGAGGCCGCGCTGCTGCCCGTGGTGGAAGACGAGCCGACCGACTAGCCGGCTAGTGATGGCGCGCGTTTCTGAACGCGCGCCAAAGCATGAGGTCGTAGGCGATCTTCAACACCCCGCAGAGCACCAGCGGCGCCGCCAGCCAGCCGGCGGCGAACAGTGCGCCGCCCAGCGCCGGGCTCGCCGAGGCCGCCAGGCTGCGCGGCACGGCGGTGAAGCTCGCCGCCGCGGCCCGCTCGGGCGGCGTCACCACCGCCATGACGAAGGCGCCGCGCGCCGGCACGTCCATCTGCGAGAGCAGCGCGCGCACCAGCAGCAACGCCACCGCCGGCGCCAACTGATCCATGAATGCCGCGGTGATCAGGCACAGGCTGGCCGGGATGTGGGTGAACACCATCGTGTTCACCAGCCCGATGCGGCGCGACAGCCGCGGCGCCAGCATCTGCGAGAAGGCGCTCAACAGGCCGGCCCAGAAGAAGAAGCTGCCGGCCGCCGCGAGCGAGAGGCCGAAGCGCGTGAACAGCCACAGCGCGAGCAGCGCGTTCACCGTGAGCCCGCCGGCGAAGGCGTCGACCGAGAACAGCGCGGCAAGGCGGAACACCGTGCCGCGCGAGGGACCGAGCGGCGCCGGCTTGCGCTGCGTCGCCGGCCCGGCATCCGGCAGGCCGCGATAAAGCAGCCAGACGAGGCCGCCGATGGCGCCGTAGGCCGCGAACATCAGGCGCAGCGCGTCGAGCTGCGCGATCCCGGCGAGCGCCACGAGCCGGTCGGGCAGCGCCGCGGCGAGCGAGCCGACGGCGGCGAACAGCGCGCCGAGCATGCTGTAGCGCGCGAACAGCGCGGTGCGCGCTTCCCCTTCGGCCGCCTCCGCGAGGCGCGCATGTTCGAGCGGCAGGAACACGCTGACGTCGCCCGAACTCGGGTTCAGCGTGCCGACGAAGGCCACAGCCAGCAGCGGCCAGAAGGCCGAACCGGCCGCGAAGCAGAAGCCGGTGGCGGCCATCAGCAGCGCGGCGCCGAGCAGCAGCGCGCGTGGATGGAAGCGGTAGCCCCATGCGCCCGCGGCCAGCGTGGCGAGGGCCGAGCCGAGCAGCGTGGCCGTCGCCAGCACGCCGACCTCCCAGGTGCCGAAGCCGAGCGCGAGCAGGTAGGCCGGCAGCAGGACCGCGACATAGCCGTCGGCGAAGGCGCGCAGCGCGCGGCCGACCAGCAGGCGCCGGGCCGCGTGCGCGTGGTCCTCTTCTGCGTCCGTCATACGAGCCCCGAGGCGATATTGATCGTCAGGGCGATCAGCATGGTGTTGAAGAAGAAAGCCAGCACGCAATGCAGCAGGCCGGTGCGCCGCATGGCGCGGCTGGTGAGGCTCACATCGGCCGTCTGCGCCGAGGTGCCGATGACGACCGAGAAGTAGAGGAAGTCCCAGTAGTCGGGCGCGTGGCCGCCGGGAAAGGCGAGCCCGCCATGCCCGGTGCGCGCCGCGGCCGTGTAGTAGTCGTGCGCATAGTGGAGCGCGAACATCACCTGCGTGAAGGTCCAGCTGGAGACGATGGTGACGCCGGCGAGCGCCATGTGCGCGAGGCGGTCCGGCCCCTGCAGTTCGCGCGCCACGGCGAGCTCGACGACGATGGCGCCCAGGCACACCAGCGCCGCGACGACCACCATGGCCAGCACCACGAAGCGGCCTTCGTCCTCTCGCATGGCGCGCAGGCGGATGCTCTCGTGGGTGGAGCCGGCCACCATGTGCCAGGCGAGCAGCAGGTAGAGGCAGGCGCCGGCGTTCCAGCCGACGATCAGGCGCGTGAGTCCGTGCGGCGCCAGCGACGTCGGCTCCACGACCGCGACGGCGATGCCGAAGAGAACGCTGGAGAACAGCCGCGGACGCGCCGCGAAGAAGCGGATCAATCGGCCGGGAACCGAGCCCGGCGGAACCCTCGGGGCTGCCATCGATCCATGTTACCTTGGAGCCGAAATCCACATTAGAGGAATGCCATGGCACTCGTGACCAATATCGTGGCCGCCGAGGAAGACGAAGTCGAAGCGGTGGGCCAGTCCGACCGCCCCGTCGACGAATGGAGCGGGCTGGAGGCGCGCGACATCGACTCGACGAAGCTCGCCACCCTCCATTGCCTGTTGAGCGGCGACGACCTGGAAGAAGCGCTGGGCGCCTACGAGCCGGTGTACGACGCGCTCGACGACGACGGCGCCATCGTGGTCCGCATCCCGACCAGCATTGCAGAGCGGCTGGCGGAACTGGAAGAGGAATCGCTCGAAGAGATCGGCGCGGAGCTCGCCGCCACCGAGGAATTCGAGCTCGACGGCTGGCCGGTGGAAGACGTGCAGGCCCTGCTCGTCGCCATGGGCGATCTGGCGCGCCTAGCCGAGGCGCAGGGCCAGGTCATGCTCGCCTGGATGTACCCGCTGCCCTGAGCGGGCGTTTGCGTTTCGCGGCGCGCGGCCGCGCATTCGCTTCTCCCTGCGCCAGCAGCCAGTCGCGGAAGGCGGCCACCGAAGGCCGCCGCGCCACCACTTCCGGCATGACCAGGAAGTAGGCGTAGTCCGACGCGAGTTCCAGTTCGAAAGGAATCACCAGGCGCCCGGCCGCAACGTCGGCTTCCACCAGCGGGCGGATGGCGAGCGCCACGCCCTGCCCGTCGAGCGCGGCTTCGACCGCCAACACGGCATTGGAAAAGCGCGGTCCGCGCCGGGCATCGACGGCCTTCGCGTCGACGCCCGCAAGCTCGAGCCAGCGCTGCCAGTCCGATTGGGCGCCGTCCTCGGGCACCGTTTCGTCGTGGATCAGCACGTGGCGGCGCAAGTCGTCGGGCTTGGCAAGGGGCCGGCGCGCCGTGATGATGCGCGGGCTGCAGACGGGCACGCGCATCGGCGCGAGGATCTTGTCCACGCGCAGCCCGGCGTAGTCGCCGAGCCCGAACCGGATGGCGACTTCGCTGGCCCGTTCGCGCGGGTCGAACGCGCCGTCGCCGAACACCGGCGTTTCGCCGCGGCGGTCCACGGTGTCGGGGCTGCTGGCGAGCCGCAATTCGACGTCGGGGCAGGCGGCGGCGAAGCTCGACAGCCGCGGCACCAGCCAGCGCGAGGCGAACGAAGGCGGCGCCGTGACGGTGAGCGCGCCGTCATCCTGCTGGCACGTAGCGGCGACGGCCGCGGCCAGGCATTCGAAGCCTTCGCGCAGTTTGGGCAGCATCGCCAGGCCCTGCGGGGTGAGCTCCAGCGCGCGCGTGAGCCGGCGGAACAGCGGCACGCCGAGGTAGTCCTCCAGCGACTTCATCTGCTGGCTGACGGCGGCGGGCGTGACGTGCAGCTCTTCGGCGGCCTTCTTGAAGCTCAGGTGACGCGCGGCGGCGTCGAAGGCGCGCAGGGCGGCGAGCGGCGGCAGGCGGTAGCTCATGCTCGATTAAGTTTTTCTTAGCCGTCGCATCATAAAGTGTCGTTTGTCCGCGGGCAATGCCCTCGCTATCGTTGCGTCCAGGCCGTCGCCGCGGCCGCCCTCACGTTACCGAAAAGGATTTGTCCGAAATGAAGCGTTCCCTGTTCGTCGCCGCCCTCGCCGGCCTGCTGCTGGCTGCCTGCTCCCAGAAAAGCAACGAGGCTGCGGCTCCCGCCGCGCCCGCGGTGACCCAGCCTGCGCCGGCCGCCGCCCCGGTCGCCCCCGCCGCCGACGCGGCCGCGCCCGCGCTGCCGAACGCCGCCGACGCGGCGAAGCCCGCCGATCCCGCGACGGCGCAGAAGTAAGAGAGTCACGCCCCGGCCGCGCCTTGCGGTGCGCCGGGCTCGCCCGCCGCCCGGCAGTCCCGGGCGCCGGCCGAAGTTTTCACGCCTCCTCTCCAGAGCTGTTGTCATGCGTGGTTCTGGATTTCGAGCCCGCCTTGCGCGGGCTCCTTTTCGTCGGAGGCGACACACCCAGGAGCATCGAATGAGTGGAGCATCGCGCATCCATTGCGCCGCCCTGCGCGGCAAGATCATGTCGGCCGACGAGGCCGCGGCCCTGATTCCCTCCGGCGTCAACGTCGGCATGAGCGGCTTTACGGGCGCCGGCTACCCCAAGGCCGTGCCCTCCGCGCTCGCCAAGCGCATCATGGACGCCAACCTCTACGGCAAGCGCTTCAAGATCGGCGTGTGGACCGGGGCTTCGACCGCGCCCGACCTCGACGGCGCGCTCGCGATGGTGGACGGCGTGGAGATGCGCCTGCCCTACCAGTCCGACCCCACCTGCCGCAAGCGCATCAATGCCGGCGAGATGGAGTATCTCGACATCCATTTGTCGCACGTGGCGCAGTTCGTCTGGTCGGGCTTTCTCGGCAAGCTCGACGTCGCGGTGGTCGAGGCGACCGCGATCCTCGAGGACGGCCGGCTGGTGCCTTCGTCTTCCGTCGGCAACAACAAGACCTGGCTCGAGCAGGCCGACAAGGTGATCGTCGAGGTCAATGCGTGGCAGAGCGAGAACCTCGAGGGGATGCACGACATCTATTACGGCACCGAGCTGCCGCCGCGCCGCAAGCCGATCCCGCTGGTGCATCCGGCCGACCGCATCGGCGAACCCTATCTGCGCTGCGATCCGGAGAAGATCATCGCAGTCGTGGAGACGCACGCGCCGGACCGCAACTCGGCCTTCAGCGCGCCCGACGACACTTCGCGCAAGATCGCGGCGCACATCCTCGACTTCCTCGAGCACGAAGTGCGCAAGGGCCGGCTGCCGCCGGACCTGCTGCCGCTGCAATCGGGCGTCGGCAACATCGCAAATGCCGTGCTGGCCGGCCTCAACCAGGGCGCGTTCGAGAACCTGACGGCCTACACCGAAGTGCTGCAGGACGGCATGCTCGAGATGCTGAAGTCGGGCAAGCTGGGCTGCGTCTCGGCGACGGCCTTCTCGCTTTCGAGCGGCGCGCTGGCGGAGCTCAATGCCGACCTGGCGCGCTTCAAGCACAGCATCATCCTGCGGCCGCAGGAGATCTCGAACCATCCGGAGGTGATCCGCCGGCTCGGCGTGATCGCGATGAACGGCATGATCGAGGCCGACATCTACGGCAACGTCAACTCGACGCACGTGATGGGCACGCGCATCATGAACGGCATCGGCGGTTCCGGCGACTTCGCGCGCAACGCCTACCTGTCGATCTTCATGACGCCGTCGCAGGCCAAGGGCGGCGAGATTTCCTGCATCGTGCCGATGACGCCCCACGTCGATCACACCGAACACGACGTGCAGGTGGTCGTCACCGAGCAGGGCCTGGCCGACTTGCGCGGTCTGTCGCCCAAGCAACGCGCCCGCGCCATCATCGACAACTGCGCGCATCCGCACTTCCGTCCGGCGCTGAACGACTACTACAAGCGGGCGCTGGATCACTCGCCGGGCAAGCAGACGCCGCACCTGCTCGAGGAAGCACTGAGCTGGCATTTGCGCTATCTGGCGAAGGGCGCGATGTAGCGGGTCGGCACCGGCATGACGCCGGACGCTCGCCGTGCCGGCAGGGCGCAGCGAGCGGTGGCCTTTCTGTTGCCGAGCTGTCAAAAGGAAAAGCCCGCCGGTCATCGACCAGACGGGCTTTTCGCGATCGCTTTAGCCGGATTTTTTGTGCGCCCGCAAGCAGATCTCAAATCGGCGCTGCCTCATTGGCATGGGACCCGAAGTCCCTCGCTTTTCCTACCGGATGAGTCGTTACGCGTTCCCCTTACTCAGCGCTAGGTTCCTCCTCGGAATGCCTTCACATCGAACGCAATCACAGGCTAGGCGATGCTATGGCGAAAGTCAATGTGCGCAGCCGCATTCCATGCCGGCCTCGCGGGCGGCGAGTTATGATTCGCTCCCCATCGGAGCGCGAGCATGATCAGGATCTACGGCATCAAGAATTGCGACACCATGAAGAAGGCATTCGCCTGGTGCGGCGAGCGCGGCGTCGCCTACGACTTCCACGACTACAAGACGCTCGGCGTGCCGCGCGATCGTCTCGTGGCCTGGTGCCGGGCCGCGGGCTGGAAGACGCTGCTCAACACCAAGGGGCCGACCTTCCGCAAGCTGCCGCCCGAACGCCAGCGGATCGAGACGCAGAGCGCGGCCGTGGCGCTGATGGTCGAGTTCCCCAGCGCCATCAAGCGGCCGGTGGTCGAGACGGAGAGCGGCCAGCTGCTGGTCGGCTTCGACGCCGCAATGTTCGAGAGCTTCGTCAAATGATCGACGCGGTGCGGCGTTTCATCATCGAGGGGCTCGACATCCGCGGCGCGGTCGTGCGCCTCGGCCCAGCCTGGCAAGAGATGCAGGCGCGGCGCGACTACGGCGAGCCGGAGCGCGACCTGCTCGGCGAGCTGGCCGCAGTGACGGCGATCGTCGGCTCGAACCTCAAGCAGCCGGGGCGCATCAGCTTCCAGCTCCAGGGCCACGGGCCGGTGAGGATGCTGCTGGTGGACTGCGACGAGCAGTTGCGCATGCGCGGGCTTGCGAAGACGGAGGGCTTCGTGGCCGCCGCATCGGTGCCGGAACTCCTCGGCGACGGACAGCTCGTGCTCAACCTGCAGACGAACGCGTCCGCGCATCCTTATCAGAGCCATGTGCCGATCCAGGGTGAAACGCTGGCCCAGGTCTTCGAGCACTATCTCGCGCAGTCGGAGCAGACGCCGACGCGGCTGTGGCTGGCGGCCGGCCCGGACTCGGCGTGCGCGCTCTTCCTGCAGAAGCTTCCCGGCGCCGATGCCGCCGACGCCGACGGTTGGAACCGCGTCCAGCACCTGGCGGAAACCGTGCGGCCGGAAGAACTGGCCCTGCCCGCGGAAACCCTGCTGGCAAGACTGTTTCCCGAAGAGACGCTGCGGCTGTTCGAGCCGCAGCCCGTCATCTACCACTGCCCGCGCGACGAGGAAAAGGTGCTGAACATGCTGCGCACGCTGGGGCGCGAGGAAGTCGCGGAGATGCTGGCCGAGCACGACGAAATCGTGGTTCAGGACGACGTCTGCAACCACGAATACCGTTTCGGCAAGGAAGTGCTGGCCGAGCTGTTCCCGACGCCCTCGCAGTTGCGCCACTAGCGCGGCGCGTGCTTGACGGCGCCGGCTCGGCGCCTACCATGGTTGGATCATCGTCATTGCAACAGGAGTCCGCCATGAAGCTCTATTACTCCCCGGGCGCATGTTCCCTCTCCCCCCATATCGTCCTGCGCGAAGCCGAACTTCCCTTCGAGCTGGAACGCGTGGACTTGAAGACCAAACTCACGGAAACCGGCACCGACTATCGCACCGTGAACCCGAAGGGCTACGTGCCCGCCCTGCGCCTCGACGACGACAGCGTGCTGACCGAAGGTCCCGCGATCGTGCAATACCTCGCCGACCGCGTGCCGGACAAGCATCTGGCGCCGCCCGCAGGCACCATGGACCGCTACCGCCTGATGGAGTGGCTCAACTTCATCACTGCCGAACTGCACAAATCGTTCGGCGCTCTCTTCAACCCGCAGACGCCGGAAGAGTGGAAAGCGTTCGTGCGCGGCCTTCTCGCCCAGCGACTGGAATACGTGGCAGCGACCCTCGACGGTATGCATTCGCCTGACGGCGCGAGTAGGGCTTACCTGATGGGCGAGCGCTTTTCGGTCGCCGACGCCTATCTTTTCACGGTGCTCAACTGGGGCCAGTGGACCGGAATCGACATCGGCCAATGGCCCGCGCTCAAAACCTACCACGCTCGAATCGCAGGCAGGACAGCCGTTCGCGCCGCTATGCTGATGGAAAAATTGCTGAAGGAATAAAAGAAATAGCGCGCAGGAAAAATATTGCGCGCTAGAATCCACGCCAGCCATATGGCTGACACACTCTTATTTACGGAGGCATTTGGATGAACAAAGCTGAACTTATCGAAGTCGCCGCCGCGGGAGCCGGCATCAGCAAGGCCGCCGCGAACAAGGCGCTCGACGCCGCGATTGCAGCAGTTGTGAAGGCTGTTTCCAAGGGCGACTCGGTGACCCTGGTTGGCTTCGGCACCTTCAAGTCCGCCAAGCGCGCCGCTCGTACCGGCAAGAATCCGAAGACCGGCGCGAGCATCAAGATTGCCGCCACCACCGTGCCGAAGTTCTCCGCGGGCGCTGCCTTCAAGCAGGCCGTCGCCGGCAAGAAGAAGAAGTAATCCACTTCTCTCCGGACAACAAAAAGGCCCGCGCGTGCGGGCCTTTTTGTTTTGGCGCGAGGCCCGCTGCGCGGGCGGTTCGGCCGTTTTTCCCCGGCTAGAGAACGCGCGCCTCGTAGGTCTCCTCGTTCTCGTCGGTCAGATGCACGGCGCACGCGATGCACGGATCGAAACTATGGATCGTGCGCAGCACCTCGAGCGGCTGCTTCGGATCATGCAGCGCGTGTCCCTTCAGCGCGGCCTCATAGGCGCCGGCCTGTCCCTGCGGGTCGCGCGGCCCCGCGTTCCAGGTGCTCGGCACCACCGCCTGGTAGTTGCTGATCTTGCCGTCGTCGATCACGATCCAGTGCGCAAGGCCGCCGCGCGGCGCTTCCATGAATCCCACACCCTGAGCATGCGATGGCCAGCGGGAAGGATCCCACATCGCTTCGTTGAAGGTGGAGAGGTCGCCGCCCTTGATGTTCGCGACGAGCTTGTCGTACCAGCCCTGCATGGCGTCCGCCAGGATCTT
Organism: Ignavibacteria bacterium; assembly: GCA_050259835.1. GTDB lineage: Bacteria > Pseudomonadota > Gammaproteobacteria > Burkholderiales > Rhodocyclaceae > Nitricoxidireducens. The sequence continues at coordinate 5,710 of JBLNBJ010000127.1, read as the reverse complement.
CGTTTCCAGCGTGCGCGCCGCGGTGCGGCCGAGCGTCGAGTAGAGCGCAGAGACCGGCAAGTCGAGTTTCTTCAGCGCCATGCCGACGAGTTCCTTCGTCTGCGCGTGTCCCTTGGCATAGAGCATCAGCACGCGCGCGAGCGGCCCGACTTCCATGGGCTTGCCTTTCCAGCGCGGCGACTTGAGCCAGGAGTAGGCCTGATCGACGGGCAGGTGCTGATAAGGCGGCTTCGGCCCGGTGTAGTTGAGATTCGTCTCGCCCTTGTACGGATGCAGGCCACGATCCTTGCCGGCGCCGTAGTCGTACCAGGAATGCGAAACGTATTCCTGCACCTGATCGTCTGCATTGAGGTCGACCTCGTGAATCGTCGACAGGTCTCGGTTGAGAATCGCGCCGCGCGGGAACAGGAAGCCCGAAACGTCGCCGATGCCGTTCAACGGCATGTCGCCATAGCAGAGGAAGTTGCCAAGCCCTTCGCCCTGCTTGAACCAATCCTTGTAGAAGCCGGCGATGGCGAGCGTGTCGGGAACGTACACCTGGTCGACGAAGCTTCTCATCGACTGGATGACCGACTGGATGCGCTGCAGCCCGACGTCGTCCAGCGCCGTGCCGCCCTGCCCGCCGCGGAAGTGCGGACGACCTTGGCCGTGGCCACGGTGGCCGGGCTCGACGCTGATCGCGATCGGCGCGCCGCCGACCACGAAGTTGGGATGCGGATTCTTGCCGCCGAGGATCGCGTGCAGCGCGACGACGTCGCGTTGCCAGGCGAGCGCTTCGAGGTAGTGCGCGACCGCCATCAGGTTGGCCTCGGGCGGCAACCGGTAGGCCGGATGGCCCCAGTAGCCGTTCTGGAAGATGCCCAGCTTGCCGGTCTCGGCGAGGCCCTTGAGGCGCTTCTGCACGTCGGCGAAATAGCCGGGCGACGACTGCGCATGGCCGCTCAAGGATTGCGCCAGTTGTGAAGTCGCCTTCGGGTCCGCCTTCAGCGCATTGACGGGATCGACCCAGTCGAGCGCATGCAAGTGGTAGAAGTGCATCACGTGATCATGGATGTACTGCGCACCCACCATCAGGTTGCGGATCAGCTCCGCATTCGGCGGGATCGGATACTTGAGCGCATCCTCGACGGCGCGCACGGAAGCGACCGCATGCACGACCGTGCACACGCCGCAGATGCGCTGCGCGAACGCCCAGGCGTCGCGCGGGTCGCGGCCGCGCAGGATCACTTCGAGGCCGCGCACCATGGTGCCGGCCGAGTAGGCCTGCTCGATGGCGCCGTTCTTCAGTTCCGCCTCGATGCGCAGGTGGCCTTCGATGCGGGTGATGGGGTCGATGACCAGACGTTCGCTCATGATGCGTTCTCTTCAAGGTGATCGGCGACGAGCTCGGTGAGGCCGAGCATCTCGACATCCATGTGATAGTGCTCGAGCGCTTCCTCCATGGTGACGCGGCAGTTCGCGCAGGCCGTCACCATGGTGCCGACGCCGAGCTCCTCGAGCTGCGCCTTCTTGCGCTTGAACGAGATGATCTTCAGCGGCTCGGCCCGCTCGTTGGCGCCGACGCCGCCGCCGCCGCCGCAGCACCAGTTCATCGTGCCGGTGTCGTTCATCTCGCGGAAGTTGGGCGCCAGTTCCTTGAGGAATCGGCGCGGCTGTTCATTCACGCCGCCGCGGCGCGAGATCTGGCAGGGATCGTGGTAGGTCAGCGGCTGGTCGAGCGTGCCCTTGAGCTTGATGCGTCCGGCGGCGCGCAGTTCGTCGAGCACTTCGAGGATGTGCTTGACCTCGAAGCCGAAAGGACGCCCCATCAGGTTCGGCCCTTCCCAGCGGATCGCTGTGTAGGCGTGGCCGCATTCGGGGCTGATCACGCACTTGACCTTGAGTTCCTCCGCCGCCTTGACGATGCGGCCGACAAGTTCGCGGGCAAGATCGGAAGCGCCGATCTGAATGCCGCTGTTGGTGGCCTCGTAGGCATGCTCACTGAGTGTCCAGCTCGCGCCGGCCTGCTTGAAGATGCGGCCGACGGCGCCGAGATACTCCGGATAGTTGAGGATTTCCCACGAGGACATCAGCACGAGGTAGTCGACGTTCGGCTGGTCGACCGGAATGGTCATGCCGAACTGCTTTTCCATGCGCTTGATCTGGGCCTGCACGGTGACCCATTTGACGCCGGCCGGGCTGCCGGCCGTGATGGCGCGCGTCGTCGCCGTGATCAGGCCCTCCGGGGCGTGGCCGGCAGCCGCCATGCCCTCGCGCATCTTGCGGATTGCATAGGTGAGGTCGTTACCCACCGGGCAGACCATCGAGCAGCGGCCGCACATGGTGCAGGAGTCGTAGACCAGCGGCGCCCACTCCTCCAGTTCCTTGTCGGTCACCGGCTTGGAAAGGCCCACGGCCTTGGCCAGCTTGCCGAGCAGCGTGTACTCCTGGAACCAGGTGCGGCGCAGCGGCTCGAGCTTGCGGATCGGCGCGTACTTCGGATCGCCGGTCTCGGTGTAGAAGAGGCAGGACTCGGCGCACAGGCCGCAGTGCACGCAGCTCGAGAAGAAGCTCGCGATCGGCGCGTCGAGGACTTCCTTGAAGGAATTGATGCCGCGTTCGAAAGTCGCGCTCATGCTGCCACCCCCTTTCTACCCGCGATGTCCCCGTTGTACCAGCGCGAAATGAAGAGACTGAACACATGGAACAACTTGGTGAAAGGCAGCAGCGCCAGCAGCAGGTCGACCGAGAGCACGTGGATCGCCAGCAGCAGGGTGTATTCGTCCAGCATGTGATGGAAGGCCGCGTAGCCGGTGACCAGCGGCAGGAAGGTCAGCGCCCACGCCAGCCAGTCGCCGAAGCCGGACAGCAATCGCTTGACCGGATCGACCAGCCGGCCGGCGAGCACGGCCACCATGGCGACGATCGCGGCGATGGTGGCGAGATCGACGAACAGGTTCGGCAAGCCCGGCCAGCGGATGCCGAACAATCCCTTGATCAGCTCGATGTGCGGCGCAAAGCCGAACACGGCGATGGCGAGCCCGATGTGGAAGACATAGCCGCCGAAGTAGGTCAGCGGCGCGCGCTTCATCATGCCCGGCGGCGGCAGCGAGCGCGACAGGACGGTGCGCCAGCCGCTGCCCGGCGTGATGTCGCGCGGCGTGGCGAGATCCGGTTTGCGGCCGAGCGCCTGGATTTCGATGACGCGCAGGAGCACGCCGAACAGGCCGACGCCCAGCGCGAGGGCGAGTCCGGGGCCGCGGGCCCAGGTGAGGATTTCGAGGCAGCTCATGGCTTCTTCTCCAGGTCTTCGATGCCCACCTTGGCGTGCGCCGCCTTGGCTGCGGCCTTCTTGCCGCGATTGGCGACCGTCATGGCGGCGCCAGCGGCGACGCCCGCGGCGGCGGCGATGCCGACCACCTTCTTCACGTTGCCGGTCGGCATGGAAAGCGCCTTGTAGAACGGCCCCACATCCCAGAAGCCAGGCTCGGAGCAACCCAGACAGCCGTGGCCGGACTGGATCGGGAACGAAACACCGTTGTTCCATTTTGTGGTCGCGCAGGCGTTGTAGGTCACCGGGCCTTTGCAGCCGAGCTTGAACAGGCACCAGCCGCGGCGCGCGCCTTCGTCGTCGAAGGTCTCGGCGAACTTGCCCTGGTCGTAGAACGGACGCCGGTAGCAGCGATCGTGGATGGTCTCGCCGTAGAAGACTTTCGGACGGCCGTGGTCGTCGGTTTCCGGCAGCGTGCCGAAGGTGAGGAAGTGCGCGAGCACGCCGGTGATGACGACAGGGATCGGCGGGCAGCCGGGAACGTTGATGACCGGCTTGTCCTTGACGATCTGGCTCACCGGCACGGCGCCGGTCGGGTTGGGCAGTGCGGCAGGCAAGCCGCCGTAAGCCGCGCAGCTACCTACCGCGATCACCGCCGCGGCACCCTTCGCCGCTTCGCGCAGCATGTCGACATTGCTGACGCCGGCGATGGTCGAGTAGCCTGGATTGCCGAGCGGCACCGAGCCGTCGACGATCAACAGGTACTTGCCCATGTTCGCGTGCATCGCCTCGTCGCGGGCCCGCTCGGCCGCTTCGCCCGACGCCGCCTGCAGCGTGTGGTGATAGTCGAGCGAGATCTGGTCGAGGATCAGCCCTTCGACGGTCGGTGTATGGGAACGCGTGAGGGATTCGGTGCAGCCGGTGCACTCCTGGAAGGAGAGCCAGATCACCGAGGCGCGCGGCGCTTTTTCAAGCGCGGCGGCAATTGCCTTGACGCTGGAGGAAGGCAGCGCATAGGCCGCCGCGAGCGTCGCGCAGAATCCGAGAAATTCGCGCCGACTGATGCCAGCATCGCCGAGCGCGACGCCGAGTGGATGTGCCGCAGGACGTTTCATCGATCCTCCCTGGAAGTCGAAGCAACCGCATTGCCATCAATGTTTCTATATGACTATATATCCATCTTCTGATTCTGACCATAAGAATCTCGGATGGAGACGACGCGGCGGGAAGCGGGACTAGCTGGCGGGAAGGATTCGCTCGACCAATCGCACCCAGTAGCGGATGCCGGTGGCGATCACGTCGTCGTTGAAGTCGTAGCGCGGACTGTGCAGCGTGCAGCCTCCGGCGCCGGGGCCGTTGCCGAGCCAGGCGTAGCAGCCGGGCACGACGCGCGAGAGGTAAGCGAAGTCTTCGGCGCCCATGCTGGGCTTGAGACCTGTCAGCACTTCGCCGGCGCCGTTTTCGGCAACGACCTGGGCGGCAACTTCGCGGCTGATGCGGCTCGGTTCCGCGGCATTGATCGTCGCCGGATAGCCATGCTCGAAATTCAGCGTGACCTGCACCCGATAGGCCGTCGCGATGCCTTCGCAGACGCGCCGCATGCCGGCTTCCAGGGCGGCCTGCACTGCGGGGCTGAAAGAGCGCACCGTGCCGCCAAGTACCGCGCGCTCGGGCAGGATGTTGTCGGCGTCGCCGCCGGCATGGAAGCGGGTGACGCTGACCACGGAGGCGTCGAGCGGATCGGTCTCGCGGCTCACCAGCGGCTGCAGGGCCTGCACCAGCGCCGCACCGGCAACCACCGTGTCGACTGCGAGGTGCGGCATGGCGGCGTGTCCGCCGCGGCCCTCGATCACGATCTCGAAGCGGTCGGTCGCCGCCATTACGGGGCCTTCGACGACGGCGATGCTTCCCGCCGCGATGCCGGGCCAGTTGTGCAGGCCGAACACCATCTGCATCGGGAAGCGCTCGAACAGTCCCTGCTCGACCATCAGGCGGCCGCCGCCTTCGTGTTCCTCGGCCGGCTGGAAGATGAAGTACACCGTGCCATCGAAGGCACGCGCGCGCGCCAGCGCGTGAGCGGCGCCGATCAGCATCGCCGTGTGGCCGTCGTGCCCGCACGCATGCATGCAGCCGGAGTGCGAGGAGCGATGCGCGAAATCATTGAGCTCTTCGAGCGGCAGCGCGTCCATGTCGGCACGCAGGCCGATGGCGCCGGTTCCATCGCCGCACCTCAGCACGCCGACGACCCCCGTACCGGCCAGTCCGCGGTGCACTTCGACGCCGGCGGCGGCAAGCTCGGCGGCGACGAGTTCGGAGGTCCGATGCTCCTGGAAGGCGAGTTCCGGATGCGCATGGACGTCGCGCCGCAAGGCGGAAATGCGCGGCAGCAACTCGGCGATCAGGGCGGCGAGATCCATGGATTCTCTTGGGGAAGCGGCAGATGACGCATTGTGCCGCAAA
>JBLNBJ010000126.1:0-9498 GCA_050259835.1 Ignavibacteria bacterium | reverse complement strand
GTGGCGGCCGTCGACGAAATGTCGTCCTCGCTCAAGGAGCAGGCGCGGGCGAATGGCGAGAACGCGCAGAAGGTCGAGGGCATCGCCCGCCTGTCCGAGGACAACGCGACCGCCTTTTCGCAGACCGCGCAGACCATCCGGCACCTCGACGAGCTCGCCCACGGGCTGCAGGCGACGGTCGGCCACTTCAGAAGCTAGCCCGCCGGGACGGGCGCTGTCGCGAAGTCGGCGATGGCGATCTCACCCCGGCGCCGTCGCGGCAAGCACCCGGGTCTTGAAATCTCGAGTCCGAGGCCCTACTATTAGCACTCAGCGCCGGCGAGTGCTAACAACCACCGCCCGCCAATTCCCAAACGGCAGGTCATGCCTGCCACCCAATATTGTCAGCAAAAGGAGCTAAGTCCATGAAAATTCGTCCTTTGCACGACCGTGTGATCGTCAAGCGCGTCGAAGCCGAGCGCACCACGGCCAGTGGCATTGTGATTCCCGATTCCGCCGGTGAGAAGCCCGATCAGGGCCAGGTGCTCGCCGCGGGTAACGGCAAGATCCTGGACGACGGCAAGGTCCGTCCGATGGCCGTCAAGGTGGGCGATCGCGTCCTCTTCGGCAAGTACTCCGGCCAGGCCGTCAAGATCGACGGCGAAGAGCTGCTGGTGATGCGTGAAGAAGACATCATGGGCGTTGTCGAGGCGTAAGCCGCGGCCGTCTCTCAAGGAATTCAAGGAGAAATCGAATGGCTGCTAAAGAAGTCAAGTTTGGCGATTCCGCGCGCGAGCGCATGGTTGCCGGCGTCAACATCCTGGCCGACGCCGTCAAGGTGACGCTGGGCCCGAAGGGCCGCAACGTCGTGCTGGAGCGCTCGTTCGGCGCCCCGACCGTCACGAAGGACGGCGTTTCCGTCGCCAAGGAAATCGAACTGAAGGACAAGTTCCAGAACATGGGCGCCCAGATGGTCAAGGAAGTCGCTTCCAAGACCTCCGACGTCGCCGGTGACGGCACCACCACCGCCACCGTGCTGGCCCAGTCGATCGTGCGCGAAGGCATGAAGTTCGTCGCCGCCGGCATGAACCCGATGGACCTGAAGCGCGGCATCGACAAGGCCGTCATCAGCATCATCGACGAGCTGAAGAAGATCTCGAAGCCCTGCACGACCTCGAAGGAAATCGCCCAGGTCGGCTCCATCTCCGCCAACTCCGACACCGACGTGGGCAAGATCATCGCCGACGCGATGGACAAGGTGGGCAAGGAAGGCGTGATCACGGTCGAAGACGGCAAGTCGCTGGCCAACGAACTCGAAGTCGTGGAAGGCATGCAGTTCGACCGCGGCTACCTGTCGCCCTACTTCATCAACAACCCGGACAAGCAGATCGCCGTCCTCGAGAACCCCTTCGTGCTGCTGCACGACAAGAAGGTCTCCAACATCCGTGACCTGCTGCCCGTGCTCGAGCAGGTGGCCAAGGCCGGCCGTCCGCTGCTGATCATCGCCGAAGACGTCGAAGGCGAGGCGCTGGCGACCCTGGTGGTCAACAACATCCGCGGCATCCTCAAGACCGTCGCCGTCAAGGCCCCGGGCTTCGGCGACCGCCGCAAGGCCATGCTGGAAGACATCGCCATCCTGACCGGCGGCACCGTGATCGCGGAAGAAGTCGGCCTGTCGCTCGAGAAGGCCACCCTTAAGGACCTCGGCCAGGCCAAGCGTGTCGAGATCGCCAAGGAAAACACCACGATCATCGACGGCAACGGCAAGGAAGACGCCATCAAGGCCCGCGTCGGCCAGATCCGCGCCCAGATCGAGGAAGCCACCAGCGACTACGACAAGGAGAAGCTGCAGGAGCGCGTGGCCAAGCTGGCCGGCGGCGTTGCGCTGATCAAGGTCGGTGCCGCGACCGAAGTCGAGATGAAGGAAAAGAAGGCCCGCGTCGAAGACGCCCTGCACGCCACGCGCGCTGCGGTGGAAGAGGGCATCGTCCCCGGCGGCGGCGTTGCGCTGCTGCGTGCTCGCGCGACCGCCAAGGTCAAGGGCGACAACCACGAGCAGGACGCCGGCATCAAGATCGTCCTGCGCGCCCTCGAGCAGCCGATGCGCGAGATCGTCGCCAACGCCGGCGACGAGCCCTCCGTGGTCGTGAACAAGGTTCTCGAGAACAAGGAAGTGAACTTCGGCTACAACGCCTCCACCGGCGAGTACGGCGACATGGTGGCGATGGGCGTGCTGGACCCCACCAAGGTCACGCGCACCGCGCTGCAGAACGCCGCTTCCGTGGCCGGCCTGATGCTCACCACCGACTGCATGGTTGCCGAGCTGGTCGAAGACAAGCCGGCCGGCGGCATGCCGGGCGGCATGGGCGGCATGGGTGGCATGGGCGGGATGGACATGGGCATGTAATGCCCATGTCCCCAGAGTAAGGAACAGGAGGAAACCCAGGTTTCCTCCCGTACCCACCTTCCTGGGTTACGAAACGCCTCGCGTGGGGAACTGCGCGGGGCGTTTTTTCATTGTGGATATTCGCTTCAAATATTCGTTGCAATCCATCACGGTTCTCTTATACTCGCGTCTGTATTCGGCCTACTGAAACAAGGCAAACCCATCGAAAGGTGGGGACGCAAAGTCACCGGTCTAACGGGTGCCCAGAGACAGCACCCTACGACAGCGGGACCGCCAGGCTAGGTAACCGCGACATCCAACCCGCCGGTCGGCGGCTTGCGTCTAGTGGTCGCGTCCTCCTGCGGTTTCCCGTTCCCGGTTGCTTCCTTTCGCGTGGCCTTGCTTCGCCGGCCCTGGCTTGTCCGGCGCGAGAGCGCTTGGCTTCAAAGGAGAACGAGATGGGAAGAACGTCCACCACCCGGCGGCTCGTGTTCATCAAGAAGACGAAGAATCCGGTCGTACCTCGGCCCCAGCGGCGCGAGGCGCCGAGCGGCGCATCGGACGCGAAGCCTTCTGCCACGTTCGCGGCGCCTGTCCGGCGCCCGGCGGCCGCGTCCGGCGGCAACAAGCTCATGAAGTTCGCGGCCCTGTTCGCCGGCGTGGTCTGCCTGGGGGCGGCCGCGGGGGCGATGTCGGGGAAGCAGCGCGCGCCGTCAGCGCCGGAATACGAGCTGCGGGAGATCAGCCAGACGGCGGTGCGCCCCAGCTTCGATCGCACCGAAACGCCGCTCACCGAACGCGAACTGCGCGGCGAGCCGCTTCCTGCCATGCTGGCCCAGCGTTCGGCCCCCACCGACGAGGGTTTCCGCGCCTCCCTTTACGCGCGCAGGCGATAGCGGCGAGACTTGCCTCCGGCGCACGCTTCCCGGTTCCCCTTCACGTACTTCTGCGATGGCGGCACGACCGGCGTCGGACTGGCGCTGTGCTAGACTCCGCGGCTGAAAAAGAGTGGCCAGGAGCGGCGATGACTCGCCGCTCCCCGAGGATGTGATGCCATGCGGGCGCACCTCGGAAGGCCATAAAGGGGAACAGCGGTTGACACGTTAGCGGTCGCCGCTTACCGGCAACTTACGGCAGCCAAACGTCGCCAATCCATGAGAATTCTTCTCGCCGAAGATGATCGCATCATCGCAGATGGTCTGACGCGCGCATTGAAGAAGTCCGGCTATGCCGTCGATCACGTCCTCACCGGCGTCGACGCCGACGTGGCGGTGGCCGCCCAGCAGTACGACCTCCTGATCCTCGACCTCGGCCTGCCGCGGCTCTCCGGCATCGAAGTGCTCAAGCGGCTGCGCGGGCGCAAGAACCCGACGCCGGTGCTGATCCTCACCGCGCAGGACGGCATCGAAGACCGCGTGCGCGGGCTCGATGCCGGCGCCGACGACTACCTCACCAAGCCTTTCGCGCTGCCCGAACTCGAGGCCCGCGTGCGTGCGCTGACGCGCCGCGGCACCGGCATGCCGACGCAGATCGAGTTCGGTCCGCTGACTTACGACCAGACCGAGCATGTCGCGCGCATCGGCGGCCAGGTCGTCGACTGCTCGGCGCGCGAGCTGGGCCTGCTCGAGATCCTGCTGCTGCGCGCCGGCCGCCTGGTCAGCAAGGAGCAGCTCGTCGACCACCTGTGCGGCTGGGGCGAGGAAGTCAGCACCAACGCCATCGAGGTGTACGTGCATCGGCTGCGCAAGAAGCTCGAGCCGAGCGGCGTGCGCATCGCGACCGTGCGCGGGCTCGGATACTGCCTGGAAAGGCCCGCCGCCCCGGCCAACGGAGATGGCGGGCTCGCCTGACGACGCGGCCCGGACGGCAGCGTCCAAAAGCCGCAGGACCCGCCTCTTCGGCACGCCGGGAGAGCTCAACTCGCTGTTCGGCGAGATCCTCGACTGGATGCTGGCGCCGCTGCTGTTCCTGTGGCCGATCTCCATCGCCTTCACCAATCACGTCGCCAACCAGATCGCCGACCAGCCCTACGATCAGGCGCTGTCCGAGAACGTGGCCGCCATCGTGCGGCTGGTGAAGATCGAGGGCAACCACGTTGCCGTCAATTTCCCGGCGCCGGCGCGCTCGATGCTCCGCGCGGACGAGGTCGATACCCTCTATTACCAGGTCACCGGGCTGCGCGGCGAACTGGTGGCCGGCGACCGCGACATCCCGTGGATCGAGGCGCCGGAGCGCATCGGCGCCGACCAGATCCTGTTTCGCGACGACAGCATCAACGGCGAGGAAATCCGCGTCGCCTATGCCTTCCTGCCCTCGCCGGCGGGCCGCGCGCCGGTGCTGGTGCAGGTCGCCGAGACGCGCAACAAGCGCGGCAACCTGGCCTCGCGCATCATCTCGGGCGTGCTGCTGCCGCAGTTCGCCATCATCCCGCTGGCGGTGATCCTCGTCTATCTGGGCCTGTCGCGCGGCATCGCGCCGCTCAACCGCCTGCAGGCGCGCATCCGCAGCCGGCGCCCGGGCGACCTTTCGCCGATCCCGATCCGCGGCGTGCCGGAGGAGTTGCGGCCGGTGATCGTGGCGCTCAACGAGATGATGGAACGGCTCGAAGAGAACCTGCAGGCGCAGCAGCGCTTCATCGCCGACGCCGCCCACCAGCTCAAGACGCCGCTGACGGGCCTCAAGATGCAGACGGAGCTCGCGCTCGAGGAGACCGACCCCGCGCAGCTCCACGAGTTCGTCGAGCGCATCGCCTCGGGCACCGAGCGGGCCGTGCACCTTGCCACGCAGCTGCTGGTGCTGGCGCGGGCCGAGGCCAGCCATGAGAAGGTCCATTCGGTCGAGCCGATCGACCTCGAGGTGCTGGCCAAGCAGGTGACCGAGGAATGGGTGCCGCGCGCCATGAGCGCCGGCATCGACCTCGGCTTCGAGGGCACCGGCTGGCCGCTCGCCATCGACGGCGTGCCGCTGCTGCTGCGCGAACTCTTGAAGAACGTGGTCGACAACGCCATCAAGTACACGCCGCGCGGCGGCAAGGTGACGGTGCGCGCCCGCGCCGAAGCCCGGGCCGTGCTGGAGGTCGAGGACAACGGCATCGGCATCCCGGCGCCCGAGCGCGACCGCGTCTTCGAGCGCTTCTACCGGGTGCTGGGCAACGAGGCCGACGGCAGCGGCCTCGGCCTGCCGATCGTCAAGGAGATCGCCGACCTGCACCGGGCCGAGGTCGAACTGCTGACGCCCGAACACCCGCCCGGAACGCTGGTGCGCATCTCCTTCCCGCGGCGCGAGCGCCCGTCGGAAGCCGCCGCGTCCTGACGCTGCGGCAGCGCGCGTAAAGCGGTAGAGTAGCGGCCGAGGAGGGGGACCCTTGCGACTTACCGACATGCACCGCGAGTACTGGCGGCGGAACCTGAAGACGACGGCAGTCCTGCTGGCGATCTGGTTCGTGGTGACGTTCGTGGTCAGCTGGTTCGCCGACAGCCTCAACGGCATCAGCTTCCTGGGCGGTCCGCTCGGGTTCTACATGGGGGCGCAGGGCGCGCTGATCGTCTATGTGGCGATCATCTGGTACTACGCCATCTTCATGAACCGGCTCGACCAGGCGTACGGCGTGCACGAGGAAGAGCAGGAATAGGGAGGCATTTCCCCGCCTTCCCAGGCGCGCACTCCGCCTACCCGCCAAGCCCCGGCCCGCGGGGCTTCCCTTCCGGAAACCCCTTTCTTTGGTTGTAAGTTTGTAGTCAGGCTGGCGTAAGAGCATCGTCAGTCGCTACTGGTAGAGTCCTCGCACGCTCGAGTCTTCCCGTGCGCAATATTCAAACAAGGAGGGGCTATGTCCGAAAACTCAATCAACTGGGCGGCGATCGACAACGATCCCCGCTTCCAGAGACTTCACAAGCGGAAGGTCACGTTCCTGACGTGGCTGATGGTCATTTCCGTCGTCTACTACTTCCTGCTGCCGATCGGCGCCGCGTACTTCCAGGACCTCTTCAAGACGAAGGTGTTCGGCGTGGTGAACTTCGGCATCCTGTTCGCGCTGTCGCAGTTCGTGGTCGCCTGGTCCATCGCCGGCTACTACACCGTCAAGGCCAAGGAATACGACGCCATGGCGCAAGAGCTGATCGACGACGCCCACAAGATCGGAGCCAAGTGACATGATGAATTCCCTCAAGAACAAGATGGTGCTCGGCGCGATGGCGGTGATCCTGCCGCTGATCTCGCTGCCCGTGATGGCGCAGGGCGCCGTCAAGGAAGAGTACAAGTGGCTGACCTTCATGGTCTTCGGCTCGATCATCGCCGTGACCATGTTCGTCACCTACATCGCCGCCAAGCGCGTCAAGACCGCCAAGGACTTCTACACCGCCGGCGGCGGCATCTCGGGCATCCAGAACGGCTGGGCCATCGCGGGCGACTACCTGTCGGCCGCCTCGTTCCTCGGCATCGCCGGCCTGATCTCCATCTGGGGCTACGACGGCTTCATGTACTCGGTGGGCTGGCTGGTCGCGTACATCACCGTGCTGCTGGTGATGGCCGAACCGTGCCGCAACATCGGCAAGTACACGCTGCCTGACATCCTGGCCTACCGCAACGACCCGGGCAAGACCCGCGTCGTCGGCGCGCTGTCGGTCGTGACCGTGTCCACCTTCTACCTGATCGCGCAGATGGTCGGCGGCGGCGTGCTGGTGAAGACGCTGATCGGCATCGACTACGAAGTGTCCGTGATCGCCGTGGGCGTCCTGATGCTGGCCTACGTGCTGTTCGGCGGCATGGTCGCGACGACCTGGGTGCAGATCATCAAGGCCGTTCTGCTCGTGACCGCCTCCATCGTCATGGTTATCCTGGTGTGGAGCCAGTACGGCTTCTTCGGCGACTTCCTCACGGCCGTCGTCGGCGACCCGAAGGTCCAGGCCCGCGTGGCCACGATCCTCGGCGATGCTGCCAAGAACATGACGCCTGCGGAACTCGGCCAGCGCTTCCTCGAGCCGGGCCTGCTGTTCAAGGCGCCGATCGACCAGATCTCGCTGGGCATGGCCCTCGTGTTCGGCACCGCCGGCATGCCGCACATCCTGATGCGCTTCTTCACGGTTCCGACCGCCCAGGAAGCCCGCAAATCGGTGGTGTGGGCGATGGCGATCATCGGCGGCTTCTACGTGCTGACGCTGTTCCTCGGCATGGGCGCCGCGATGAAGGTCGGCCCGACCAACATCACCGCTGTCGACGCCGGCGGCAACATGGCCAACCCGCTGCTGGCGCAAGCCCTCGGCGGCGGCGCTGACAGCCTGCTCGGCAACTTCATGCTGGCCTTCGTGTCCGCCGTGGCCTTCGCGACGATCGTCGCCGTGGTCGCCGGCCTGGTGCTGGCCGCTGCCTCCGCGATTGCGCACGACCTCTACGTCGGCGTCGTCAAGGGCGACCACGCCACGCAAGAAGAGCAGGTCCGCGCTGCCAAGGTCGCCACCGTCGTCTTCGGCGCACTGGCCATCGTGATGGGCATCGCCGCCAAGGGCCAGAACGTTGCCCACCTGGTGGCGCTGGCCTTCGCGGTCGCCTCGTCGGCCAACTTCCCCTGCGTGTTCCTGACGCTCTTCTGGCGCAAGTGCAACACGGGCGGCATCGTCGCCGGCATGATCGTCGGCACGCTGACGGCCATCGGCCTCGTGCTGGTCTCGCCGAACATGACCTACCCGCTCGCCGTCAAGGCCGCCAGCGAGAAGGCCATCAAGGGCGCCGAAGACAAGCTCACGAAGCTGAATGCCGACCTCGCCGCGCTGGACGCTCCGCTGGCCAAGCTGAACGCCGACCTCGCCGCCGCCCCGAACGAGGCCGCCAAGGCCCCGATCATGGCCGAAATCGAGAAGGCGACCGCCGCCAAGACCGAAGCTGCCACGAAGCTGCAAGCCGACATCGCCAAGACCGAGAAGGCCAAGGCTGGCGCGCAGAAGAAGATCGACGACCTGGGTGGCGCGACCACCTCGCTGGTGGGTCTCGAGAAGCCGCTGTTCGACCTCAAGAACCCCGGCATCATTTCGATCCCGCTCGGCTTCCTGGCCGTGTTCCTCGGCTCGCTGCTGTATCGCGACAAGCGCGCCGACGACATGTGGGACGAACTCTACGTTCGCCAGAACACGGGCATCCTCGCCGCCAAGGCAAGCGCCCACTAAGAGCAACGGAGGAGGAGAAGGGATTGGCCCCCGCGAGGAGCGGGGGCCTTTTCTTTTTGGGAGGGGCGCTTTGCAATGCGCGAGTTTCGGCTATAATCGCGCGCTCGTTTGCGCTGCCTCATCGCGCAACGCGGCCAGGTAGCTCAGTTGGTAGAGCAGCGGATTGAAAATCCGCGTGTCGATGGTTCGATTCCGTCCCTGGCCACCAAGATTTCGACGCACGCCGAAGGCGGGCGGCAAAATCGGGGTCAGGACGATTCCGTCCCTGGCCACCAAGACAACTAACGGCCCGCCTTGCGCGGGCCGTTTCCATTTCTGGAGCCTAGTGGACGCTGACCGCGATGTTGCGCCGGCGGGCTTGGAAGTAGTGCGAGGCGACGATGTTGATCGCCTCCCGCGTGCGGTCGTCGATCTCGCTGTCGGCCACGTCGACCAGCACGAGGCCGCCGTCGGTGATGGACACCGAAAAATCGAGCTCCGATGCGCTGGCGATGGGGAGTACGGCTTCGAGCGCGACCAGGCTGCTGACGTAGGCGAGGGAACTGGTGTCCCGGGTGTCGATGCCGGCGACGGACTGCTGGGCGGTTGCCAGGGAACGGGAAAACCTGTTCATGCGGCACTCCTCGGCGGTTGGCAGGGCGAGGTGCGAGGCCTCTCGCGCGAGGATAGCGGTTTCGCCGGGGGAGACCGTCGCCGGAACTGCGCCGGTTTTCCTGCCCAATTCGGTCCCAGGCCGCTGTCCCGCGCCCGGCCGGCGTTTATAATCCGCGCATTGCCACCACCGGCCTGCCCGATGCAGCTGTTCGCCCTCGGTCTCAATCACCACACGGCACCGCTTGCCATGCGCGAGCGGGTGGCGTTCGACCCGCTGCGGCTGCCGCTCGCGCTGCTCGACCTGATGCGCAGCAAGCCGGTGCGCGAGGCGGCCATCCTGTCGACCTGCAACCGCACCGAGCTCTACTGCGCCACTGAGCA
>JBLNBJ010000125.1:0-10840 GCA_050259835.1 Ignavibacteria bacterium | reverse complement strand
CAGCGCATAACGCAGCGGACGCCGCCTGCGATGCAGCCAGCGGCGCAGGCCGGCGATCATGCCGCCGCCCGCCCGAGCACGCGCTGCCAGTTGCGGCAGTCTTCCGGATAGCCGGCGAGGGCGTCCAGCAAGCGGGCTCGCCAAGCGGCCCAGGCCTCGGTGGCGTTGATGCCGCGGCACACCGCGGAATTCTCGGCGAAGTTGCGCGCGACGTTGGCGAAGAAGGCCTCGAAGTGCGCCACGGCGTCCGCGTGTGCGGACCCGGCGTTCCACCAGCGCGACGCGCCGCGCAGCAGCGCCGTGGCGTCGGCCAGCTTCGCGCGGATGGCGGCGTGGCGGGCGTTGTAGCGCTCCAGCATCTCGTCGCGCACGGTGTCCAGCGTGGTGGCCAGCGTCTCGGCGGTGCCCAGCTCGAGCGGATAGCCGAGTGCAGTCAGGCGCTCGACGCAGAACAGCATTACGTCGCCGTAGAACTGGCGCTCGAATTCGCCGCCCATGTCGACGGCCTCGGCGGCGACGCGGACGCCGGGACGGAACTCCGCCGCCGACGTGCCGCCCACGGTGCGCCGGTGCAGCATCGGCAGGTTGGCGGAGACGAAGCGCGGTCCGATCCGCGCGCGTATCAGCCGGCCCAGCGTCGGTCCCGACATGCGCAGCCGCAGGTTGGCGAAGGGCAGGAAATACTCGAGGGCCGAGGCGCGGAACACGCAGTTGCCGGCGTAGACAGTGCGTGCCGGCTGCACCGAGGCGAGCGGATCGTCGGCGACGTAATAGGACACCCGCGTCGGATGTTCGCCATGGAAGAAGCCGCCCAGGCGCGCCGCAAAGTGGAGGAAGCAGTCGGCTTCGTCATGGCGGCCGGGCAGGGGGCAGCGATAGCGGTAGGCTTCCCGCCGCGCAAAGCCGAACAGGTCCGCCATGTCGTGGTAGGCGGCTTCACCCTGGCGCTGGTCGGCGGCCACGTGATGCGAACAGGAAGCATGGGGCTCGCGCTGCGCCATCGCCGCCAGGAAGGCGATCACGTCGTCGAGGAAGTTCGCCGTCATGACGGCGGGCGAGACGGGCGGATCGCCGACCACCTTGCCGGTCAGTACCGCCGCGTCGCTGCGGCTGAAGATCGCGTCGAGCGCATGGAAGAAGTCGACGGCGTACGGCTCCTCGTCGCCGTGCGCGCCGGACGTCTTGACGCGGAATTCCTGGTCGCTGTCGATCCACCAGATCAGCACGTCGTCGCCTGCATCCGCCAGCATGCGCGCCAGCTTCAAGCCGGCGATGTTGCGCATGGCGCCCTGGCCCTTGTGGCTGAAGCGCTCGCGCGGGGCGTCGCCGATCACGCGCCGCAGCGCCTCACGCTGGGCGCCGAGCGACTCGACGAGGTCCAGTTGCTCGCCGGGGGCGAAATGAACGGTCGGAATGCCGAGTCGGCCGTAATGCGCGGCCAGGGCGCGGTTGTCGGCCACGTGCGCCGGCGCTTCGCTGTCGTCGGCGATCAGCACGCTGATCTTGCTGCCGTCGCCGTAAGGGAAGCGGCGCTGGAGTTCCAGCAGGCTGTCGAGGCAGGCGCGCAGGTGCTGCGGCCGGTCCGCCACCGCAATCACGAGGATGAAGCGGTGGCGCGCCTCAGCGGTCGGATTTGTACGCGGGGAAGACATGCTTGTCCCACACGACCTCGATCAGATTGATGCCCGCGACGAGGTCGGCTTGCGCAAACAACTGCTCGACGTCGGCCGGGGTCTCGATGCGCCAGTGGCCGATGCCGAAGGAACGCGCCAGCAGCGCATAGTCCGGATTGACGAAGTCGCAATCGATGTAGCGCTCGCGATAGAGCTGAAACTGGTTCTTGCGGATGAGCCCGAGGCTGCCGTTGTTGATCATCACCACGTTGAGCGGGATGCGGTAGTTCACCGCCGTCATGAGCTCCATGCAGCACATCTGGAAGCCGCCGTCGCCGAGGATGGCGAAGGTGGGCCGGTCGACCGCACAGCGCGCGCCCAGCGCGCCGGGGATGGCCTGCCCCAGCGACGAGATGCCGCTGTTCGGATAGTAGCGATGCGGCGGCGAGACCTTCAGGTGGGCCTGGGCGAGGATGATGTTGTCGTCGAAGATCTGCACGCCCTGCGGCAGGCGTTCGACGATGCCGTCGAGCAGCCGGGCCACCACGGCGAAGTGGTCCGGCAGCGGCGCTTCCGGCGGCAGCGGCGCGGTCGGCGCCGGCCGCCGCGTGTCGCCGAGATGGCGCCGCAGGTCCTCCAGCACGGCGTCGATGTCGCCGAGGATGGCGAGGTCGGCGGTGAACACCTTTTCCAGCTGATCGGGGTCGTGGTCGACCTGGATCACGCGCTTGCCCTCCAGCAGGCGCGCGTCCCACAAGGAACTGGTGCGCTCGTTGAAGGCGGCGCCCAGCACGATGACCAGGTCGGCATGCTCGGCGATATGGGCAAACGCCCGCCCGCTCGAGGTGATGCCGAGGCAGCCGAGCGCCAGCGGCGATTGTTCGGACACCAGCCCCTTGGCTTTCAGCGTCGTGGCGACCGGCAGGTTCTGCTCCGCGCTCAATGCGCGCAGCGATTCCGCCGCACCCGAGGCGAGGCAGCCGTAACCCGCAACGATCACCGGCTGCCTGGCCGCGCCGATCATGCGCGCCATGTCAGCGGTGGCCGCGAAGCGGCGGCAGACCGGTTGTTCGTCGGGCGCGAAGCGGATGCCGTCGAGCAGGCTGGCGTCCACCAGTTCCTTCTGGACGTTGTAAGGGAGGATCAGAACCACCGGTCCCGTCTCGTGCGACAGCAGTGTCTTGGCGGCGTGGCGCAGCACCTGGCCGAGATAGTCGGTGCGCTCCACCACCCGGCAGTAGCGCGTGATGCTGCCGAACAGGGCCGCCTGGTCCAGCGTGCCGCCTTCGCCGGAACTCTCCTGCAGGCCGCCCTTGCCGAAGATGTAGGTCGAGGTCTCGCCGGTCACCACCAGCACGGGCAGCTTGTCGACGTAGGCGTTGGCGATGCCCGTCACGAGGTTCGTGGCGCCCGGGCCTGCGGTGGTGACGCAGGCGGCGATGCGCCCCGATGCGCGCGCGTAGCCGCAGGCCATGAATGCGGCGGCCTGCTCGTGCTTGACCAGGACCGTGTCGATGGCGGAATCGCGCAGATGGTCGTAAACCGGCAGGATGTGGGCGCCCGGCATGCCGAAGACGCGGGCGATGGCCAACCGCTCCATGAACCTCACGATGAGTTCGCTTACGGCAATCTTCATGTCATCAATCCGCCGGTTCCGGCACCGAATCGCGCCGCCGGCTCGAACCGCGGCTGGCAAGGCAAAGGAACCCGGATTTGAACACAGCCGGCGGCGCTGCGGAACACCCCATCGGAGCAATTTTCGCGGCCTGCGGCAACGGGCTCCGGAACGCCCGGGCGCGCCTTCCTGTCTTAGTGAAAGCGGCTTGCGCGGATGCTCGACGAAGGAGGCGGAGATGGAGACCAAGGAAGCGATACTCAAGCAGGTGGCGGCGGCCATCGAACACCAGGCCGGCGTCGACATGCAGGCGGCGGCGCTCGACCTGCACTGGCAGGACGGCGCGGTGGTAGTCGATGGCGAGGTGCCGGACGTGCGCACCAAGAAGATGGCGGTCGCCGCGGCGGAAGGCGCCGCGGCCGGCGCAGGCGTGATCGACCGCATGCGCGTCGACAGCGGTCCGCCGCTCGGCGACGGAGCGACGCGCGATGCCGTCTGCCGCTGGCTGCTGCGCGACATCGACTTCCAGAACTGCGGCATCCGGGCATGCGTCAAGAACCAGCTCGAAACCCTGCGCGAGCCGGGCGCCGCCGCCAGCGGCGACATCGAGGTGTCCGTCGAGGACGGGGTCGTCACGCTGACCGGCCACGTCATCAGCCTGTCGCACAAGCGGCTGGCAGGGGTACTTGCCTGGTGGGCACGCGGCTGCCGCGACGTCGTGAACGACCTCGAGGTCCAGCCTGGCGAGGAGGACAACGACGAGGAGATCGCCGAAGCCCTCAAGCTGGTGCTCGAGTCCGATCCCTACGTGCATGCCGACCAGATCGGCGTCGGCGCACGCGATCGCGTGGTCACGCTGAAGGGACAGGTGTGGAGCGAAAACGAGCGCCGGCGCGCCGAGCAGGACGCCTGGTGCATCTTCGCGGTGCAGCGGGTCGTGAACCAGCTGGAAGTGCTGCCGGCATGAGCGCACTATGCTGCGGAGCATGGTGACGGCAAGTTTTCGCTTCTACGAAGAACTGAACGACTTCCTGGCCCCGGCGCACCGCCGGCGCGAGTTCTCGTCGCCCTGCGCCCGCGCGGCCACCACCAAGCACATGATCGAGGCGCTGGGCGTGCCGCACACGGAGGTCGAACTGATCCTGGTGAACGGCGAATCGGTCGGCTTCGACCGTCTGCTGGCGGAAGGCGACCGCGTCTCGGTCTATCCCAAGTTCGAGAGCATCGACGTCGGCCCGCTGCTGCGGGTGCGCGAGCGGCCCCTGCGCGCCGTGCGCTTCATCGCCGACGCACACCTGGGCGGGTTGGCGCGGCTGCTGCGCATGGCGGGCTTCGACACCCTCTACGACAACACCTTCGCTGATGCTGCGGTGACGGAGATCGCCGCGCGCGACGCTCGCATCATTCTGACGCGCGACCGCGAACTGCTCAAGCGCCGCAACGTGACGCACGGCTGCTTCGTGCACGCGACGAAGCCCGAGCAACAGGTGCGCGAGATCGTCGACCGCTTGGACCTCACCCATCGCATCGAGCCGCTGCGCCTTTGCCTCGCCTGCAATGTTCCGCTGCGGCCGGTGGACAAGGCCGTGGTGGCCGGGCGGGTGCCGCCCGCGGTGTTCGGGCGCCACGAGCGCTTCAGCATCTGTGAATCCTGCGGCGGCGTGTTCTGGGAGGGCTCGCACTGGAAGCGCATGTGCGAGCGGCTGGCGGGATTACGCGCGGGGTAAGGTGAAGCCGAAGGTGGCGCCTTCACCGGGCTTGCCATCGGCCCAGGCGCGGCCGCCGTGCCGGCCGACGATGCGCTTGACGATGGCCAGACCGATGCCGGTGCCCTCGAATTCCGTCGCGCCGTGGAGGCGCTGGAAAACGCCGAAGAGTTTCGCCGCATAGGCGTTGTCGAAGCCGACGCCGTTGTCGCTCACACGATAGGCGGCCTCGTCGCCCTCGACGCCGCCTTCGACGACGACGAGCGGACGCTCGCGCGAGCGGCTGAACTTGAGTGCGTTGGACAGCAGGTTGACCAGTACCTGCCGCAACATGGCGCGGTCGCCGCGGGCGGCCGGCAGGTCGCCGATGCGGATCTCGGCCTTTTCGGCGGCCGGTGCGGCCGTCAATTCGTCCGCCACTTCGCGGGCGAGCTTGGCCATGTCGACCTCGGACGTCGCCAGTTCGGTGCGCCCCGCACGCGAGAACTTGAGAATATCGTCGATCAACTGCTCCATGCGGTGCGTGCTCTTGCGCACCACGCCGAGCAGCCGCCTGCCCTCGTCGTCCAGTCGGTCCGCATAGTCTTCCAGCAGGATATGCGAATAGCCGTCGATCGCGCGCAGCGGGGCGCGCAGATCGTGGGAGACGGAATAGGAGAAGGCCTCGAGTTCCCTGTTCGCCGCTTCCAGCTGCTCGGTCCGTTCGGCCACGCGCTGCTCGAGCTGCTGGTTGAAACGGCGGATCTCGTCTTCGGCACGCTTGCGCGCAGTGATGTCCGTGCACATGCCGAACGATCCGGCGAACGATCCGTCCGCGTCCATGATGGGCGTCGCCGACACCTGGACCCACACAGTTTCGCCGTCGCTGCGCCGGAAACGGCGCTCGTAGTTCTCGGAAAGCCCCCGCGTGCGGTTTTCCAGCTTGCGGAAGTGGTCCGGCAAGTCCTCCTCGAACATGAAGTCGGCAAACGGCCGGCCCTCCATCTCAGCGATCGAATGGCCCAGCATCTCCGCCATGCGGGCGTTGACGAAAGTGGTGCGGGTATCGGGCCCCAGCACCCAGATGCCTTCGCTCGCCGTGGCGACGATCCGCCGGAATTCCTCCTCGCTCTTGCGCAGCGCCTGCCCCATGCGCTCCAGTTCGGCCATGCGCTGCGCCATGCCGTCGAGCAGCCCGCGCAATTGCGCCGCCATGCTGCCGAAGGCGCGCGCCAGCACGCCGAGCTCGTCGCTGCGCTCGGTGCCGCTGAGCACCACGTTGAGGTCGCCCGCGCTGATCTGCATCGCCGCGGAGGTAAGCGTCTTCACCGGCTGAAGCATGCGCCGCAGCGCCATCCCCAGCAGCAGCAGGCTGGCGCCGGTGACGACGAGGAGGATCGCGCCGATCAGCATGGCCTGCACCTTGAGGGCGCGGTGCATGCGGTCGAAGGAGAATCCGACGCTGGCCCAGCCGATGCGCCGGTCGGCGGCGTCGATCGGCGCCTCGATCTCGAGGATGCGGCCGGAGCGCTGCATCAGCGCGATGGCGCCGCGCGGGTCGCGGGCGGCAATGTGCGCGCGCGCCTCGGTCGTCATGCCGGCGTCGTTCTCCTTGAAGTAGTAGGCGAGCGGGATGCGCTGCTCGTTCACGATCACGGCATAGACGGCCTCGTCGTCCGTCAGCACGACCTTCTTGACGTTGTTGTTCATCTCGACGAAGTTGAGCGAGAGAATGCTGAGCGGGCTCACCTGGGCCATGAACTGCGCCAGGCTGGCAGCCTTGGTTTCCAGCGCGCGCGTCAGTTGCCGGCGCTGCTCGAGCAGCGCCAGGCTGCCGACGACGAGCACTGCCGCGGCCAGCGCCGCGCCGACGATGAGGCTCAGTCGCCGGGTGATGCTGCTGCTGCGCGGCACGGCCCTTTGCATGCGTCGGTCTCCTTGCCTATTGGAGCTTGGGCTTGCTGCCGTAGTAGCCCGATTCGTGCAGGATGTAGCGCACCTGTTCGTCGATCCTGGCGGCGCCCGCCTCGACGCTGATGTTTCCTCTCATCATGTCCGTGCCGGTGGTCGCGATGATGCGCGAGATGGCCGGCCATTCCTGGAAGCGCGGGCGGTAGATGGCATTGCCGTAGCGTTCCCACGACGCCACGAGCGGGTCGAAGTAGGGGAAGCGCTTCTTCATCGATTCGTCGCGGTAGGCGCTGCGGCGGCCGGGCACTCCGCCGGCGAGCATGAAGTCGCGTGCCTTCTGCTTGGAGGTGATCCACTGTATGAAGAGCCATGCCGCCGCCTGCTTTTCCGGACTGCTGCGCGCGTTGATGCCGAGCGAAAAGCCGCCCAGTGCGGGCTTGCGCCCAGCCGGTCCGGCGGGTTCGACGGTGACGGCCAGGCAATCCGAGATCTTGGACGTCTTGGCATCGGCCAGCCATTTGTACCAGCCGCTCCACTCGGTGATCATCGCCACCTGGCCGTCGCCGAGCGCCTGGACGACGGGCTCGTGTTCCCAGTCCGCGATGCCGGGCGGCATGTAGCGCATCAGCGACTGGCGGAAGTGCAGTCCCGCGAGGGAACCCTTCGAGGAGAGGTTGGGCTTGAAGTCGG
Organism: Ignavibacteria bacterium; assembly: GCA_050259835.1. Classification (GTDB taxonomy): domain Bacteria; phylum Pseudomonadota; class Gammaproteobacteria; order Burkholderiales; family Rhodocyclaceae; genus Nitricoxidireducens. The sequence continues at coordinate 3,326 of JBLNBJ010000125.1, read as the reverse complement.
CCGTGAGGAGCGAGCCGCCGAACGGCCACACGAAGCGCATGAAGGAGTCGCACGACTGGGTCTCGCCCCAATGCGACTGCAGCGCGTAGGCGTAGCGCCCGTCGCGGGTGAGCGCCGGTCCGTAGACGTCGCGCAGTTCCTGCCAGGTGTCGGGCGGGCGGCTGAATCCCGCTTCCTTCAGGCGGCACTTGTTATAGAAGAGCAGCCCCGAATAGTTGTCGAAGGGCAGGCCGTAGATCTTGCGGTCCCAGGTGCCGAGCGACGCCAGCAGGATGGGGAAGAAGTCGTCGAGGTCGAGGTCGGGATCGGTGATGGCGGGCTCGTTGTAGAAGCGCTCCAATGGTGCGATCCAGCCGGCGCGCGCGAACTCGCCCGGCCAGACGATGTCGATCAGCACGACGTCGAACTTCGGCTTGTCGCTGCTGGTGAAGTCAAGCACCAGCGCCTCGCGCAGCTTTTCGTAGTAGATGCTCTCCCACTTCACCTTGATGCCGGTCTGGCGCTCGAACTCGGGAATTAGCGCGATGGCCGCCTCGTAGCCCGGGCGCGGCATGAAAGACGCGGTGATCGTGACGCCGCGGTAGGGTTGCGCGGCCTTGGCGAAGCTCCAACTGCGCTTCGTCGTGGCGGCGGACGCGTCTTCCCCGGCGGCGCACGCGGGAGCGGACGACAGGCCGCCCAGCAGGACGGCCCCGGCAAATGCGCAAGCGCGAAGACCGGCAGACATTTCTACGATAGTCATATGGGTAATTTAGAACAATATCGGCCTTTCCGGGATCGGGGTAGCCTGAAATGCCGAACGCTTGTATTCTCGAAGCTCCCGCCGCAAGGCGGCCCCAAACAACGGAGAAACCCCATGTCTAGCACCGTCACCCTGGGCGGCAATCGCGTCGAAGTCGCCGGCAATCTTCCGCAACCGGGACAGAAAGCCCCCGATTTTTCGCTCGTCGGCAAGGACCTCGCCGACGTTCCGCTGGCCAGCTTCGCCGGCAAGCGCAAGATCCTCAACATCTTCCCGAGCCTCGACACGCCCACCTGCGCCACGTCGGTGCGCCAGTTCAACAAACAGGCCAACGACAAGCCCAACGTCGCCGTGCTGTGCATCTCGGCCGACCTGCCGTTCGCCCAAGCCCGCTTCTGCGGGGCCGAAGGACTGCAGAACGTCGTGACGCTGTCCACCATGCGCGGCCGGGAGTTCCTGGAGCGCTACGGCGTGGCGATCGAGAGCGGCCCGCTGAAAGGCGTTGCGGCGCGCGCGGTGGTGGTGCTCGACGAGAACGACAAGGTCCTGCATACCGAACTGGTCCCCGAGATCAAGAACGAGCCCAACTACGCTGCGGCGATGGCCGCGCTGGGCTGAAATCGAGGGCGGCTTCGAACATGGCGACGAAGAAGGCTGCGGGGCCGGACGTGCTGGCGCCCCAGCTGGAGAGCATCGCCGAGGAGCCCTACTATCGTCCGAGCGCCGCCGAAGTCGCCCTGTTCGAGGCGGCTTGGCGGCGCAAGCTGCCGGCGCTGCTGAAGGGACCGACGGGCTGCGGCAAGACGCGCTTCGTCGAGTACATGGCGTGGAAGCTCAAGCGCCCGCTCGTCACGGTGGCCTGCCACGATGACCTGTCCACCGCCGACCTGGTCGGCCGCTATCTGCTGGCGGGCGACGAGACGGTCTGGCTCGACGGCCCGCTTACGGCGGCGGTGCGCGCCGGCGCCATCTGCTACCTCGACGAGATCGTCGAGGCGCGCAAGGACACCACCGTCGTCATCCATCCGCTGGCCGACACGCGCCGTGCGCTGACGGTCGAAAAGCGCGGCGAACTGGTGCACGCGGCCGAGGGCTTCATGCTGGTGGTTTCGTACAACCCCGGCTACCAGAGCGTGCTCAAGGAACTCAAGCCGAGCACGCGCCAGCGCTTCGTCGCCATCGATTTCGACTATCCGCCGCCCGAGGCCGAGGCGGAGATCGTGGCTCGCGAAACGGGCGTTGCCGTCGACATCGCGGCGCGGCTGGTGCGCGTTGCGGAGCTTACGCGCAACCTCAAGGGGCAGGGACTCGACGAAGGTGCCAGCACGCGCCTGCTGGTGCACGCCGGCCATCTGATTGCCGCCGGCATCCCGGAGCAGGAGGCCTGCGTGGCCGCCGTCGCGCGCGCGCTCGGCGACGATGCGGAAATGGCCGCGGCCATCGACGACCTCGTGCGCGCCGTGTTCTGAGCCGTGCCCGACAGCGATGCGCCGCGCCTGACTGTCGACGAGCTGAAGGCGCGGCTCGACGACATCTTCTACCTCGACATTTCCACCGGGCGCAGCTACGAACTCTTGCTGGACGCTCTCTCGGTGCTGCCGCGCCACAAGCAGGACTTCGCGCTCCACTGGGGCAAGGTGGCGGCGCGCACCGACATCGAAATCGGCTACCTGGTGATCGAACTGGCGCCGCAGGCGCTCAAGCGCATGACGCCGCCCGACGCCGAGCGCTGGGTGATCGCTGCGCTGGACGGCTACGACCACAAGGGCATGCGCGCCGCCGTGGCCGCCTTGCGCGATCTCGATCGCAGCCCGAAGGCCGGACGCGCCCTGCGGCTCGACGCCATCGAAGCGCGGCTGGCGCACTTCGCGCACGCGCTTTCCGCTCGGCCGCTCGCCATCGCCGCGAGTGACGCCGGCGCGTGGACGGATACGGAGACGCTGCACCTGCCGGCGGTGGTAGACCACTCTCAAGCATTTGCGCGCTACCAGGCGCTGGCCGCGTTGCTGTGGGCGCAGACGCGCTACGGCAGCTTCGATGCCGGGCTCGAGCAGGCGCTCGCCGCCCAAGGCGACGGCGAGCGGGCAGCGGCCTGGTTCGCCCTGCTCGAGACGGTGCGCCTCTCGGCGCTTCTTGCGCGCGAATTGCCCGGTTTGCGGACCGTGCTCAAGGCGTTGGAGGAGGAACTGCCCGCGCGGCTGGCGGCAGCGCGCGGAGTGCTCGAACGTCCGCAAGCGACGGCGGCCGATTCGCTCGCCTGTCTGCCGCAGTTGATGCCCTATGCGCCGCCAACGGACGCGCCGCTCGCGCCGGTGCGCGCGCGCATCGCCCTGCAGCTGCGCTCGGATCGCATCGCACGCGACAAGCAGGTCCTGCGCAAGGCGATCGCTGGCGCCATGGCCGCGCTCGGCAAGCGGGGCGGCGGCGACCCCTCAAGCGAACTGGCGCTCGATGCCGCCGGCGGCGAGCTGCGCGTGGACGGCGAGGTGGTGGCCCTGCCGCCCGAAGCGCGCGATGCCGCGCAGGCGCTGGTGCGCGATCTCGGCGCCATTCCGCCCGAATGCATGACGCCCGCAGGCCCGGG
>JBLNBJ010000124.1:0-3127 GCA_050259835.1 Ignavibacteria bacterium | reverse complement strand
TGAACGCCACGAACTCGTCGCGCTTGCCCGTCGGAACGTACGTCTTCGCCGCCGCCAGCAGGTCCTGCTGGCTCAGCCCCCTCGCCTTCATCACGTCCTGCAGCGTGTCGGCCTTGACGGCCGCCGCGCCCAGGCCCAGGCCCGCCGCCATCAGCAGCGGAACCGCGCGCAGTGAAATTTTCCCCATATTCCTAGCTCCCTAAAAATCGGCCATCGACCGGAATAACGGACTCCGCAACCAAAGTCATATGCACAATGAATGCGGCAATCTGTCGCAGAGTCACTATAGCCATCGTGGGAGAAATAGATACCGGACAAGGCGGATTCTTGCCGGCGGAAAACACGGGGGGCGTGCCGGAAAAGTCCTACACGCTACGTGCCTACCCCGCTATTCGCTACTGTCGCCACCGCCCGACACCAGGTCGTGGCGCACCGCGTAGCGCACCAGTTCGGCGGTGCTGCTCATGCCCATCTTGTCGAGGATGCGCGTCTTGTAGGAGCTCACCGTCTTGACGCTCAAGTGAAGCTCCTGCGACGTCTCGGTGAGGCCCTTGCCTTCGACGATGTACTGGAAGATCTGGTATTCCCGGTCGGACAGGCGGGTGTGCGGCGGCGCGTCGTCGTCGCCGTGGCGCAGCATGCCGGCCGCCAGCTGCTCGGCCACCGCGGCGCTGATGAACAGCCCGCCGCCGGCAACCTTGCGGATCGCCTGCTCGAGCTGCGGCGCGGCGTTGTCCTTGCACAGGTAGCCCGAAGCCCCTGCCTTCAGCGTGCGCATGGCGTAGATGTCCTCCTTGTGCATGCTCAGCACGAGGATCGGCAGCCGCGGCCGCTCGACCTTGATCTGCTTGATGAGCTCGATGCCGCTCTTGCCCGGCATGGTCATGTCGAGCACCACGACGTCCCATTTCTCGTCGCGGATCTTGGCGAGCGCCTCGAGGCCGTTGTCGGCTTCGCCGGCGATCTCGATGTCCGTACAGTCGGCGAGGATATGCTTGAGACCGGCGCGCAGGATGGCGTGGTCGTCGACGATGAGTATGCGGATCATGCTTGCTCCTCCGTTGCGATCGGAAGCCAGGCCTCGACGCGCGTGCCGGCGCCCGGCGCGCTTTCGATGGCCAGACGCCCACCCTGCATCTTGACGCGCTCGCGCATGCCGAGCAGGCCGAAGCCGGGCGGCGCCGCCGAGGCGTCGAAGCCGCGGCCGTCGTCGGCGACGACCAGGTGGACGCCGTCCTCGGCTTCCTCGATATCGATGGTGACGTGCTTGGCGCCGGAGTGGCGCGCCGCGTTCGTCAGCGCCTCCTGGACGACGCGGAACAGGGTGGTGGCGGCGTCATTGGCGAGGTCGAATTCCTCGCGGTCCATGTTGAGTTCGCAGGCGATGCCGGTGCGCTCGGCAAAGCCCCTGACGTGGTGTTCGATGGCAGCCGCAAGGCCGAGGTCGTCGAGCATCGGCGGGCGCAGGTCGGCCGAAATCCGCCGCACGGCGTTGACGGTCCGCTCCACCAGGCCATAGGCGCCTTCCAACCGGTTGATCACCGCCGGCTCCGACTTCGGGCACTTGCCCTGCAGCCAGCTCAAATCGATGCGCAGCACCGTCAGCGCCTGCCCGAGCTCGTCGTGGAGCTCGCGCGCGATGCGGGTGCGTTCCTCCTCGCGCGCCGTCTGCAGGAAGCCGGTAAGTTCCTGCAGCTGGGCCTGGGAACGGCGCAGTTCCTCGTCGTTGCGCTTGCGCTCGGTGATGTCGGAGAAGATCGAGATGTAGCGCAGGATGCGCCCGTCCGCCCCGCGCAGCGCCTGGATCGAGATTTCCTCGGGAAACACCTCGCCGGTCTTGCGCCGGTTCCACAATTCGCCGCGCCAGTGTCCGGCCGCCGTCAGCTGGCGCCAGAACTCGCTGTATTCCTCCGCGCTGTGGCGCCCGGACTTGAGGATGCGGGGATTCTTGCCGATCACCTCGTCGCGCTCGTAGCCGAAGATGCGGCAGAAGGCGTCGTTGACCCAGAGGATGGTGCCGTTCGGGTCGGTCACGATTGCCCCTTCCGCCATCGCGGAAAAGGCGGCTTCGTTCTCACGCCGCTGCTCCTCCTGCGAGGCCTGTTCCACCAGGCGCCGGCCGTTGTAGACGCTGAAGGCGGAGATGCCCGCCAGGCCGAGCAGCCAGATGCCGAAGTGCCAGTACTGGATGGCGCGCCAGGTCGGCTCCTGCGCGCTGCGGTAGGTGTTGAGATCGATCGTGATGGCGGCGCCGCCGCGCAGGCCGCCAACGGGCACCAGGGTGTCGCGGTGGCACTCGAGGCACTCCTTGTCCATGCGCATCGGGATCATGAGGCGCATGAGGCCGTGGCCGTTCTTGGTCTTGACGGTCTCGGAGGCGATCGGCGCGCCGTCTTCGAGCGACTTGAGCGCCTTGGCCTCCCAGTCGTCGGGCGCGTTGGCGCGGTTGTGCAGTTGCTGCGAGGTCAGCCGCTCGCGCACGCCGTATTCCTGGTTGCTGATGGCCTGCACGGCCTGCAGGATGTGGATCGGCGTGAGGGTGATGAGCTTGAACGGCTTGCCGTTCTCCTTGACGCCGGACAGCCGCTCCTGCTCCTGCAGGGTGCCGAGGTCCGGCAGGGCCTCCTCGTTGATGAAGACGCCGCCGACCGAGGCCGCCCACTTGCGGATCGCCATGTCCTTCTTGAGATTCGCCTGCGCGTCGATGCGCGCCAGCGCTTCGGCCGAACGATCGATCTGGCCGCGCTGAACCCACAGCGACAGCACCACGACCAGCGACCACAGCAGGGCCGCGCCCAGCGCCTTGACGCGGGCTTTGCGCAGCGGGCCGCGCGTGGCGGCGTCCAGCGTTGCATTCATGAGAAGAAGGCGCGATGCAAAGAGGGACGAGAGCTTACCGCAACATCGCGGACAAGTCGGTGCGCGCCTGCGCCACGCCAAGAAAAAACGGGGAGCGGATTGCTCCGCTCCCCGCAACGGCTTGAAGCAACTTCTTGCTACTTGACCTTATGAGCGCCGTGCTGCTCCAGGTAGGTCTTGGCGCGCAGGCCGAGGTCGGCCGCCTTGACCTGGTACTGGAACACCTGCTCGGCCCACAGGTTGGCCTGCTCCCAATCCTTCTTCTGGG
>JBLNBJ010000123.1:0-13116 GCA_050259835.1 Ignavibacteria bacterium | reverse complement strand
CTGGGGGCCAAGCTTTTCCACGACACGCGGCTGTCGCACGACGACAGCATTTCCTGCGCGAGCTGCCACAAGCTCGACCGCGCCGGCATCGACGAACGGCCGACCGCCGTCGGCATCGGCGGCAAGGTCGGCAAGGTCAACACGCCGACGGTCTTCAACGCCGCCTACAACTTCGTCCAGTTCTGGGACGGCCGCGCGGCCAGCCTCGAGGTGCAGGCGGCCGGCCCGGTGCACAACCCGCTCGAGATGGCCTCCGACTGGCCCGAGGTGATCGGCAAGCTGAGCCAGGACCGCTACTACCGCGACGCCTTCGGCCGCCTCTACGCGGTCGGCATCACCGCCACCGCCATCACCGACGCCATTGCCACCTTCGAGCGCAGCCTGGTGACGCCCGATTCGCGCTTCGACCGCTTCCTGCGCGGCGAGAAGGGCGCGATCACGGAGCGCGAGCTGCGCGGCTACCACCTGTTCAAGGACTTCGGCTGCGCCTCGTGCCATCAAGGCATCAACGTCGGGGGCAACTTCTACGCCGGCCTGGGCGTGTTCGGCAACTTCTTCGCCGACCGCCGCAAGGACGCGCCCGAGGACCAGGGCCGCTTCAACGTCACGGGCAAGGAAAAGGACCGCCACTTCTTCAAGGTGCCCAGCCTGCGCAACGTGGCCCGCACGGCGCCCTACTTTCACGACGGCAGCGTGCGCACGCTGCCTGAGGCGATCCGGCTGATGGGCCGCTACCAGCTGGGGCGCAGCCTGTCTCCGGAGGAGGTCGAACTCATCGCCGACTTCCTCAAGACGCTGACCGGCAGCTATCAGGGCGAGCCGCTATGAACGCCCGCCCGCTGCCGCCGCGCTGGAGCCTCCTGGCCGCCGGGCTGCTGGCGCTGCTGCTGCTGCTCGCGCTGGCGGCCGGTTCGCTTTCTGGCGGCAAGCGCCTGGCGCTGGCGGGCGACGCGCTCGACAGCCTCGACGAAGAGCAGGCGCGGCTGAGCGAGAACGTGCTCAAGCTGCGCTACGGCCTTGTCTCGAACTACGACGGCGTCAATCTGATCGTCGGCGAACTGATCGCCGCCCGGGCCGCGCTGGCTGCCGGCGACGCCGCCATCGCCGGACGTGGCGATCCCGCCATCGACGACTTGTTCCAGCGCTATTCGGCCGCGCTCGACGAGCATCGCGAACACGTCGAGCGCTTCAAGTCCGAGAACGCGATTCTCAAGAATTCGCTCCACTACCTGCCCAGCGCGATCGAAGACCTGCGCCGCCGGCTGCCGCCCGGCGGCGCCGGCCACGAGCTCTCGGAGCGGCTCGGCGACCTCTATTTCGCGACGCTGCGCTACGGCAGCAGCGCCGACGACTCGCTGGCGCCGCGGGTGGTCGACGCCATCCGGGCCGTGCGCGAGGGCGCGCGCGCCATGCCGGAGCCGCTGCGCGCCGACGCCCTGAACGCGGCCGCGCACGCCGAGGTGATCCTGCGCTTCCGGCCGGTGGTCGACGACCTCACGCGCGAGATCGTCTTCCCCGCCACGGCGCCGCTCTCGCGCGAACTCGGGCGCGTCTTCCAGGAAGGCGCGCTGGCCGACGAACGCGCCGCCGACCGCTTCCGCATCGGGCTGGCGACGCTGGCCGGCGCGCTGCTGCTGCTCGTCGGCTTCTCGCTGTGGCGCCTGATGAAAAGCGCCCAGGCGCTGGAGAACAGCTATCGCTTCATGGCGCGCATCGGCGAGAACATCGGCGACGGCGTGGTGGCGACCGACAAGAACGGCGTCATCGTCTTCGCCAACGACGAGGCCGGCCGCCTGATCGGACGCAACCCGCAGGAAGTGCTCGGCATGCGGCTGGCCGAGGCGCTGCCGGGCAGCGTCGCCTGGCCGGCGCCGGACGGCGGCACCACGCGCCGCGACGACGAGCTGCTGCGCCGCGCCGACGGCAGCAGCCTGCCGGCCGCGCTGGTGCATGTCGGCATCCGCGAACCTGGCCCGCTCGGCGCCGTGGTCGTCTTCCGCGACATGACCGAGATCCGCGCGCGCGAGAAGGATCTCAAGCTCGCCGCGACGGTGTTCGACAACAGCCCCTACGGCATCACCGTGACGGACCGGCATGGCCGCATCCTGCGCATTAATCCCGCCTTCTCCGCCATCACCGGCTATCGCGAGGACGAGGTGGCGGGCAGGACGCCGGCGGTGCTCAAGTCGGGCGTGCACCAGGAAGACTTCTACCAGGCCATGTGGCACGCGCTGACCACCAAGGGGCAGTGGAAGGGCGAACTGCAGAACCGCCGCAAGGACGGCAGCGTCTATCCCGAGTGGCTGAGCGTGCGGGCGGTGAAGGACGAGCGCGGCGCCATCACCCACTATGTCGGCATCTTCTCCGACCTGAGCGAGCACAAGGAGTCGGAGCGCCGCCTCGAGTACCTGGCCAATTACGACACCCTCACCGGCCTGCCGAACCGCGTGCTGTTCCAGGACCGCCTCAACCAGGCGCTGGCCCACCTGACGCGCAACAACCGCGTGCTGGCGCTGATGTACGCCGGGCTCGACCACTTCAAGGTCATCAACGAAACGCTCGGCGTCGACATCGGCGATGCGCTGCTCAAGGCCGTGGCCGGCAGGCTGCTCGCCTGCCTGCGCGAAACCGACACCGTGTGCCGCCTCGGCGGCGACCAGTTCGCGATCCTGCTCGACGACGTGCGCAGCGCGGCGGACGTCGCCTCCAAGGCGCAAGCGCTGCTCGAGGAGTTCGAGGCGCCGTTCCACGTGGGCGGGCATGAACTCTTCACCAGCCTCAGCATCGGCATCACCCTGGCGCCGCTCGACGCCGGCGACGCGGCGGCGCTGCAGCGCAACGCCGACATAGCCATGTACGGCGCCAAGGAGCTCGGCCGCAACACGCTCAAGTTCTACAGCGCCGACATGTCGGCGCGCATGAAAGAGGCGCTGCGCATCGAGAACGGCCTGCGGCACGCCATCGACGGCGGCGAACTGGCGCTGCACTACCAGCCGCAGTGGTGCCTGGACAGCCAGCGCGTGGTCTGCGTCGAATCGCTGCTGCGCTGGCAGTCGCCCGAATTCGGCGCCGTGGCGCCCTCGAGCTTCATCCCCGTCGCCGAAAAGTCCGGGCTCATCGTGCCGATCGGCGAATGGGTGCTGCGCAAGGCCTGCGCGCAGATTGCCGCGTGGAGCGCCGCCGGCCTCAGGGACCTGCGCGTCGCCGTGAATCTCTCGGCGGTGCAGTTCCGGCAGACGGATCTCGTCGACTTGGTGCGCCGCACGCTGACCGAATATCGCATCGAAGGGCAGCAGCTCGAACTTGAAATCACCGAGAGCGTGGTGATGGAAGACGTTGAGCGCTCCATCGCCACGCTGAACGGCCTGCGGGCGCTCGGTTGCGAGATCGCGGTGGACGACTTCGGCACCGGCTACTCGAGCCTCAACTACCTCAAGCAGTTCCCGATCAACACGCTGAAGATCGACCAGTCCTTCGTGCGCGGGCTCGGGCGCAACAGCGACGACGACGCCGTGGTCAACGCCATCGTCAGCCTCGGCAAGAGCCTGTCGCTCAAGATCGTCGCCGAAGGCGTCGAGCTCGACGAGCAGCGGCGCTTCTTCGAGAACCTCGACAGCCGCAATGGCCTGCTGCTTCAGGGCTACCACGTCTGCCGGCCGGTGCCGGCCGACGAGCTGACGGACTTCCTCCGGCGACGCAGCGAAGGGCGCTAGGCGCGGGCGGCCGCTAGAATATCGGCTCCAGCCACCCGCTTCGCCCCGCCATGAACAAGCTCATCGCCAGCCCGCGCGCGCCCTTCGTCGTCTCGATCGTCATCGGCTGGGGACTCGTCGGCGGCGGCGTCGTTCTCGCCCAAACCCTCAATCTCGCCGCCTGCCCGCTGTGCATCCTGCAGCGCATGCTCTACCTGCTGGTCGGCGCCCTCGCCTGCCTCGGACTGGTCGCCTCCGGCGCGCTGCGGCGCCTAGTCGCCTGCGTCATGGCCGCTGCCGCCGCAACGGGCGCCTGGGTGGCCGGCTATCAGATATGGATACAGCGCTTCGCCCAGGAGACCAACTGCACGGCCGACGCGCCGTGGTGGGAGCGCCTGGTCGACTGGGCCGGCGAGCGCGTGCCGCTGCTGTTTGGCGCCACGGGCCTATGCAACGAGCGGCCGTGGAAGCTGCTCGGACTCTCGATCGCCGAGTGGTCGCTGCTGGCGTTTGCGACGCTGTTGGCGCTTGCGCTGTTCGCGGCGGTACGGCGCACGCGAGACGCCTCTTCTTTCTAGTTCCGAAGCAATGCCCGCGCACACCTTCCGCCTCGACAAGGAATTCGTCGAGTTGCATGTCCTTCTCAAGCTGCTGGCCCTGGCCCCTTCGGGCGGCGCCGCCAAGGCCATGATCGCCGCCGGGCAGGTGAGCGTCGACGGCGTCACCGAAACGCGCAAGGCCTGCAAGATTCGAAGCAATCAGGTGGTCCGCGTCGCCGGCGAGGAAATCCGCGTGGTCGGATGATTTCCGACTGGCCGGTCGAGGAATGCTGGCGGAAGAGAGTGGGAGTCGAACCCACCAGGGACTGCTTGGCCGCCCCTGCCGGTTTTGAAGACCGGCCGCCCCACCGGGGAACGGTCTCTTCCGTTGTTCATTGCAGTACCCATAGCCGCGGCGTCCCCGGCGCGCGGCGCACATGGGCGTCGCGCACGCGGCGCGTGTAGCCGACGCGGTCGAAGAATTCGAGCACGTGGATGGCAAGCTTGCGGCCGCCGCCGATGGCGTCGCGCAGGGCCGCGGCGCGCGCGCAGCCCTCGCGTTCGCACAGCGCGTCGACCTGCGCGGCGAGCTGGGCGACGGACTCCGCCGTGAAGTAGTGGTCGTGCGCCACCGGGTAGGCAAGGCCGACGCGCGCCACGCGCTGCATGAGGCGGCGCACCGATTCCTCCTCCCGGCCGGTGGTGCGCGCCACGTCGCGCACGCGCGGCGGCTGGTAGGGCGCCGCTTCCAGCAGCGGGCGCAGCGAGCGCCAGAGATCGCCGTCCGCCGCCGCGAGTGCAGCGCGGTGGCCGGGCAGGTGCAGCCAGCCGCCGGTCTGCGCGATCTCACCCTTGTCCTGCAGCTCTGCGGCGAGGCGGTCGAAGGCGGCGCGCGTCAGGGTCGGCCGCGTCAGGCGCCTCAGGCGTTCGCGCTCGACGCCGACCATGTCGGGTGCGCGCTGGTGCTCGGCCGCCAACGCGTCACGCAGGCGCCGCGCCAGCGCACGCCAGGCGTCGGGATGGAAGCCGATGCGGGCCTCGCCGTCCTCGACGACGACGAGCCCGAGATCGCGCCACAAGGCGGCAGCGTCGGCGAGGTTGAAGTTGAGGGCGAAGCGCCCGAGGTCTACGCCGTCGACGCGTTGTGCCGCGGCATCGCGCAGTGCCGGCCGCGGATCGGGCAGCGCCATCAGGCGCAGCGCGGCGAGGCGTGCGGGCGCACGCTTGTGGCGCTGGGGCGGAAAGACGTCGAGCACACGGCCGCCGCCGATCGTCCGCGTTGCGGACTGGTCGCGCACGATGAAGCGGTCATGCGCGAGCGCGCCGATCGGCTGGTCGAGCACGATTTCCGCGAGCATGGCGGCACCGGACGGCAGCGTCTCGCCTTCGAGCAGGGCGACCCGGCCGAGGACGTCGGCCGACCCCAGGTGCAGGTGCACGGACTGCCGGTGTTCGAGCCGAGCAACGGCCCGCAGCTCGCACTGGAAGCGCTGCACGGGATGATGCAGCGGCGGCGCGACCGCCCACATGCCGCGCGCCAGGTCGGACTTGTCCAGGTCGCCGGCGAGATTGAGGGCGATGCGCTGGCCGGCGTGGCCGTGGTCGGCCGCGGCGTCCTGCACATGCAGTCCGCGCACGCGGGCCGTCTTGCCCGGCGGCGTGACGACCAGCGTGTCGCCGACGACGACGCGGCCGGCAAACGCTGTGCCGGTGACGACGAGACCGACGCCGGCGAGGCTGAAGACGCGATCGACGGCGAGGCGGAAGCGGCCTTCGGCGGGGCCTTCAACGAATTCGCCTGCGGTGGCCAGCAGATGCTGCCGCAGCGCCGCGACGCCCTCGCCCTTCGGCGCCGCGACGGGAAACACCGGTGCCCCGGCGAAGGGCGTGCCGTCCAGCAGGCCGGCGATCTCGGCCCGGGCGGCGGCCACGCGCGGCGCATCGACCGCGTCGGTCTTGGTCAGCGCTACGGCTGCTCGCGTGAGGCCGAGCAGTTGGGCGATCGCCAGGTGCTCGCGCGTCTGCGGCATCGGACCGTCGTCGGCGGCGACGACCAGCAGCAGGAAGTCGATGCCCGTGGCTCCGGCCAGCATGTTGTGCACCAGCTTCTCGTGGCCGGGCACGTCGATGAAGCCGAGGCGGCCATCGTCGGCGTAGGCGTAGCCGAGATCGAGGGTGATGCCGCGCGCCTTCTCTTCCGGCAGGCGATCGGCGTCCACGCCGGTCAGCGCCTTCACCAGCGTCGTCTTGCCGTGGTCGATGTGGCCCGCGGTGCCGACGATCATGGCGCGCCGGCCTCGGGCGCGGGTTCGCCGAGCAGCGGCAACTGGGCGACGAACTCGTCCTCCTGCCCGACGCCGAGGCAGCGCAGGTCCAGGCGCAGCGCGTCGTCGGCGATATGGCCGATCACCGGCACCGGCAGCGCCCGCAGGCGCTTCTCGAGCCGGTGCAGCACGCCGGCGCGCCGGCCGCGCGGTCGCATGACGATGCCCGCCGAGGCGAGCCGATCCACGGGCAGCGAACCGGAGCCGATCTGGCTCGACATGGCTTCGATGCCGACGATCACCGGCCAGCCCGCCAGCATCGCCGCCGTCACCGGCAGCAGCCGCTCGGCCTGGGCGCGGATTTCCGCTTGCGGCCGCGTCAGCAGCTTGAGCGCGGTGACGCGGGCGGCGAGGCGGTCGGGATCGCGGTAGAGCCGCAGCACGGCTTCGAGCGCGGCGAGCGTCAGCTTGCCGACGCGCAGGCAGCGCTTGAGCGGATTCTTCTTGAGCCTGGCGATCAGCTCGCGGCGGCCGACCAGCAGTCCGGCCTGCGGACCGCCGAGCAGCTTGTCGCCGGAGAAGCTGACGAGGTCGGCGCCGGCGTCGATCGCCTCGCGCGGCGTCGGCTCGTGCGGCAGGCCCCACTGCTCGAGCTTGGCCAGCGTGCCGCTGCCGAGGTCGACGACGAACGGCCGCTGATGCCGGTGCGCCAGCGCGGCCAGCTCGTGCTCGGGAACCGCGCTGGTGAAGCCGTGGATCGCATAGTTGCTGGCGTGCACCTTCATCAGCATGGCGACGCGCCCGCCGCCCGCCTCGATCGCCTCGGCGAAGTCGGCGAGGTGCGTGCGGTTGGTGGTGCCCACCTCGACCAGCCTGGCGCCGGCGCGCTTCATGATGTCCGGCACGCGGAAGGCGCCGCCGATCTCGATGAGCTCGCCGCGCGAGACGACGACCTGGCGATCCTGGGCCAGCGTGTTGAGCAGCAGGAAGACGGCGGCGGCGTTGTTGTTCACCACCGTCGCCGCTTCCGCCCCCGTGAGTTCGCAGAGCAGTTCGTCGACCACGTCGTCGCGGTCGCCGCGGCGGCCGCCGTCGACATCGTATTCGAGCGCGCAAGGCGAGCGCGCCGCCATGACGAGCGCTTCCACCGCTTCCTCGGGCAGCGGCGCGCGGCCGAGGTTGGTGTGCAGCACGGTGCCGCTGAGATTGAAGACCCGGCGCAGTTTCGGTCGTGCCTGCTCAGCCGCGGCAGCTTCCATGGCGGCGAGCAGATCGGCTTCGCTGGGCGGCGGCGCGCCCTCCTTCATGGCGACGCGCGCGTCGGCCAGCGCGCCGCGCGCCGCCGCGGCCACGATGGCGCGGCCATGGTCGGCGGCCCAGCGCGCGGCTGCGGGATGCTGCAACAGGCGATCGACGGCAGGAAGCTGCGACAGCGCGTTCATGGGCCTCACCCGACCGGGCAGATGGGCCGATTCTAGCGATTACGCCGCCGCAGGAAATCCCTTTGTCATTGCGGCCATTTGCCCGCACCGCCGCCGCGGAGACGCAAGCGCAGCGGCCCTTGCGCGAGCGCGGACATCACACTTCGAGATGCTGGTACAGCACGGTCGACAAATAGCGTTCGCCGAACGACGGGATCACGACGACGATCAGCTTGCCGGCGTTCTCGGGCCGCTTGGCCAGTTGCAGGGCCGCCCACACCGCCGCGCCGGACGAGATGCCGACCAGCAGGCCTTCCCGCGTGGCGAGTTCGCGCGCCGTGCCGAGCGCGTCGTCGTTCTTGACGCGCACGACCTCGTCGTAGACCTTGGTGTTGAGGATCGCCGGCACGAAGCCCGCGCCGATGCCCTGGATCGGGTGCGGGCCCTTCTCGCCCCCCGAGAGCACCGGGCTCGCGTCCGGCTCGACCGCGACCACCTTGACGCCCGCTTTACGCGACTTGAGCGCTTCGCCCACGCCCGTGATGGTGCCGCCGGTGCCGACGCCGGAGACGAAGATGTCGACCTTGCCGTCGGTGTCGCGCCAGATCTCCTCGGCCGTGGTGTTGCGGTGGATCTCCGGGTTGGCCGGGTTCTCGAACTGCTGGGGAATGAAGTAGCGCGGGTCGGCGGCCGCCAGCTCCTGCGCCTTCCTGATGGCGCCGCCCATGCCTTCCGCCCCCGGCGTGAGGATCAGCTCGGCGCCGTAGGCCTTGAGCAGCAGCTTGCGCTCGCGGCTCATGGTCTCGGGCATGACGAAGGCCGCCTTGTAGCCGCGCGCGGCGCAGACCATGGCCAGCCCGATGCCGGTATTGCCGGAGGTCGGCTCCAGGATGATGGTGTCCGGCCCGATCTTGCCGGCCTTTTCTGCCGCGTCGATCATCGCCACGGCGATGCGGTCCTTGACGCTGTGCGCCGGGTTGAAGAATTCGAGCTTGAGGGCGACCGTGGCGCCGGCGCCGGCGGCCACTCGGTTGAGCTTGACCAGCGGCGTGTTGCCGACCAGTTCGGTGACGTTGTTGGCGATTTTCATGGGACTCCCCTTCGATTGATGCGCGATGATAGCGGCAACGCCCGACGCCCTTCCGGCGCGGCCGCCCGAGTGCCAGAAATCTAGCAATCGCCGCGCGCGAGCGGAACGAATAAGATATGCTTTGCTTATTCCGATTCGGCCTAATCGCGCGACCAGAACAACAACGACGCGCCGCGCAGCACGCCCGCCCCGACGACGCGAGCGTCGTCGTACCGGCCGGATCGCCCGTTCCGCAAACGCAGCACGGCGCCGGCGCTTTTCGGCGCCGCAACCTTGGATGGAAGCCAAGCGATGTTCGACAGAACGAAAATCGTCACCCGCCTGTTCGTGGGCTTCTCGGCGCTGCTCCTCGGCGCCCTGGTCATGGGATTCGTCGGGGCGCGCGGGATCTCCCAGCTTTCCAGCATCAGCACCAGCATCTTCGAGCGGCCGTTCGCCTCCTCCCGCGCGATCCTCGAGATCCGCGCCGACGTGCTCGAGGCGCAGCGCATCGCCGACGGCCTCGTCCAGCGCGCGAACGAGGCCGAACTCGCCGAACTGCCGGGCATCTCCGCGCGCATCGACGCCAACCTGGAGATCCTGCGCGAACGTTTCCCGGGCGACCCGGCCCAGGTCGCCGCGCTCGAGCGCGGCGTCGCCAGCTGGCGCACCGTGCGCGACGAGAGCGTCATGCTGTCGCAAAAGGGCCTGCGCGGCGATGCCGCCACGCTGACCGCGCGCGGCGCCCGCCTGCAGCGCGCCGTGCTCCAGCAAGCCGGCGAAATGGCGGCCTTCAACGCCAACCGCGCCACCGAGCTCGAGCAGCAGGCCACCAGCGAGAAGGCCCTGGCCACCGGCATCATCGGCTTCATGCTGGCGCTGATCATCACCGGCGGCGTGGTGCTGGCCTTCCTCGTCACGCGCAGCATCTCGCAGTCGCTGCAGCTCGCCTTCGCCACGGTGCAGGACCTGATCGCCGACAGCGTCGAGAAGGCGCGCGTCGCGGAGGCGGTGGGCGCCGGCGACCTCGACCAGGAGATCGCCGTCTCGGCGCCGCTCGAGATCGATACGACGATGCTGCCGAACGACGAGCTGGGGCACCTGATGCAGTCGATGCGCCGGCTGAGCGAAGTGCAGTGCGCCTTCGACGAGGCCTTCCGCAAGATGACCTTCTCGCTGCGCACCGCCCGCGACGCCGAGCGCGCGCGCGACTGGCTGAAGTCCGGCAGCAACATCCTTTCCGGCCTGATGCGCGAGGAGCAGACCAACGCCGTCATGGCGGAGAGCGTGCTGACCTTCCTGGTCGAGTACCTGAGCGCCGGCGTCGGCCTGCTCTACCTGTTCGACGAGCGCACGGTGCAACTGTCGCTGGCGGCCAGCTACGCCACGACCCAGCGGCGCAAGATCGGCGAGTTCTTCCATCTCGGCCAGGGCCTGGTGGGCGAAGCGGCACGACGCCAGAAGATGCTCACGCTGACCGACGTGCCGCCCGACTACCTGGACATCCAGTCCGCGCTCGGCGAAGCCACTCCCAAGGTGGTGGTCGCGGTGCCCCTGCTGCACGGCAACCGGCTCGTCGGCGTGATCGAGATCGGCACCTTCCACGAGTTCTCCGACATCGAGCAGAAGTTCCTCGAGGCGGCGCGCGACGCCATCGCCATCGGACTCGACGTCAACATGGCACGGCTGCAGACGGCCGAACTGCTCGAGGTCACGCAGCAGCAGACCGAAGAGCTGCGCGTGCAGCAGGAGGAACTGCAGCAGAGCAACGAGGAGCTCGAGGAGCGCGCGCAGATGCTCGAGCAGCAGCGCGAGGCGATCCGCGCCAAGAACAAGGAGATCGAGGCGACCAGCGAGACGCTGCGGCAGAAGGCGGCCGAGCTCGAGCGCGTCAGCACCTACAAGTCCGAGTTCCTGGCGAACATGTCGCACGAGCTGCGCACGCCGCTTAACAGCCTGATGATCCTGTCGAGCCTGCTCAAGCAGAACAAGGAAGGCAACCTCACGCCCAAGCAGGTCGAGTTCGCCGCCACCATCAATTCCGCCGGTTCCGACCTGCTCGAGCTGATCAACGACATCCTCGATCTTTCCAAGGTCGAGGCCGGCCAGATGCAATTCACCTTCAGCGCCATGCCGGTGCGCGACGTATGCGACGGCATGCGCGCGCTGTTCGACCCGATCGCCCAGCAGCGCGGCCTGGAATTCGGCATCGTCGCCGACCCCGACGCGCCGCCGCTGCTGTTCGGCGACGAGCAGCGCGTGCACCAGATCGTGAAGAACCTGCTGTCGAACGCGATGAAGTTCACCGAGAAGGGCAGCGTCACGCTGCGCGTGTTCAAGCCGGCCGAGCACGAGAACCCGCTGCCGGTTCCGGCGGTGGCCTTCGCCGTGGTCGACACCGGCATCGGCATTCCGGCCGACAAGCAGCAGTTGGTGTTCGAGGCCTTCCAGCAGGCCGACGGCTCGATCAGCCGCAAGTTCGGCGGCACCGGCCTCGGCCTTTCGATCTCGATGCAGCTCGCGCACCGGATGCACGGCGAGCTGCGCATGCGCAGCGAGGAAGGCAAGGGCAGCGTGTTCACGCTCTACATGCCGCTGTCGGCCACCGCCGCGCACGCTGCGCCGCAGGCTGCCGCGCCGGCCCTGGCAGCACCGCGGCCCGCGGCGGCCAGCGTGCCTGCTCCGGAAATCGTCGCGGCTGCGGCCGCTCCCGCTCCCGCCCCCGCCTTCGCCCAAGCGGCGCCGACGCCGGGCAGGCCGGAGGGCGGCGACCTGCTCTACCCGGCGCCGATCCCGGACGAGCGCGACACGGTGGCGGCGGGCGACAAGTGCATCCTCATCGTCGAGGACGACCTCTCCTTCGCCAGGATCCTGCAGGGCCTGATCAAGGAGCGCGGCTTCGCCACCGTGGTGGCGGCCGACGGCGAATCGGGCATCGCGCTGGCCAACCGCTTCCAGCCCAGCGCCATCATCCTCGACGTCATGCTGCCGCACATCGACGGCTGGGGCGTGATGCGCGCGCTCAAGGACAACCCGCGCACGCGCCACATCCCCGTGCATTTCATCACCTGCATGGAAGACCGTCAGAAGGCGATGGCGATGGGCGCCATCGGCTTCGCCACCAAGCCCGTCAGCATCGAGCAGCTGAACGCGGTGCTGCAGTCGATCGAAGGCTCGCTGGCGAAATCGATGCGCAAGCTGCTGATCGTCGAGGACAACGTCGCCGAGGCCAACAGCATGGTGGCGCTGCTCGAGGAAAGCGGCGTCGAGATCAAGGTGGCGGCGACCGGCAAGGAAGCCATCGCGCTGCTGGGTGCGGAGCCCTTCGACTGCCTGGTGCTCGACCTGGGGCTGTCCGACATGTCGGGTTTCGAACTGCTCGAATACATCCAGAACATGGACGGCGCGCGGCGCATCCCGGTGATCATCCACTCGGGCCGCGATCTTTCCCACGACGACGAGCGCAAGCTGCGCCGCTACGCCGAGAGCATCATCATCAAGGGCGCCAAGAGCCCCGAGCGGCTGTTGAACGAGGTCACCCTGTTCCTGCACCTGGTCGAGAGCAACCTGCATCCGAACAAGCAGCGCATGATCCGCACCGCCATCGACAAGGAGGCCCAGCTCGAAGGCCGCAAGGTGCTGCTGGTCGACGACGACATGCGCAACATCTTCTCGCTTTCCTCGGTGCTGGCCGAGAAGAACATGGTGGTCATCGAGGCCGAGAACGGCAAGGAAGCGCTCTCCCGGCTCGAGGAACACGACGACATCGGCATCGTGCTGATGGACATCATGATGCCGGAGATGGACGGCTACGCGGCCATGCGCGAGATCCGCAAGAACCCGCGCTACGTGAACATCCCGATCATCGCCATGACGGCCAAGGCGCTCAAGGGCGACCACGAGAAGTGCATGGCGGCGGGTGCCTCGGACTACATTTCGAAGCCGCTGGACGTCGACAAGCTGTTGTCGCTGATCCGGGTTTGGATTTTCCAGCACGGATGAAGAACGGTCTTTTCGGAACCGGCTGCGGACGCGCTGCGGTGCGCTCTGGGCGCTCTGCGCGCTCGGGCCGACGGGGTGCCCTGCTGCGCTTCGTGTCCCCCGGCGGACAAAGGCGAGAATCGTCCGCCT
>JBLNBJ010000122.1:0-38845 GCA_050259835.1 Ignavibacteria bacterium | reverse complement strand
GCCGACGGGGGGCCCTGCTGCGCGCCGGGTCCCCCGGCGGAAAACCCCGATAAATCGACCGCCTCCACCTTTACCTACGCGCAGCAGGGCACCCCGTCGCCCTCGGCGGTCGAAGCCCTCGGTGTTGCTTGGCTCGCGCGTCGCAAGACAACCGTCTTGCGACCGCCCCTTACGCCGCCAGCAAAGATCCCGCCATCATCTGACCGAGCTGCGCGAACGCCTTCTCGATCTCGAAGGCCTGGATCTGCATGCCGAGCTGACGGCCGATCTGGGTGATGGAGAAGACGCCGCGCACGGTCTCTTCGCCGCTGATGCGGTCGGCGTCGACCACCATCGCGTGCTGGCGGCCGCACTTCTGCAGCGTGGCGACGATATTGCCGACGGATGCTTTCTCGACGTCTGCCATCGTCAGCACCTCGATCTTCTCGATGGGCGTCATGATGTCGCGCACCTTGAGATCGGCGTGCTTGCCGCCGCGATTCTCCTGCAGGTACTTGATGGGACGGTCGCCCATGGTGTCGCGGGCGGTGATGAGGCCGACGATCTCGCCGGCGCCATCGACCACGAACAGCAGGCGGACGCTGCGCGCCACCATGGCCTGGGTGGCCTGGGCCAGCGTTGCATCGGGCACCGTGGTGGCGGCGGCGACGCATTGCAGGTCGGTCATGACTTCGACCGCGGGGGAGTTGATCTCGACCAGCTTCTGGGTGTGCGGGCGGTGGAAGCTGGCACCGGACTTGAGCTTGCGGAACGACAACGGCTTATAGACTACGGTCTGCATCGGCTGTCTCCTCTTTCCGTTCGTTATTGTGATAGGACCGGAAAAGCATCCGAGACAAACGTTAGCCGAAAAAAAAGGCCGGTGGATTCCGGCCTTTCTATGTTGCAGGGCACAAGCCTTATCGGCTTATCGCGCTATCCGGCGATTTTTTCGAGCTTCTCGGCGCGGATAAGCTGGCCGTTCAAACCGGCCTGCGCGGCAGAGGCCCCGTAGGCCACCGACATCAACTGCGTGTAGTAGACGACGGGCATGTTGAACTTCGTGCCCTGCTTCTTGTTGATCTCCGACTGGTAGATCTCGACGTTGGCCTGGCACAGCTGGCAGGGCGTCACGATCATGTCGGCGCCGTGGTCGTAGGCCGACTCGACGATCTGGCGGATCTGGTTCTGCGCCTTGTCGGGCTCGGAGAACGCCAGCGCGCCGCCGCAGCAGGTGACCTTCTGGTCGTACTTGACGGCTTCGGCGCCCATGCTCTGGACGATCTTGTCGAGATACTGCGGGTTCTCGAAGGATTCGCCCACGATGCCGAAGGGGCGGTTGGTCTGGCAGCCGACGTAGCCGGCGAACTTGAGGCCCTCGAGCTTCTTGACCACCGGCTTCTGCATGGCGTCCCAGCCGATGTCCTCGATCAGGACTTCGACCATGTGGCGCTGCTTGACCTCGTTCTTGAGGTTAAGGCCGGCTTCCTTGAGGGCTTCGTTGGTCTCGGCCAGCAGCTTGTCGGATTCGTGCAGGCGCTCGACCGTCTCGCGGCTGGCGAGCCAGCAGGCGGGGCAGACGGAGACCATTTCCTGGCCGGGCAATTCCTTCTCGGCCAGCGCCAGGTTGCGTGCGGAGATCGCCAGGCGCGGCAGCTCGCCGCCTTCGCCGTAGCCGATGGAGGCGCCGCAGCAGTTCCAGTCCGGGATCTCGTTGAGCTGGATGTCCAGCTTCTCGCACATCGTCTGCATCGAAACCGGGAAGTTCGAGGCCGACGCGCCCTTCTGGGAGGAGCAGCCGGGGTAGTAGGCGTACTGTTTCTTGCTCATGTCTTCTCGATCTCCTAAGCCTTAGGCGCTGTAGCCCTTGCGGCGATCTTCGATTTCGCGCGCCTTGGCGACGATCTTCTGCAGGCCGGCCTTGTCCTTGGTGGTGTGGCCGCCGAAGAACTCCATCGGGGAGAGGCGCTTGGCCTTCATCAGGCCCATGCCGACGCCCTGCATCGCCATGGCGTTCTTGACGCCCTGACCGAAGCCATCCTTGAAGTACATCGCGAGCGAGAACTTCAGTTCGTTGACGCGGCCGTTCTTGACGACGTTGTCCCAGAACAGCTTGGCGATCTCGCGCGTCGGCTGGCCCTTGGGCGCCATGCCGAGGCGGTGCGCGTAGTTGGCCAGGCCGTGCATGATGTGCGTGATCGGCAGCTTGCGCGGGCAGCGCACGATGCAGTTGTAGCAGGAGGTGCACATCCACATCGAGTCGGAGGAGAGCACTTCCTCGCGCTTGCCGGCGCGGATCATCATGAAGATCTTCTGCGGCGAGTGCTGCCAGTGCGGGCCGAGCGGGCAGGAGCCGGCGCAGACGCCGCACTGCATGCACATCTTGACCCAGTGGCCTTCCTCGACGTTGGCTTCGACTTCCTTGAGGAAATCGTTCTTGTACTTGGCGGTCATGTTCGTTCGATCCTCTCAGTTGCCAACGATCAGCCGAAGCCCTTCATCGGGGACGGACCCATCTCGGTGAGCTGGGCGACGTAATCGTCGATCATCTTGGCGACGCGCGCGTTGTCGGTGATCGCGACTTCGTGCGTCTGCACGCGCTCGGGCTCGAGGCCCAATTGCTTCAGCGTGTCGTCGATCTTGCTCATCCGGTAGTACGCCATCTCAGAGCCCTTGACGAAGTGGCACTGGTAGTCGTCGCCCTTCTTGCAGCCCATCATCATCACGCCGTCGTAGCCTTGGTTCAGCGCGTCGGTGATCCAGATGGTGTTGGCGGAGCCGAGGCAGCGCACCGGGATGGCGCGCACGAAGGCGGAGTACGTCATGCGCTGGATGCCGGCCATGTCGAGCGCCGGGTAGGCATCGTTCTCGCAGGCGAGGATCAGGATGCGGGGCTTTTCCTCGAACTCGTCGGGAACGTTGACCGCCTTGATCTGCATGCCGACGGTGTCGCACGAGTAGTTCTCGAAGGAGATCACGCGCACCGGGCAGGCGCCCATGCAGGTGCCGCAGCGGCGGCAGCGCTGCTCGTTGAACAGCGGGAAGCGCTTCTCGTCCTCGTCGATGGCGCCGAACGGGCATTCGACCGTGCAGCGCTTGCACTGCGTGCAGCCTTCGAGGCGGGCCTTCGGGAACGAGAGGTCCCAGGCGCGCGGATGCGCGGCGCGGCCGCGCGTGGCGTTCTCGACCGCCTGGATCGCCTTCATGGCGGCGCCGGTGGCGTCTTCCTGGGCCTGGAACATGTCCATCGGACGGCGCGCCGGGCCGGCGGCGTAGATGCCGGTGCGGCGGGTTTCGTACGGGAAGCAGATGAAGTGCGAGTCGGCGAAGCCGTACTTGAACTGAGGCATGTCCGGGCCCTGACGGTAGTTCAGGTTGAGCACGGAAATCTTCTGCAGTTCGGACTTCTTCGTCTTGGCCGCCTCGTCGCCGCTTTCGGCGGCGGTGACGGTGGCGGTCCACTCGTCGAGGTTCACGCCGGCGTTCGGCACCTGGCCGGTGGCCAGCACGACGAGGTCGGCGTCGACCGCGGCTTCTTCATCGAGGATCAGGTCCTTGAAGTTCACCTTGCAGGCATCGCCGCCGGAGACGCCGTTGACCTTCGCCTTGGTGAAGATCACGCCCTTCTTCTGGGCGCTGCGGTAGAAGTCTTCGCCCATGCCCGGGACGCGCAGGTCCTGGTACATGACGACGGTGTCGACGTCCGGGTTGGCGTCCTTGAAGTAGGTCGCCTGCTTGATGCTGGTGGCGCAGCAGTGGCCCGAGCAGTACTCGAGGTGCTGTCCGCTGCCATTGCCGCCGGAACCGCGCTGACCCGCGCACTGGACGAACACGACCGACTTCACTTCCTTGCCGTCGGCGCGCTTGATGGCGCTGCCGTTGGCTGCGCGGGCCAGGGCTTCGAGACCGGCCTGGTCGACCACGTTGGCTTGGCCGCCGCCGAGTTCGGTGAGCTTGTTGATGTCGTAAGTCGTGAAACCGGTGGCTTGAACGATGGAGCCAACGGTTTCTTCGGTGACGGAACCCGATTCCTGGGCGATCTTGGCGATGAAGCGGCCGGGCGCGCCTGCCGTTTCCGACAGCGTCGAATTCAGGTGCAGCTTGATCTTGGCGTGGCCGGAAACCTTCGCCGCGAGTTCCTCGACGCCGGTCGGCTGGGCTTCGGCGTGCGGCGCGTTGAACGGCACGCGCTTCAGGAGATTGTTGGCAAAGCCGCCGAGCTTGCCGGCCTTCTCGACCAGCACGACTTCGTAGCCGGCGTCAGCCGCGGCCAGCGCGGCCGTCATGCCGGACATGCCGCCGCCGACGACCATGATGCGCTTGCTCTCGGCCTTGTTCGGATTGCCGGCCGGCTGCGTCATCTTCTTGACTTCGGCGCAGGCCATGCGGATGTAGTCTTCCGCCATCTCCTGGCGAACTTCGTCGTGCTCGGCGCCTTCGGCGACGACCCAGATCACGCCTTCGCGCAGGTTGGCGCGCGCCACGGCGTTGTCGGGGAAGTAGAAGGCCTCGGCCTTGGCGCGGCGCGAGCAGCCGGCGACCACCACGTGGGTGACGCCGTCGCTGGCGATGTCGTTCTTGATGAGCTCGACACCCTCGGTCGAGCAGAGGAAGGCGTGGCTCTTGACCACGGCCATCTTGCCTTCCTTGGTCGCGACACCTTCCAGCGCCTTGACATCGAGCTTGTCGCCGATGCCGCAGCCGGAGCAGATGTAAGCGGCGTACTTCGGAGTTGCGGGGGCGTTCATTGCGCTGCCTCCGTGGATGCGTTCTTGTGGATCACTTGAATGGCTTTCAGGCTGGCCGCCGTCGCGCTCTGAACGGCGCGGTTGACGTCGAGCGGGCTGGAAGCCGCGCCGGCGCCGAACATGCCGCCATCCTTGGAGCCTTCGATGAAGTTCGAGGAATCCATGATGACGTCGGCCGGCAGCTTGACGCCGGTGACTTCGGGTTCCATGCCGACCGCCAGCACGACGAGGTCATGCTCGGTGGCGTAGCGGTGGTAGCCCTCGGTGTTCACGCCGTGCAGGATCGGGTTGCCGTTCGCTTCGTTCTCGGCGATGCGCGCGACCTTGGACTTGACGAAGCTGACCGTCGAATCCTTCCAGACGTTGGCGTAGAAGTCTTCGAAGCGGTCGATGGCGCGGATGTCGATGTAGTAGACCGTCGACTTGCCCTCGTCGCCCCAGGCTTCACGCACGTACTGCGTCTGCTTGAGCGAGGCCATGCAGCAGATGCGCGAGCAGTGGCGCAGGTAATTCTCGTCGCGCGAGCCGGCGCACTGGATGAAGGCGATGTTCTTCGCCGGCTGGCCGTCGGACGGACGCAGCAGGCGGCCAGAGGTGGGACCGTGCGGATCGGCCAGGCGCTCGAACTCGACGCTGGTGATCACGTTGTCGAAGCGATCGTAGCCGTAGGGCTGGATCTTGTTGGCGTCGAAGGGACGCCAGCCGGTCGCCCAGACGATGGCGCCGACGTTGATCTCGATGGTCTCTTCCTTCATGCCCAGATCGACGGCGTTCACCGGGCAGGCGGCGCGCGCCGCTTCGCCCTCGGGCGTGCCGACGATGGAGGCGTCGATGACGTAGCGCTGCGGATAGGCCATCACGTGCGGCAGGTGGGCTGCCTTGACCTTGGAGAGGCCGTAGTTGTAGGCGTCGGCGACTTCGGTGGTGACCGCCTCGCCGCACTTGCCGCAGGCCGTGCAGTTCTCGTTGACGTAGCGCGGAGCCACCTTCAGCGTGACCTTGTAGTCGCCGCGCGAGCCGCTCACGGCGACGACTTGCGTCATCGTCATGGTGCGAACGTTCGGGTTGCCCTTGATGCGCTTCAGATTGATTTCCATCCCGCAGGTGGGATGGCACATCTTGGGGAAGTAGCGGTATAGCTGAGCGGTGCGTCCGCCCAGGGTCGGCGTTTTCTCGACCAGCAGCACCTGCTTGCCGCATTCGGCGGCTTCGAGTGCTGCGGTCATGCCGGAAATACCGCCGCCGACGACCAGGATCGTCTGGTTGGTAGCGATGGGAGCTGTCACAGCCTATGCCTCCGGGAATAGATCGTTCCTTGCGAACGCGGCGGATTCTACCCCGCGCAAACCCGCGCCATTCCTGGTTTCCAGCAATGCAACCGGTGAAATGTTCCTATGGGGGAATAGAGGTTGTGAATGCGTGGTCTGCAGCCAGCCACTGCGCGAGTCGCTGCACGCAGACGCTGCTTTCCGGGTCGATTTCGAGCGCCGGCGCGAAGGCCTTCAGTTTGTCCAGCGCCGCGAGCAGCAGGGCGGGGATGTCCGTCGCCGCGAGCGGCGGTTGCAGACCGGCGGCGGCAGCGGCCAGCGCCTCATCGTCGGATGGATCTGCCGCGTCGGCCTGGGCGAGCGCGTTGGCGAAGCGGACGATGGTGCGCAGGCGGCGCAACGCGGCGTCGCCGGTTGCGTCGTCGAGCATGCAGTCGACGACGGCAGCCGGCAGGCTCCAGGCCTTGCCGATGGCGTGGCCCAGTTCGGGCAGCGACACGCCGAGGATGCGCCGCGCCGCTTCGTCGGGCGGCACGCCGCGCTTCACCAGGTTTTCGATTTCCCAGTGGTCCTCGGGAAAGTAGAACAAGGCGAGCGCCTGGCCGAGATTGAACAGCATGCCGGCGATGAACGCTTCCTCCACGTCCGACAGGCCGGCGCGGACCGCCAAGTGGCGGGCCAGGAGCCCGGCGACGAACGAGGCGGTCGATTCCTCGCGCAGCCGCTTCTGGCGGCCCTGGGCAAAGTGGCCGAAGCAGGCAAGCCCGCTGGACACCAGCCGGACTTCGTTGAAGCCGAGCATCCTGATGGCGTCGCTGACCGTGGTGACCTTGCCTGCCAGGTGAGGATAGACCGGCGAGTTGGCGAGCTTCAGCAGGCGGTTGGTCAGCGCGTAGTCGCGCAGCACTGCGCCCGAGATGCGCGCCAGCGTGGTCTTCTCGTCGCCGGTGATGCGATTGATCTCGGCGAGCGTGCGCGACATCGCCGGAAAGTCGCCGCGGTGCTCGATGCGCTTGAGCAGGAAGGCGACCGCGCTGCCGGCATCCGCCCGGGGCGGCGCCAGCGCGGCGGCAAGCGCCGCATGCATTTCGCCGGCGTCGGCGAAGCGGGCCGCCGGATCGCGGGCGACTGCGCGGCCGATCAAGCCGACGAACCGGCCGCTGGGGTCGGCCTTGGCGAGCGGGGCGCAGTCCGTGTCGCGGCGGCAGATGCGCGTGACGGCTTCGGTCGGCGAATTCGCGGCAAGCGCCGGCACGCCGGCCAGCAGCGTGTAGAACATCTGCCCGAGCGCATAGACGTCGGTGCGCGCGTCGAGCTTGTGCGTCGTGAAGCATTCCGGCGCCATGTAAGGCAGCGTGCCGACGACGAGGTCGTCGGGGCTCGGGGCGTCCGCGCGCCGCGAGACGTCGAAGTCCATCACGCGCAGGTTGCCCTCCAGGTCACGCATCACGTTGCCGGGATTGAGGTCGAGATGGAGAATGCCGTGCGCATGGGCGTGGGCGACGGCGGCGGTGATCTGCAACATGGCGGCGCCGGCCTCGTCCGGCGGCAGCGCGCCGTGCGCCCCGATCCGCTGCGCCAGCGTCTCGCCGTCGATGTACTCGAACACGAGATAAGCGAGTTCCCCCTGCCGGCCGAATTCGTGGAGGGTGACGATGTTGGGGTGCCGCAGCCGGGCGAGATTGCGCGCCTGGGGCCAGTCGTCCTGCTCGCCGGGAAGGTGACCCACCAGCTTGATCGCGACCCGGCGGTCGAGGTCCGGGTCGCGCGCCAGGAACACGGAACCCTGGCTGCCGCGGCCGAGCAGCCTTTCCACCGGGAAGCGCCCGATCATCGGCTTTTCATGCGGCGCGGCGGTTGGCGCGGGCTTCGGCTTTGCGCCGAACAGAGTTCGCAGGGCAGCGAACGGGTTCATGCCGACCCCGCTCAGGCCGGCGTCAGCGCGACGTTGCACACGGCGAGTTCCTTGCGCTTGCCCTTGGCCTGCAGGCCGAAGGGTTCGCCGAAGCGGAACAGGCCCGGCCGCGCGGCCTCCGCGGCGTCGCGCGTCTCGCTGCTCACCAGCACCGCGCCGGGCTCGCAGCCCTTCTGGATGCGCGCGGCGGTGTTCACGACGTCGCCGATCGCCGTCCAGTCCAACCGTTCCGGAATGCCGACGTTGCAAATGGCGACCTCGCCCCAGTGCACGCCGATGCGCAGCTGCAGCGTCTGCTGGCCGGCGCGGGAACGCAGTCGGTTCAAGTCTTCGGAATGCGCCTGCATGTCGAGTCCGGCCTGGATGGCGTCGGCGGGATCGTCGAAGATCGCCATGATGGAGTCGCCCATGAACTTGTCGATCGCGCCGCGATGGCGCGTGACCGAGCGCGAGACGCGCGCGAGGATGAAGTTGAGCGTCTCGACGATCGATTCGTTGTCGGCGTTGCACTCGACGTAGGAAGTGAAGCCGACGATGTCGCAGAACAGCACCGCCACCTGGCGATCCTCGTTGGTGATGCTGTCCTTGCCTTCGCGCACCGCTTCTCGGGCCTTCTGCTCCACCAGTTGCGGCACGTAGTGGCGCGTGATGTTGTGGATGCGCATGCCGCTGACGATGGAGCCCTCGGCCAGGCCTCCGGCGCGCGACACCTCCTGCCACAGCGAAACGACGACGCCGTCGCGGCGCCGGAAACCGCTCACGTTGAACAGGATCGACCTGTCCTCGTTTCCGGACGGCCGTGCCCGGATGCGGAAATTCTCGAAGGCGCCGCTTCCGTCCGCCAGCGCCAGGCCCCAGAGAACGTCGCTGTGAAAGCTCGTCGGAATGGCGCGCGCGAGTTCCTCCGCCCAGTTTTCTCGTCCATCGAGATCGAGACACGCGAGCATCGACGGCGAAGCGCCGACGATATCGCCGGCGGGCGAGAAATGGACGATGCCGTATCCGAGTTCGTCGAAGATGCGTGCCAGGCTGGCTTGCGTCGCGGCTGCCGCCAGGCGACGGGGCGGCGGCGGGGCCTTGACGTCCGCGCGCCGGCCCAAGGTGAGGGTGGCGCCCGTTGCATCGTTCTTCGCCTCGAGGTGCAGTTGCAGCACGGCGGCCAGGCGCCGCATCTTCTGCCAAGCCGGTTTCCAGGGGAACGGCGTCCGGATGCGGACCAAGGCGTCCGTGCCTGCGGGGGCGGGGGGCGGGAACTCCAAGTGCACGCTCCAGCCGGCGGCGGCGCAGGCATGCGCCAGGTTCTGCGAGCCGTGGTCGGCGACCTCGTTGGCGTAGAGGGCGTCGAACTGTGCCGCGTTGGCGTCCGCCGGCAGCCCGAGCTCGGCCTCAATGACGCGCCGGAAGACGCGCTGATGCATGGCCTTTACCGCGCCGCCGAGCAACTCGTCGAGGATTACGGTGACCGGCGGAGCGAAGCGTTCGAGGCCGCGCGCTTCGAGGGCGCGGCGCATGCGGCGCTGCACGTCGAGCCAGGGGCCATGGTCGAGGGCCAACAGCCGCACCGGCGCGATCGCGTCCATCTCAGAAACTGGCGCAGAGCCGGTACATCTCGGTTTCGGCGAGGCTCGCCATGAAGGCGTCCTGCGACCATTCGGCGGCGCGGCCGGTATCGACGCCGTAGCTGGCGAGCACCGCCTTGCGTGCCTCGATGTCCGGCTGCGGCTGCGCGCCAATGCCATTGCTGCGCGCCAGGTAGTTGCCGGCGGCCAGGCTCACCAGCACCGGGTCGTCCAGCGGCGCGGCCGGCGGCGACGAAACGTCGGCACCCATGAAGGCGACGAAGCGGTCGGGCAGCTTCCAGCGCGCCACCGCCTCGCGTCCCACTTCGAGGTGCGTGCAGCCGAAGCTGCGCTGCTCGGCCTCGATGCTCGCCAACCCCCGGTTCAGGACGAGCGATAGCACGTCGAGATAACGCCGCTGGCTGTGGTTGAACAGCAGCACCTTGCCCATGTCGTGCATCAGACCGGCGATGAAGGCTTCGTCGCGGTCGGCGGCGTCGCCGAGCGCGGTACAGATCACCTGTCCGGCCAGCGCGGTGAGCAGCGAGTGCTGCCAGACGTGACGCTGGAACATCGGGTTGCGCGTCATCCCGAACAGCGATCGGCTGAAGGCCAGCATGGCGAGCGACCGCACCACATTGAAGCCGAGCACGCTGATCGCCTTCGGGATGTTGGCGATGTGCGAGCCGTGGCTGTAGAAGGCGGAATTGACGACCCGCAGCACCAGGGTGGCGACGCCCAGGTCGGAGCAGACGTAGTTGTCGAGTTCGCGGAAGCAGGTTTCGGATTCGACGTCGAGCCGCATGATGCCGGCGATGACGTCCGACTTGACGGGGATGTTGGCGTAATCGATGTTGCGGCAGTCGAATCGGCGTGCCCCGAACGCCTGCGATCGGCCGCTTCCCGCTTGCTGCTCCCGTGCGGCGCGGGAAACTTCAGGATCGACCGCG
The DNA here is from genome assembly GCA_050259835.1 of Ignavibacteria bacterium. Classification (GTDB taxonomy): domain Bacteria; phylum Pseudomonadota; class Gammaproteobacteria; order Burkholderiales; family Rhodocyclaceae; genus Nitricoxidireducens. Next base: position 28,426 of record JBLNBJ010000122.1, on the reverse strand, counting down.
ACCATTTTCGCCGACCTCCCTTTGTCCTTGACCGCAGCGGGCAAGGCCACACTTTCAAGATAGACCACGGGACCTGGCGGCGCAGATGCCGGCCGCCAGGCCCGGCGCGATTCAGCGGCCCGGTGCGCCCGCCGGACCGGCGCGCAGGTATTGGAGCGGCCACGACACTGCCTGCCCCAGTTGCTGGGCCGCAGCCAGCGGCCAGTAGGGGTTGCGCAGCATCTCGCGTCCGAGCAGCACCATGTCGGCTTGTCCCGTGCGGATGACGTGGTCCGCCTGGGCCGGCGAGGTGAGCAGACCGACGGCGGCCGTCGGGATGCCGGCCTCGCGGCGGATGCGCGCAGCGAATTCGGTCTGGAACCCCGGACCTGCCGGGATCTTCGCCGTCGGCAGCAGCCCGGCGCTCGAGACGTCGACGAGATCGATGCCGAGTGCCTTGAGTTCTCGGCAGAGTTGCACGGTCTCCTCCGGCGTCCAGCCGCCCTCGACCCAGTCGGTGGCCGAGAGGCGGATCAGGAGCGGCAGGCGCTCGGGCCATTCTGCGCGTACGGCGTCGATCACTTCGCGCACCAGGCGCGTGCGGTTCTCGAAACTGCCGCCGTAGTCGTCGGTGCGGCGATTCGAGAGCGGCGAGAGGAACTGGTGGAGCAGGTAGCCGTGCGCGGCATGGATCTCCACCGCCTTGAACCCGGCCGCGCGTGCGCGGCGGGCGGCGGCGGCGAACTGCTCGACAATGACGCCGATCTCGGCGCGCTCGAGCGCGCGCGGTTCGGCATAGCCTTCGCCGAACGAGAGCGCCGAAGGCGCCACGGCCTGCCAGCCGCCCTCGTTTTCCTGCAGCGTCTGCTGCGGCTGCCAGCCCAGGCCGACGCTGGCTTTGCGTCCGGCATGGGCGAGCTGCACGGCCGCGACGCAGCCCTGCACTTGCGCGAATTCCTGGATGCGCGAGAGCGGTCCAATCTGCTGGTCATCCCACAGGCCCAGGTCTCCCGGGCTGATGCGTCCTTCGGGTGCGACGGCGGTGGCTTCGATGATCATCAGTCCGGCGCCGCCAACGGCCCTGCTGCCGTAATGCACGAAATGCCAATCACCCGCCATGCCTTCGGACGCGGAGTACTGGCACATGGGAGGAATGCCGATGCGATTCCTCAAGACGAGATCGCGCAGCTTCAACGGCTCGAACAAATGGCTCATGCTTGCAGCCCTCGGGGGAATGGAACCCGCGCAGTTTAGCGCGGGCGGGGCGTGTCGGCCGCGCCGGCTTCAGGCCCGGCCGGTGCGGCAGGCGACGCGGCCGTTGTCCGGCGTGCCGTGTCGAATCCAGGGACTGACGGCGAGCTCGTGCGCGACCGCGCCCCAGGCCATGCGGACGCTGCGCAGCGGCAGGACGCCCGCCATGCGCACCATGCGCGGCGCACCGGCGCGACAGGTGCCCAGCGTGCCGCCGGCGAGCACCACGCGCAGCTCCTCGGGCGTCGGCCGCGAAATGCCGCGCGCCGCGAGTTCGCGCTGCGCCAAGGCAAGGGCGATGCGGACGTTCCCGTAGCCCATCGGTCGCGTCGCGGGCGTGAAGTGAACCGACGCCTGCGAGGCGCCGCGTGGCGCGAGCGAAACTGAGGTCGCGGTATGCAGGCCGTGCACCAGGGCGCTCGCATTCCGGCCGGAACCGGCCCAGTCGGCGAAGTGCTGGGCGATGGCGCGCTCGGACAGGGGACGGACCGCGCTGACGGGTCCGGCATGCACGGAGGCGGCGAGCCCCAGCGCGGCCGCAAGCCAGGCAGAACGGGCGATGAGGTTGCGCGGCTTCGTCATGGTCTCTCCCGGGCGCAGCGGGATCCATCGTGACGAATCGGGGTGCGGCGATTGCGTGCGCGGGGCTGGTCCGGATGGACTAGGGCCCGGCGGTTGCCGGCCGGCGCATCACCCGTTCGGGGTCATGGCCTGCATCGCGAGGTAGGCGCCGATGGCTGCCGCCGCCGTGACGAGCGCCGCGTCCTGCTGGCGCTGGTCGCGCTCGAGGATGGCCAGCAGCGCAAGCGCCGCGAGGTCGTCGGCGAGTTGCGAGGGCGAAGCGTTGCCGGCCGCTGCGGTCGCGTCGAGCGTGAATGCCTGCATGGCCGCATCCGAGATCGATACGACGAAATCGGCTGCGCTTGCCGAGGCCGCCACGCCGACCGTGATCGAGCCGGCGGGCTGGCCCGCCATGGTGGGCGAGGCGGCGATGTTGATGCCGGCCGCGACGCCCACGCTTGCGATGCCACCGACGGATATTCCGGCGCCGTCCATATCGGGTCCCTTGCGCGTGTTTCGACGGGGCCCATCTTGCGCATCGCTGATGCTGCGATTGTGAACCGGCATGGCTCGAGCGGCAGGGTGGCGGCGCGCTCCCGCTGCGCCAGGACGCTCATCGGGCCGTGCAACGATTTCATCGGAAGGAGCGCCTGATAGACGGGGGCAGAGGCAAGGCAGGAGGAGGCCGCCATGGAACAGTTCATGAACATGCTCGTGGTTGCGCTGCTCTCGATGGCGCCCAGTGCGCCGGCCAGAACGGCAGTGCAGATCGAGAATTGGCCGGCGCTGAAGATCACCGAGCACGTGGTGTCGGCGATGCCGCCGGGCTGCAGCGCGGACGGCTCGGGTTGCGCCGTGGTGAACTTTGCCGATCGCACCTGCGACGTCTACATCGCATGGCGGGAGCCGCAGAAGGCCGTCTTGCGCGAGCGTGAACTGAGGCGCTGCCGCGGCGTAGATGAACCGCCCTATCGGCTGAGGACCGCGTATGCGCAGTGGCTGGCGGGCCAGCCGTGCAGGTCCGGCAGGGAAGCCGATGCGCGCGCCATCGTGGTCGCGGCGGTGAACTGACGAACCGCGGCGCGGATGCCGACGCCCGGGGTACCGGCGTCGACCGTTCCGCGGGATGCTGCTTCAGTTCTCCAGCTGGCGGATGGAGAACGTCATCGTCTCGAGGTCGCCGAGAATCCAGGTGGCGGCCGGCGCGCCGAGGCCGGCGACCGTGCCGGGGTTGACCAGCCAGGTGCGTCCGCCCTTGATGTTGGCCTGCTCGACCGCGGAGGGTTCGTGGCTGTGGCCGCAGCAGACGAGGTCGTAATCGCCGGTGCAGGCCATGCCTTTCCCGTAATGCGGATAGTGGGTGACGAAGATGCGGCGTCCGCCCAGTTGCAGCACGGCATCGCGGCCGTGGTAGTTGAGCAGGCCGTCGGAATGGCAGGCGACGCGCGCCAGCGCGACGAGATCGCCGAGGTTGTTGCCGTGGATGACGTGCAGCGGCAGGCCGAGCTTGAGCGAGGCCTTGACGGTGTTCACGCCGATGAGGTCGCCGCAATGGATCACCGCTTCGGCGCCTTCGCGCTGCGCTGCGCCGATCGCGGCGGCCAGCATCGGGCCGCGGTCGTGGCTGTCGGAGACGATGCAGATCTTCATGCCGCTTCCGCCGGGGATGGGAGGAAGGGCCTCATACGACCAGCGGGCCGTCGTAGTCGTCGAAGTCCTTCGCGGTGGCACCGCTGCGCACGCCGGCCATCTGGCGCTCGTGGTCCGACTGCACCTGCAGCAGCGTGACCAGGCAGTCGCCGAGGTTGTTGAATTCGTTCTTGCCGGTGCCGTATTGGGCGGCCTCCGAATAGAAGAACTGTGCGCGGAAGCGGCTTTCGCCGACCTTGAAGACGACGAAATGCGCGCCGCGCTCTTCCCAGTAGAGCACCGGGCAGGTGTCCAGGTCGCCGCCCTCGCCGACGCCGATTTCCGCTTCCGCGGTCTCGGTCGGTATCTCTCGCCCATAGCGTTCGCGCAGGGTCTGCTGGGCGAGCTTGAGCTCGGCTTCGTTGAAATCCGGGATAGCCATGGGGGCCTCACTTATCCATGAATAAACAGGTTGTGTTGCCGCTTGGTTCGGCAACGCAGAGAATATAGCAAAAGTCTAATTTACTAATTATTCCATCACGCCCATGACCTCGACACCGGTCGAAGAGATCAAGAAGACCACCTGCTACATGTGCGCCTGCCGCTGCGGCATCCGCGTGCATCTGCGGGGCGGCGAAGTGCGCTACATCGACGGCAATCCCGATCATCCGCTCAACAAGGGCGTGATCTGCGCCAAGGGCTCGTCGGGCATTATGAAGCAGTATTCGCCGGCCCGGCTGACGCGGCCGCTGCGGCGCAAGGCCGGCGCGGAACGCGGTGCCGCCGAGTTCGAGCCGATCAGCTGGGAGGAAGCGTTCTCGACGCTGGCCGAGCGCCTCGGCAAGATTCGCGCGACCGATCCGAAGAAGTTCGCGCTGTTCACCGGCCGCGACCAGATGCAGGCGCTGACCGGCCTGTTCGCGCGCCAGTTCGGTACGCCGAACTACGCGGCGCACGGCGGCTTCTGCTCGGTGAACATGGCGGCCGGCATGATCTACACGATCGGCGGCTCGTTCTGGGAATTCGGCGGTCCCGACCTCGAGCGCGCCAAGCTGTTCGTCATGATCGGCACGGCCGAGGACCATCACTCCAATCCTCTGAAGATCGCGCTGTCGAAGTTCAAGCGCGACGGCGGGCGCTTCGTCTCGATCAATCCGGTGCGCACCGGCTATTCGGCGATCGCCGACGAGTGGGTGCCGATCCGTCCGGGCACCGACGGCGCGCTGCTGCTCGCCTTCATCCACGAGATCATCGCCAAGGGCCTCTACGACCGCGACTTCCTGGTGAAGTACTCGAACGCCGGCCAGTTGGTGAACGTCGACGAGGCGAGCGACGAGTTCGGCATGTTCCTGCGCACCGAAGTGCCGGAGGAAGAAGCCTGCTACGACCCGCAGGACAAGCTCTGGTGGGACCGCAACGCCAACAAGCCGGTGATCACGCATACGCCGGGCGCCGATCCCTACCTGCGCGGCGAATTCCGGATGCGCGACGGCACCCCGGTGAAGCCCTCGTTCCAGTTGCTGCAGGAACGCGTCAAGGACTACACGCCGGAGTGGGCCGAGGGCATCACGGGCATCCCGGCCGACACCATCCGCCGCCTCGCCCACGAGATGGGCGTCACCGCGCGCGACCAGCGCATCGAGCTGCCGATCGCGTGGACCGATTCGTGGGGCGTCGAGCACGACACGGTGACCGGCAACCCGGTGGCCTTCCACGCGATGCGCGGCCTCGCCGCGCACTCGAACGGCTTCCAGACCATCCGCGCGCTGGGCATCCTGATGTCGCTGCTCGGCACCATCGACCGTCCGGGCGGCTTCCGCCACAAGGTGCCGTTCCCGCGGCCGATCCCGCCGTGCGCGCGCACGCCGAACCACCCGAAGGCCGTGCAGCCGAACCGACCGCTCGACGGCATGGCGCTCGGTTGGCCGTCCGATCCCGACGACCTGTTCGTCGATGAGCAGGGCGGGCCGGTGCGCCTCGACAAGGGCTTCTCCTGGGAGTACCCGCTGTCGGTGCACGGCCTGATGCACAACGCCATCACCAATGCCTGGCGCGGCGACCCGTACAGGATCGACACGCTGATGATCTTCATGGCCAACATGGCCTGGAACTCGACGATGAACGCCGTCGAGGTGCGCAAGATGCTGAACGACAAGGACGAGCAGGGCGAGTACAAGATCCCGTTCATCGTCGTTTGCGATGCCTTCCAGTCGGAAATGACGGCCTTCGCCGACCTGATCCTGCCCGACACGACTTACCTTGAACGGCACGACGTGATGTCCATCCTCGATCGGCCGATCTCGGAATTCGACGGTCCGGTGGATTCGGTGCGCGTGCCCGTGCTGCCGCCGACGGGCGAGTGCAAGCCGTTCCAGGAAGTGCTGATCGAACTCGGCACCCGCCTGAAGCTCCCCGTATTCGTTAACAAGGACGGCAGCCGCAAGTATCGCGACTACCCCGACTTTATCGTCAACTACGAAACCGAACCGGGCTCCGGCATCGGCTTCCTTTCCGGCTGGCGCGGCAAGGGCGGCGAGAAGTTCATGCGCGGCGAACCGAACCCGAACCAGTGGGAGATGTACGCGAAGAACGACTGCGTCTATCACCACGAGCTCCCCAAGAGCTACCAGTACATGCGCAACTGGAACAAGGGCTATCTCGACTGGAGCCAGCGCAACCGCATCACTCGCTACGCCGAGCCCATCCTCATCCATCTCTATTCTGAAGTGCTGCAGAAGTTCCGCAGCGCGGCGCAGGGCAAGGGCCTGACGAGGAAGCCCCCCGAGCATCTGAAGAAGCGCATCGAGACCTGGTTCGATCCGCTGCCGTTCTACTCGGATACGCTGGAAGGGCAGGCGACCGACAAGCACAAGTATCCGCTGTCCGCGATCACGCAGCGGCCGATGGCGATGTACCACTCGTGGGATTCGCAGAACGCCTGGCTGCGGCAGATCCATGCCCACAATCTGCTCTACGTGAATGCGCAGACGGCGCGCCGCAACGGCATCGAGGACGGCGACTGGATCTGGGTCGAGAGCCAGTGGGGCAAGGTACGCTGCATGGCCAAGCATTCGGAGGCCGTCGAGCCGGGCACGGTGTGGACCTGGAACGCCATCGGCAAGGCGGCCGGCGCCTGGGGGCTGAGCCCCGACGCCAACGAGTCGCAGCGCGGCTTCCTGTTGAACCACCTGATCTCGGAAGAACTGCCGGGCGGCGGCGGTCGTGTTTCCAACTCCGATCCCATCACCGGCCAGGCCGCGTGGTACGACGTGCGCGTGCGCATCACCAAGGCCGAAGCCGGCGAGCCCGAGCAGACCTCGCCGCAGTTCGAGCCGATGAAGCGCTATCCCGGACAGTCAGAAAGTCCGAGCGTATGGAATTTCTTCGCCGGCAAGAAGGGGGCGAAATGACTCAGCTTGCCCTCGTCATCGACTTGAACGTCTGCGTCGGCTGCCAGGCCTGCGTGACCAACTGCAAGGAATGGAACACGTCCGGCCCCGCCGGCCCCATGGTCGACCAGAATCCCTACGGCAAGGACCCGACCGGCACCTTCTTCAATCGCGTGCAGACCTACGAGGTCGGCGAGTTTCCGAACACCGAGACGCTGCACTTCCCGAAGTCGTGCCTGCATTGCGAAGACCCGCCCTGCGTGCCGGTGTGCCCGACAGGCGCCTCGTACAAGCGCAAGGAGGACGGCATCGTCCTCGTCGACTACGACAAGTGCATCGGCTGCAAGTACTGCTCGTGGGCGTGCCCCTACGGCGTGCGCGAGTTCGACGAGCAGCAGAAGATCATGAAGAAGTGCACGCTGTGCGTCGACCGCATCTACGACCCGAAGCTCACCGAAGAGGAACGCCGGCCGGCCTGCGTGCGCGCCTGCCCGACCTCGGCGCGGCTGTTCGGCGACATCCACGATCCCGACTCCGAGGTGTCGTCGGCCATCCGCGAATCAGGCGGCTACCAATTGATGCCGGAGTGGGGCACCAACCCGGCCAACCACTACCTGCCGCGCCGCAAGACCAAGATGCGCATCCGCGAGGACGAGATCGAGCGCGCCGACAATCCGCTCAAGATCGACGGCGAGCTGCCCAAGCCGGGTACTTCGGAGCCCTCGCTCGACGACGTCACGAGCTGGTAAAGGAAACCCGACATGCATCCTGCTTTTTCCGTCATCTTCCTCACCACGCTGATCGGCGCCGGACAAGGCCTGTTCCTGGCGTTGTTCACCGCCCAGTCGTACGCGCTGTTCGACCTGCTGCCGAAGCAGGACGACGGCTTCTACGCGTACGGCAGCGCGCTGGCCCTGGTTCTGCTCGCCGGCGGACTCGTCGCGTCGTTCTTCCACCTCGGGCGTCCCGAGCGGGCCTGGCGGGCCGCCACGCAGTGGCGCACGTCCTGGCTTTCGCGCGAGGTTCTCGTCCTGCCGGCCTTCATGGGGACGGTGTTCCTCTTCGGCGCGGCGCATCTGCTCGGCTGGTCGCCGGTGCTCGCGACGCTGCCCGGCGGTGCGACCATCGATGTGACGCTCGTGCTGGGCGCGCTGGGCAGCCTGCTCGCCTTCCTGCTCTACCTGTGTACCGGCATGATCTACGCGTGCGTCCGCTTCCTGCGCGAATGGCATACGCCGCTGACGGTGATCAACTACACGCTGCTGGGAGGCGCCTCCGGCTTCACGCTGGCCGCCGCCTATACGGCGGCCGCGGCGCCCGAACTGGCCGGCTTCTTCGCCGGCTGGGCGCTGATCATCCTGCTGCTCGGCCTGGTCGGACGCGGCTGGGCGCTGATCCGCAACCGGCGGCTGCGGCCGAAATCCACGCCGCAGTCCGCCATCGGCGTCAAGCACCCGCGCATCGTGCAGACCACCCAGGGCTTCATGGGCGGCTCCTTCAATACGCGGGAGTTCTTTCACGGTCGCAGCGCCCGGTCGCTGGCATGGATCAAGTGGGCCTTCCTTGTCATGACCTTCGCGATTCCCGCTTTGCTGCTCGCTGTCGGGGTCTCCAACGCGGCGGACGGTTTGGCGGCCGCGTTCGCGGTGCAGTACCTGGGCCTGCTCGCCGAACGGTGGTTCTTCTTCGCCGAAGCGAACCACCCGCAGAATCTGTATTACCGGTCCGTCGCCTGATGGCGGCGCGACCGATCAGCACCCCATTGCGGAAAGGCCGTGTGTGAGAATATTATTGCCAACTAAAGTTCTAACAGGACTTGGGCGGGCGACAACACGCGGATGCTCGGTGACCGCCTATCCGCAAGCGTATCGAAGAGTCGCCGGCACCTTTCATTGACCCAATCGTGAGGAGATAGAGAAATGCAATTCGACAAAGAACTCGACGCCAAGGGCCTGAACTGCCCGCTGCCCATCCTGCGCGCCAAGAAGGCGCTGGCCGAGATGCAAAGCGGCCAGGTTCTGCGCATCGTTTCGACCGACCCGGGCTCGGTCAAGGACTTCGCCGCCTTCGCCAAGCAGACCGGCAATGAACTCCTCTCGTCCACCGAGGGCAACAAGGAGTTCGAGTTCTTCGTCAAGCGCAAGTAATCGCTTGCCGGCGGCCTCGGTCGCAGGAACTCCAATATCCCGCGGGGAATGCTCAGGCATTCCCCGCGGCGCTTGGAAGCCCTTGTCCGATCATCACGCATTATTCAGACATAAACGAAAGCACTAGGCCCTGCGGAGGGCGTGTTCCATAATCCGCCCCGCCGCACCGCCAGCCAGAAACGTCCACTGAGGAGAACACCATGGGTGCCACCCCCGAAATCGCCGCCATCGACGAGATGATCCGCCAGCGGCTCGACGAGATCCTGCCGGGCAAGATCGAAGAGAAGCTGAAGGAGATGGAGGAATCGAAGACGCCTTCGATGTCCATCATCGCCACCAAGGGCACGCTCGACTGGGCGTATCCCCCCTTCATCCTGGCTTCCACTGCCGCGGCGCTGGGCTGGGACGTGACCATCTTCTTCACCTTCTACGGCCTCAATCTGGTCAAGAAGGACGTCTCCGACCTCAAGGTGAGCCCGCTCGGCAACCCCGGCATGCCGATGAAGATGCCGTTCGGTCCCGACTGGTTCAAGAGCATCAACTGGAATATCCCGAACCTCCTGCAGGCCGGCATTCCGGGCTTCGAGTCGGTCGCCACCAGCCTGATGCAGCAGACGATCGCCAACAACGGCGTCGCCTCCATCGAGGAACTGCGCGGTCTTTCGCAGGAAGCCGGCGTCAAGTTCGTCGCCTGCCAGATGACCGTGGAGTTGTTCGGCTTCAGCCACGACGACTTCGTCAGCGACATGGACTACGCCGGCGCCGCCACGTTCCTGCCGGTGGCGCAGAAGTCGGACGTCTGCCTGTTCATCTAAGCCGCTGTTGTATTTCTGTTACGGCTTGTGCGCCGCACCAGCGGCGCACGCGCGGCTTAAGATTGCCATAAGAATAATGAGCCTGTAGCTTCACCGGTATCGCAGCAATCAACAACTTTCACGGTTGGAGGAGACCAAGTGAAAATCAAGAAGATCGCGTTGCTCATCGCCGTCGGCATGTCGTCCGCACCGGCTTTCGCCACCAACGGCATGAACCTGGCGGGCTACGGCCCGGTGTCGGAATCGATGGGCGGCGTTTCCGCCGCCTACGACAACGGCAACGCCGGCATGATCAACAATCCCGCGACGCTGGCGATGATGCAGTCTGGTACGAGCCGCTTCGACATCGCACTCGGTGATCTGATGCCGAAGGTTTCTTCGAGCGGACATGACTCCTCGGCGAAGAACTTCTTCATGCCGGCATTCGGTTATGTGCGCAAGGACGGGAACTTCGCATGGGGCGCCGGCGTGATTCCGCAGGGCGGTATGGGTACCGATTACAGCAACGGTCAGTTCTGGGGGACGATGTCGGGGTTTGGGACGGTAGGTGCAACTCCCGCGTCTCTCACGACGGCTCAGAATACCCGACGGAACATGTCCGAAGTCGGAGTCGGGCGGCTGATCTTCCCCCTTGCATATCAGGTCAGTGACGCGCTCAACATCGGCGGTAGCGTCGACTATGTTTGGGCGGGCATGGATGCCAAATGGTTGATTGACGGTGCGCATTTTGCCGACTTCGTGACGGGATTTGGTGGCCAACAGCGATTCGGCACTGCGTCCGGCTCGATGGTCGCGGCCTTGGGTGGCGCAGGCGTCACCGGCCTTTCATATGGTTACATAGACTTCGAGAAGTCCGGCAAGTTCTTCCAGCAGGCTACGAGCAATGGTTGGGCTGGGAACATCGGATTCACCTACAAGGTTTCGCCCGCGCTTACGATCGGCGGCGCATATCACGCCAAGACGCATCTTGGCGATATGACGACCAAGGAGGGTGGCGCGACTATGACGTTCTCGACCAACCTCTTTGCGGGTGCGCCCGTGCCCTTGTCGGGCAAGGTCACCATCCACAATTTCCAATGGCCGGAGACCTACTCGCTGGGCTTCTCGTACAAGGCCAATCCGCAATGGACCGTCAATGCCGATTACAAGCGCATCAATTGGGCTAGCGTCATGCAAAGCCTGAAGATGACGTTTGCCGCCGACGGCAGTGCCGGAAACGGAGGCTTCGCCAATACATCGGTCGACATCGAGTATTTCCAGCGCTGGAAGAACCAGGACGTGCTGCAACTCGGCGCGGAGTACAAGCCGTCAGACGCGTTGACCCTGCGGTTCGGTACTAACATTGCGAACAACCCGATTCCCGACCAGTTCGTCAGCCCGTTGTTCCCGGCAATCTACAAGACGCACTACACGTTTGGCTTCGGCTACGCCTTCTCGAAGGCCTCGTCCTTCGACTTCTCGTATGTCTATACGCCGAAGGTGTCGGTTACGAATAGCGCCGGAGCTGTCGGTGGCAGCAACCAAAACATTTCCGTCGGCGGCGGCGGCTGGACGGCGATGTACAGCTACCGCTTCTGATTCGGGTTCGCCCGAATGCAAAAAGCCGGCGCAAGCCGGCTTTTTGTTTTGGTGACCGCGGTCGATCCCGCGCCCGACTACCCCAGACGTTTCAGTTGCGTCGTCAGCTTGCCGAGCAGATCCTGGAATCCGGCCAGCCGCTCGCGCTCCTGCGCCACCACCGCGGCGGGAGCGCGCTCGACGAAGCTCGGCGTCGCGAGTTTCTTCTCCGCCTTGGCGACCTCGCCATCGATGCGTGCGATTTCCTTGGCGAGCCGTTCCTTCTCGGCCGCGACGTCGATCTCGATCTTGAGCATCAGGCGGAAGTCGCCGACGATCTGCACGGGCGCGTCGGAGTCCGGCAGGGCGTCGCCGGTGGCCGTCACCTCGCTGAGCTTCGCCAACGCGGCCAGATAGGGGGCGTAGGCTTCCATCAAGGCCTTGTCGCCGGCGGCGGCGAGCGGCACCTTCTGCGCCGGCGAAAGGTTCATCTCGCCGCGCAGGCTGCGGCAGGCGTTCACCATCTGCTTGAGCGTGGCGACCCAGGCTTCCGCCTTGTCGTCACAGCGCGACAGCTCTGCCTTCGGGTAGGGTTGCAGCATGATGCTCTCGCCGCCGCGCGCGGCCACGGGGGCGACCTTCTGCCAGAGTTCTTCGGTGATGAAGGGGATCAGCGGATGGGCGAGCCGCAGCGTGGTCTCGAGCACCCGCACCAGCGTGCGGCGCGTGGCGCGGGCCTGCGCCTCGCTGCCATTCTGGATCTGCACCTTCGCCAGTTCGAGGTACCAGTCGCAGTACTCGTCCCAGACGAATTCGTAGATGGCCTTCGCCAGCAGATCGAAGCGGTAGTCCTCGTAGTGCTTGGCGACTTCGCTCTCGACTCGTTGCAGCAGGCTTACGATCCAGCGGTCGGCCGGCGAGAAATCGAGGTAGTCGCCGCGGCAGGCGTTCGGCTCGTGGTTGTCCAGGCCGCAATCCTTGCCTTCGCAATTCATCAGCACGAAGCGGGTGGCATTCCACAGCTTGTTGCAGAAGTTGCGATAACCCTCGCAGCGCTGCATGTCGAACTTGATGTCGCGGCCCGGGCTGGCGAGCGAGGCGAAGGTGAAGCGCAGCGCGTCGGTACCGAAGGCGGGAATGCCGGCCGGGTACTCCTTGCGCGTGCGCTTCTCGATCTTTTCCGCGTCCCTCGGGTTCATCAGTCCGGTGGTGCGCTTCTTCACCAGGTCTTCCACGCCAATGCCGTCGATGAGGTCGATCGGGTCGAGCACGTTGCCCTTGGACTTGCTCATCTTCTGGCCTTCGGCGTCGCGGATCAGGCCATGCACATAGACGTGCTTGAAGGGGATCTTGCCGGTGATGTGCTTGGTCATCATCACCATGCGCGCGACCCAGAAGAAGATGATATCGAAGCCGGTGACGAGCACCGTGGAGGGCAGGTAGAGATCGAGCGCCGGGTTCGACTTTGCCGGCCAATCGGGCGTCCAATCGAGCGTCGAGAAGGGCCACAAGGCGGACGAGTACCAGGTGTCCAGCACGTCGGCGTCGCGTGCGAGGCCGCCCGTGTAGCCGTCCTGCTTCGCCTGCGCATAGGCTTCCGCTTCGTCGTGCGCAACGTAGATGCGGCCGTCGTCGGAGTACCAGGCGGGAATCTGGTGGCCCCACCAGAGCTGGCGCGAGATGCACCAGTCCTGGATGTTGTTGAGCCACTGGTTGTAGGTGTTGACCCAGTTCTCGGGCACGAACTTGATCTCGCCGCTGGCGACGCATTCGAGCGCCTTCTGGGCGATGCTCTTGCCGTCCTCGCCGGGCTTGCTCATGGCGACGAACCACTGGTCGGTCAGCATCGGCTCGATCACCGCGTTGGTGCGGTCGCCGCGCGGCACCATGAGCTTGTGCGGCTTGACGGAAGCCAGCAGACCGGCCGCCTCGAGGTCGGCGACGATCGCCTTGCGGGCGTCGTAGCGGTCCATGCCGCGGTATTTCTCCGGCCCATGCTCGTTGATGCGCGCATCCAGCGTGAAGATGTTGATCGGCACGAGCCCATGGCGATGGCCGACCTGCCAGTCGTTGAAGTCGTGCGCCGGCGTGATCTTGACGCAGCCGGTGCCGAACTCGCGGTCGACGTAGGCGTCGGCGATGATGGGAATCGTGCGGTCCGTCAGCGGCAGCTGCACGTGCTTGCCGACGAGATGCTTATAGCGCTCGTCCTCGGGATTGACCGCGACGGCGACGTCGCCGAGCATGGTTTCCGGGCGGGTCGTCGCGACGACGAGGTGGCCGCTGCCGTCGACCAACGGATAGCGGATCTCCCACATCGCCCCGTCCTCTTCCTCGCTGACGACTTCGAGGTCGGAGACGGCGGTCAGCAGCTTCGGATCCCAGTTGACCAGGCGCTTGCCGCGGTAGATCAGGCCTTCCTTGTAGAGCCGCACGAAGGTCTCGGTGACGATCTTCGACAGGCCCGCGTCCATGGTGAAGCGCTCGCGCGTCCAATCCGGCGAGGTGCCGAGGCGGCGCATCTGCTTGGTGATGGTGTTGCCCGAGTATTCCTTCCACTCCCATACCTTCTCGAGGAACTTCTCGCGGCCGAGGTCGTGGCGCGAGATGCCCTGCGCGTCGAGTTGGCGCTCGACGACGATTTGCGTCGCGATGCCGGCGTGGTCGGTACCCGGCTGCCACAGCGTGTTGTCGCCGCGCATGCGGTGGTAGCGCGTCAGCGCATCCATCAGCGTCTGGTTGAAGCCGTGGCCCATGTGCAGCGTGCCGGTGACGTTGGGCGGCGGCAGCAGGATGCAGAAGTTGTCCTGTTTGGCAGTGTCGAGCCCGGCCTTGAAGTAGCCGCGGCTTTCCCACTCGGGGTAACGGCGCCGCTCGATGTCGGCGGGATCGAAGCTTTTTGCGAGTTCCATGTCTTGCGGCGAAAGAGGGCGCCGCGGGGCGGCGCGAAGCCGCGGATTATACCCGTGCCGCCGGGCTCACTCGTCGGCCGGCCGGGCCTCGGCGCCTTGCTGCGCGGTGGCGAGGAGCTCCAGCAGGCGCGGCAGCAACTCGCCGCGCGCCTTGTCGGACAGCTGGAGGATCAGCTGGTCGGTGATGCCGTCGAGCACGCGCTGCACGTGGGCCGGCAAGCGGGTGTCGAGCCAGGCCTCGAGTTCCTCGGCCAGCGCGCGGCGCAGCGCGGCGACGTCGATGGTCGACCAGGCGGCCGCTTCGGCGAAGGCTTCGGGGCCCACCACCTCCGTCAGCAGCGGCACGTCTTCTTCGGCCGCCGCGGCTGCTGCCAGTTCGTGAGCGCCGTCGGCATCGTTTGCGCCGGCGAGGAAAATGCGGCGGCGACGCATCAGTGCGTCAGCCTTGTTCAGCAGTTCGTCGTTGTCATCGGCCATCAGCAGCCGTCCGCGGCGTTGCGGTTCTCGACCGCGTAGCCGCGGTCGCGATAGAAGCGGAAGCGTTCCCGCGCCGGTAGGCGGTCGTCGTCGGCCGTGCTGACGATTTCGACGAGTTCCTCGAAGCGCGAGAACCCGGGGGGAACTTCATTCGAGAGGTTCAGCAGGCAGCGGTCCTGCGGCAGGCTCTCGAGCGCGCCGGCGATCAGCACCGGCGTCTGGGGCGCCAGCGGCGACTCGGCGCGGCAGTGCGGCAGGAAGCCGGTGGCGGGCTGGATCCAAAGCATGCGATCGAGGCGCTCGGCGACATCCGGATCCGGCGCATAGACCAGCACCGGTTGCTTGCGCCACGACGCGGCCAGCCAGGCAGCGGCCGCCTGCAGGCGGTCGTCGGCGTTGGAATAGAAGCGGATGCTGGTCACGCCTTTTCAGCCGCGCGGGCCATCAGGAAGTGCGCAAGCTGCGGCACGGGGCGCCCGGTGGCGCCCTTGTCCTTGCCGGACTTCCAGGCCGTACCCGCGATGTCGAGGTGCGCCCACTCGTACTTCTTGGTGAAGCGCGACAGGAAGCAGGCGGCGGTGATGGTACCGGCGGCACGGCCGCCGATGTTCGCCATGTCGGCGAAGTTGCTCTGCAACTGCTCCTGGTAATCGTCCCACAGCGGCAGTTGCCAGGCGCGGTCATAGGCTTCCTGGCCGGCATCGAGGAGTTCGCGCGCCAGGCCGTCGTTGTTGGCCAAAAGGCCCGTGACGACATGGCCCAGGGCGATCACGCAGGCGCCGGTGAGCGTGGCGACGTCGATGACGCAGGCCGGCTCTAGCCGCTCGACGTAGGTCAGCGCGTCGCAGAGGATCAGGCGGCCTTCGGCGTCCGTGTTGAGGATCTCGACCGTCTGACCCGACATGGAAGTCACGATGTCGCCGGGCTTCGAGGCGCCGCCGCCCGGCATGTTCTCGGTGGTAGGCACGATGGCGACGACGTTGAGCGGCAGCTTCATCTGCGCGGCGGCCCGGATGGTGCCGAGCACGGTGGCGGCGCCCGCCATGTCGTACTTCATCTCGTCCATCTCGGCGGCCGGCTTCAGCGAGATGCCGCCGGTGTCGAAGGTGATGCCCTTGCCGACGAGCACGACCGGCCGATCGTCCCGCTTGCCGCCCAAGTACCTGAGCACGATGAACTTGGGAGGCTGGTGCGAGCCCTTGGCCACAGAGAGCAGGGTGTTCATGCCGAGCTTCTCCATGTCGCTCCGCTCGAGCACCTCGGATTCCAGTCCGAACTCCTTGGCCAGGGCTCGCGCCTGTTCCGCCAGATAGGCCGGGGTGCAGACGTTCGAGGGCAGGTTGGCGAGGTTCTTGGCGAACGACATGCCGGCTGAGATGGCGTCGCCCTCGCCGAGCGCGCGCTCGGCCAGTTCGAGTTCGTTGCGGCGTTCGACGCAGAAGGTCAGCTTGCGCAGCGGGCGGCGCACCTCCTCCTTCTTCGACTTCATCTGGTCGAAGCGGTAAAGGGTTTCGAGCGCCACCATCGTGGCCTGACGAATGCGCCAGGCGACGTCGCGCTTCTTGACGGCAAGTTCGGTCAGGTAGAGCGTGCCGTCGAAGCCGCCTGTCTCGTTGAGCGTCTTCACGGCCGTTGCGATGGCGTTGCGGTATTCCTTCTCGCGGAACTCCTTTTCCTTCCCGAGGCCTACCAGCAGGACGCGATCCGCCTCGGTGCCGGGCACATTGTGCAGCAGCAGCGTGGCGCCGGCCTTGCCTTCCATGTCGCCCCGCCGCAGCAGGTCGGAGAGGTAGCCATTGGCGGCGTTGTCGATCACTTCCGCGGGCGTGGACAGCTTGCGCGGTTCGAACACGCCGACGACGACGCAGGCGCTGCGCTGCTTCTCCGGGCTACCGCTTTTTATGCTAAATTCCACGCGCTGCTCCTTCGTATCGAATTGGGGAAAGCCCGCTGTTTTGCGGCTGAAGTCGGATTCGCACGATTATCCCCAAACCTTTCGGCAAAAGTCAAAACATCGATGATCTTCCATCGCGCGGCACTGCGGGAGTTTACCCAGACCGCCGTCGCTGTCTTTGTCGCACTTTTCGCCGTTCTGCTGACCACCCAGTTGATCCGCCTGCTTGGACAGGCGGCGGGCGGAAAGATCGCGTCGGAATCCGTCGCTGCGCTGCTCGGCTTCGCCGCCCTCAACTACCTTCCCGTCGTGCTGTCCCTGACGTCGTTCATCGCCGTGCTGCTGACGCTGTCGCGGGCCTACCGCGATTCCGAGATGTCGGTGTGGTTCTCGTCGGGATTGTCGCTCACGGCCTGGATCCGGCCGGTGCTGCGCTTCTCCCTGCCGCTGGTGTTCGCGATCGCCCTGCTGTCGATTTTCCTGTCGCCATGGGCGCTCACCAAGAGCGCGGAGTACCGGCAGCGCATGGATCAGCGCGAGGATGCGTCGCAGGTCTCACCCGGCGCGTTCAACGAGTCGGCGGTGGCCGATCGCGTCTTCTTCGTCGAGCAGGTGGCGGGCGACGAGAACCGGGTCAGGAACGTCTTCATCAGCTCGGTGCAGCACGGTCGCCTGGGTGTCATGGCGGCCGCGTCGGGACACAGCGAAACCATGCCGAACGGCGACCAGTTCCTGGTGCTCGATCGCGGCCGGCGCTATGAAGGCACGGCAGGCACCGCCGAGTATCGTGTGATGGAGTTCGACCGCTACGCAGTGCGCACCGAAGTCAAGGAGGTGCGCGGCATCGAAGAGACGGCGAAGAACCTGCCAGTCTGGGAACTGGTGCTCAACCCGACGCCGACCAATCTCGGCGAACTGTTGTGGCGCCTCGGCATTCCGCTTGCGGCGCTGAATCTCGCGCTGCTGGCGATTCCCCTGTCGTTCGTGAATCCCCGCGCAGGCCGCACCAACAACCTGATCTTCGCCCTGCTCACGTACATGATCTACAGCAACCTGATCAGCGTCAGCCAGGCGTGGGTGATGCAGGGCAAACTGCGTTTCGAGGTCGGCGTCTGGGCGGTGCATCTGGCGATGTTTGCCGCACTGTTGCTGCTGTTCTCCCGCCGCGTCTTCGGGCTAGCCTGGGGGCGGCTGTGGCGCTGAACCGGTCGGGTTTGAAGATTTACGAGCGCTATTTGGCGCGCGAAATCTATGCCGCCACGGCGCTGGTGCTCGTCGCCTTCCTCGCCTTGTTCGCCTTTTTCGATCTCATCCATGAGTTCGAGGACCTCGGCAAGGGCGGTTACCAGTTGCACCACGCCATGGTGTACGTCGCGCTAACGATGCCGGGACGGGTGTATGAGCTGTTCCCGATCGCCGTGCTGATCGGCACGCTGTATGGGCTGACGCTGCTGGCACGGCATTCTGAAATCACCGTGCTGCGGGCTTCGGGCCTTTCGACCGGAGCCATGCTGGCGAGTCTTGCCAGGCTGGGGCTGGTGTTTGCGCTGCTGACGTTCGTGTTCGGGGAATTCATCGCTCCCCCGTCGGAGAAGGCCGCGCAGGAACTGCGCCTGAAGGCGACCAGCGCCCTGGTGGCGCAGGAGTTCCGCACCGGTCTATGGGTCAAGGACGAACTCTCCTTCGTGAACGTGCAGGACGTGCTGCCGGACACGAGCCTGCGGCAGATCCGCATCTATCAGTTCGATCCGAGCTACCAACTGCTGTCGATCAGCGAGGCTGCCAGCGCCACGTTCCAGCCGCCCGACGGTTGGAAGCTTCAGGACGTCGTGCAGACGCTGTTCGAAGGCGAGCATGCGCGCGTGGTGCGCAGCCCGGAAATGGAATGGCGCTCGGCGTTGAACCCGGACATCCTCTCGGTGCTCATGGTGGTGCCCGAACGGATGTCCGTGACGACGCTTTACGCCTACATCCGGCACCTGGCGGACAACATGCAGAAGACCGAGCGCTACGAGATCGCGCTGTGGAAGAAGATCCTCTATCCGCTGGCGACGCTCGTGATGATGGTCCTGGCGCTGCCTTTTGCCTATACCCACAATCGGGTGACGGCGGTCAGCATCAAGGTGTTCGCCGGCGTGATGATGGGCATCACCTTCCACATGCTCAACGGCTTGTTCTCGCACCTGGGCGTGATCAACAGCTGGCGGCCATTCTTCTCGGCGATCACGCCGAGCGCCATCTTCCTGCTGGCCGCTGCCAGCATGCTCTGGTGGGTGGAGCGGCGCTAGCCGGCGGACACCAGCCGCGTACCCGACAGGCGGTCATGCAGGAACTGGCGGTCGCGGTCGGCCAGGGCCCAGAACAGGCCGATGCCGAGGAGCCCGATGCTGGGCCAGGCCAGCAGGTTGCGCAGGATCAACTGATCGAAGCTGGGCCGTGAGCCGTCTCGGGCCACGAGTCGAATCTTCCAGGTCTTCATCGCGAGCGTGCGGCCGTCGCGCCGCCAGAACCAGACGAAATAGGCGGCGATCACGAAGAGAAAGTGCAGCATCAGGATGCCGCCCGGCAGGAGGGTGTTGGCAGCCACGCCGAGCGCGATGTTCGGGGCGAGAAAGCCGAAGAAGACTACTGCAATCAGGAGAATGCCGTCGTAAAACATGCTCGCCAGACGACGGCGAATGGTCGGGACGCCCTCGGGCGTGATAATCGTGCTGGAAGCGCTCACTGGCCTGCCGAGGACGCCGGTGCCGGGCTGGCCGGTGTCGCGGGCGCCGCTGGGGCGGCCTGGACAGGCGCCGACGGCGGCTGTGCCGCCTGGAGCGCGGGAACGGGAAGGGCAGGCGGTTTTTGCGACGTCGGTGCGCCCGGAGCACGCGGCGGCACGGCGACCTTCGGCTTGGTTGCGGCCTTCGCGGCCGCTTCAGCCTGCAGACGCTGCTTTTCCTCTTCGGGCAGTTCCTTGTATTCCTGCCACTTCTGCTTGACCGTTTCTTTGTGCTCGGGTGGCGCCTTTTGGAGGTTCTTGAACTTCTCGCGCGCCAGTTTGCGATCTTCCGGGCTGAGCTTGACCCACTCCGCCATGCGCCGCTGGATGCGGGCCTGCTCTTCCGCCTTCATGGCGGGATAGCGATCGACGATGCCCAGCCATTTCTTGCGCCGCGAATGCTCGAGCTGGTCCCACTCGCTTGCCAGCGGAGCCAATATCTCGCGCTGCTCAATGCTCAACTCCACCCAGGCGGGCTGCTTGATGGGCGGAACGACGGCGTGGGCAGGTGTGAGTACGGCGAGGCCGAGCGTCAGCGCGACGACGGCGAGGAGTGCTCGAGCCATGCCTGGAAGCCCTTGTCGAGATAGGCAGCGGGGGGGAGTTCGTCCGAAAGCAGCGCGCTGTCGACCTCGGCGTTTTCCGCCGCCTGCTCGAAACTATTCCAGTAATAAGTGAAGATGACGCCAGCCATCAGGGCGAAGGCGGCGACCAGGGTTCGCGCGAAGGTGGGGAACCCGAAGGTTCCCATATGGCCGAGCCCCGCAAATCGCAAGCCGCCGACAGCGACGCGATGATGCGAAAGCGCTTTTTGCCGGCTTTCCTGCAGGCGGATGGCGATCTTGCGGTCGAGCTTGTCCGAACCCTCGTCGAGGATCTGGCTGACCTTGCGTACGAATTTCAAATCTTCGGTGCTCATAGCTCGATGCCTTTCGCCTTCAATGCAGCTGCCAGCGCATGGGTTGCCCGGGAACAATGCGTCTTCACGCTGCCTTCCGTACAGCCCATCGCTGCCGCGGTCTCGGCGATGTCCATTTCCTCCCAATAACGCATCAAGAAGGCTTCGCGTTGACGCGGAGGCAGCTTTTCTATTTCCTTTTCGATGATAGCGAGTACTTGCGCTTGCTCTAAGTCCCCTGTCGGCGTGCCGAAGGGGTTCCGGTCGTCTTCCGATTGCAGTGTCTCCAGCGGGTCATTGTCATCCTCCTCGTTGGAAAAGGAAGACAGCAGCGTCGTCCAGGTGGAGCGGACCTTCTGGCGCCGGTAGTTGTCCCGGATACTGTTCTGCAATATCCGCTGGAACAGCATGGGAAACTCCCCGGCCGGCCGGTCGCCATA
The DNA here is from genome assembly GCA_050259835.1 of Ignavibacteria bacterium. Classification (GTDB taxonomy): domain Bacteria; phylum Pseudomonadota; class Gammaproteobacteria; order Burkholderiales; family Rhodocyclaceae; genus Nitricoxidireducens. The sequence goes on along the minus strand of JBLNBJ010000122.1, from coordinate 7,713 downwards.
CTTCTCGGCGAGCTTCATCATGGAATCCTGCACGATGTCCAGCGCCACGTCCTCGTCGTGCACGGCGAACATGGCCTGTTTGAAGGCGCGCCGCTCGACGCCGGCGAGGAAATCCGAAAGTTCGTTGCGTGAAGCCAGAAGCTCGTCCTCTTGGCGTTGGCGACATCCCGCTGAAGGCCCGCGACGCCTTGACCAATTGCGGTTGAGCCAGTAAGGTTACACGTTTCGGGCAAATCCCAGAGATCGCGAAGACATGCAGTTAACCGGTGCGGAAATTGTAATCAGGTGCCTCCAGGAAGAAAAGGTCGAGCATGTCTTCGGCTATCCGGGCGGTTCCGTCCTGTTCATTTACGACGAGTTGTTCAAACAGGACCAGATCAAGCACGTACTGGTACGCCACGAGCAGGCCGCTGTCCATGCCGCGGACGCTTATTCCCGGTCGTCCCAGAAGGTTGGCGTATGTCTGGTGACCTCCGGTCCGGGCGTCACGAACGCGGTGACGGGCATTGCGACGGCCTACATGGATTCGGTGCCGCTGGTGGTCATCACGGGCCAGGTCCCGACCGCCTACATCGGCCAGGACGCGTTCCAGGAAGCGGACACGGTGGGCATCACCCGCCCCTGCGTAAAGCACAACTTCTTGGTCAAGGACGTCAAGGATCTGGCGGCGACCATCAAAAAGGCATTCTTTCTGGCCAACACCGGCCGTCCCGGCCCGGTGCTCGTGGATATTCCGAAGGACATCACCAACCAGAAGTGCGAGTTCGTCTATCCGAAGACGATCGCCATGCGTTCCTACAGCCCCGTGGTCAAGGGGCACTCGGGCCAGATCAAGAAGGCGGTCCAGCTGCTGCTCGACGCCAAGCGCCCGATGATCTACACCGGCGGCGGCGTCATCCTTTCGGACGCCGCGGAGAAACTGACCAAACTCACGCGGGCGCTCGGCTATCCGATCACCCAGACCCTCATGGGCCTGGGCGGCTATCCGGGGACCGACCGCCAGCATCTGGGCATGCTCGGCATGCACGGCACCTACGAAGCGAACATGGCGATGCAGCACTGCGACGTGCTGCTGGCCATCGGCGCCCGCTTCGACGACCGGGTGATCGGCAGCCCGGCCCACTTCAGCCAGGTGCCGCGCAAGATCATCCACGTCGACATCGATCCTTCCTCGATCTCCAAGCGGGTCAAGGTAGACGTGCCCATCGTCGGCAACGTGCCGGACGTGCTGGATGAACTGATCAAGCAGCTCGAGGCGATCGAGGCGAAGCCTTCGACTGCCGCCCTGGCCGCCTGGTGGAAGGAGATCGAGGGCTGGCGCAGCAAGGACTGTCTCAAGTTCAAGCAGGGCAAGGACCTCATCATGCCGCAGTACGTGGTCCAGAAGCTCTACGAGGTGACCGGCGGCGACGCCATCGTCGCTTCGGACGTCGGCCAGCACCAGATGTGGGCCGCCCAGTACTACAAGTTCGACAAGCCCCGGCGCTGGATCAACTCCGGCGGCCTGGGCACCATGGGCTTCGGCCTGCCTGCCGCCATGGGCGCGCGCTTCGCCAACCCGAAGGCGACCGTCGCCTGCGTCACGGGCGAGGGCTCGATCCAGATGTGCATCCAGGAGCTGTCGACCTGCAAGCAGTTCCGTCTGCCGCTCAAGATCATCTGCCTCAACAACGGCTATCTGGGCATGGTGCGCCAGTGGCAGGAGATGTTCCACGGCAACCGCTATTCCGAGTCCTATGTCGACTCCGTGCCGGATTTCGTCAAGCTGGCCGAGGCCTACGGCCACGTCGGCATGCGCATCGAGAAGCCGGGCGACGTCGAGGGTGCGCTCAAGGAGGCCTTCGGCAAGCACAAGAACGATCTGGTGTTCATGGACTTCCGCACCAATCCTACGGCGAACGTATTCCCGATGGTGGCGGCCGGCCGCGGCCTATCCGAAATGATTCTGGCGGAGGATCTCTGATCATGCGCCATATCATTTCCATCCTGATCGAGAACGAATCCGGCGCTCTGTCGCGCGTCTCGGGCCTGTTCTCGGCGCGCGGCTACAACATCGAGTCCCTCACCGTGGCGCCGACGGAAGACCCGTCGCTGTCGCGCATGACGGTCGTCAGCGTCGGTTCCGATGACATCATCGAGCAGATCACCAAGCAGCTGAACAAGCTGATCGAGGTCGTCAAGGTCGTCGACTTGTCGGAAGCGGCCCACATCGAACGCGAGCTGATGCTCGTGAAGGTGCGCGCCACCGGCAAGGACCGCGAGGAGATGAAGCGCGTGGCGGACATCTTCCGCGGCCGCATCATCGACGTGACGGAATCGACCTACGTCATCGAACTGACGGGCAACACCGGCAAGCTCGACGCCTTCCTGGGCGCCATCGACGCGTCGCTGATCCTCGAAACGGTACGCACGGGCGTCTGCGGCATCGGCCGCGGCGACCGCATTCTCAAGGTTTGAAGGACTGAAATCCGCCGCCGGCGCGCGCCGGCGGCCATCCACATCGCTACAGGGGAATACCATGAAAGTCTATTACGACAAGGACGCCGACCTCTCCCTCATCAAGGGCAAGAAGGTCACCATCGTCGGCTACGGCTCGCAGGGCCACGCGCACGCGCAGAACCTCAACGATTCCGGCGTCAAGGTCACCGTCGGCCTGCGCAAGGGCGGCGCCTCCTGGGACAAGGCCAAGAAGGCCGGCCTCAAGGTCGAGGAAGTCGCCAAGGCGGTCAAGGACGCCGACGTCGTCATGATCCTGCTGCCGGACGAGAACATCCCGGCCGTCTACTACAACGACATCGAGCCGAACATGAAGAAGGGTGCCGCCCTGGCCTTCGCGCACGGCTTCAACATCCATTACAACCAGGTGGTGCCGCGCGCCGACGTCGACGTCATCATGATCGCGCCGAAGGGCCCTGGCCACACGGTGCGTTCCGAGTACGTGCGCGGTGGCGGCGTGCCCTCGCTGATCGCCGTCTACCAGGACAAGTCGAAGAAGGCCAAGGCCATCGCCCTGTCCTACGCCGCGGCCAACGGCGGCACCAAGGGCGGCGTCATCGAGACGACCTTCCGCGACGAGACCGAGACCGACCTGTTTGGCGAGCAGGCCGTACTGTGCGGCGGCCTGGTCGAACTGATCAAGGCGGGCTTCGAGACGCTGACCGAAGCCGGCTATGCGCCCGAGATGGCCTACTTCGAGTGCCTGCATGAAGTGAAGCTGATCACCGACCTGATCTTCGAAGGCGGCATCGCCAACATGAACTACTCGGTCTCGAACAACGCCGAGTACGGCGAGTACGTGACCGGCCCCCGCGTGATCGCCGGCGAGGCGCGCGCCGCCATGAAGGAAGCGCTGGAGAACATCCAGAACGGCAACTACGCCAAGCGCTTCATCCTCGAAGGCCGCATGAACTATCCCGAGATGACCGCGCGCCGCCGCCTCAACGCCGAGCATCCGATCGAACAGATCGGCGCCCAGCTGCGCGACATGATGCCCTGGATCAAGAAGAACAAGCTGGTCGACCAGAGCAAGAACTGAGCAGCGCCGGAAGCAACCTGACAAGGGCACAGCGAGTCTGTGCCCTTGTCGTATAAGGAACCCGCATGGCCTCGAACTATCCGCATCCCCTCATCGCCCGCGAAGGCTGGCCTTTCCTGGGCATCAGCTTCGGCTTCGGCATGATGGTCACCGCCTCGGCCGGTCTGGCTTGGGCCTCGCCGATCTGGCTGTTCTTCGTCTTCTGCCTGCAGTTCTTCCGCGATCCGCCGCGCGAAGTGCCGGGCGATGCGAACAGCGTCCTGTCGCCCGTCGACGGGCGCGTCATCGCCATCGAACCGACACGCGATCCGTGGCGCAACTGCGACACGCTCAAGATCAGCGTGTTCATGAACGTCTTCAACGTGCATTCGCAGCGTAGTCCGGTGGACGGCCAGGTGGTGGAGCAGTGGTATCACCGCGGCGCCTTCCTCAACGCCGCGCTGGCCAAGGCGTCGATCGAGAACGAGCGCAACGCGCTGCATATCCGCACGACGACCGGTCATGACATCACCTGCACCCAGGTGGCCGGTCTGGTGGCGCGCCGCATCCTTTGCTACGTCAATGCCGGCGCCCCGCTGGCGCGCGGGCAACGCTACGGCTTCATCCGCTTCGGTTCGCGCGTGGACCTCTACCTGCCGCCGGAAAGCCGCGTCAGGGTGACGATCGGCGACAAGGTGCAGGGCACCTCCACGATCCTCGCCGAACTGCCCTAACCGCTACAGCACCACCTGCGAACCGAGTTCGACGACTCGGTTCGACGGAATCTTGAAGAAGGCCGTGGCGCTGCCGGCGTTGCGGAACAGGGCGACGAACAGCAGGCTGCGCCAATAAGCCATGTCCGCCCCGAGGCCGGGGATGACCGTCTCGCGGCCGAGGAAGAACGTCGTGTCCATCAAGTCAAAGTCGAGGCCGTACTCGGCGCACCATTCGAGCGCCGCCGGCAGGTCGGGCTCGTCCATGAAGCCGTAGAACACCTTGACGCGATAGAACTCGCCCGGCAGCTTCTCCACCGTGATGCGGTTGCTGTCGGGCACGTAGGGGATGTCGAGCACGGACACCGTGACGAAGACGATCCGGGCGTGCAGCACCTTGTAGTGCTTGAGGCTGTGCAGCAGGGCGAAGGGAACGTTCTGCGTGTCCTGGGTCATGAACACCGCGGTACCGGGGATGCGCGTGACCTTGTTGGCCGCGATGTCGGCGACGAACGGCTCCAGCGGCAGGGCGTCGCTGCGCACGCGCTCGACCAGCAGGCTGCGGCCGCGACGCCAGGTCGTCATCAGCGTGAACACGCCCAGCCCGAACACCAGCGGGAACCAGCCGCCGTCTTCGATCTTGATCGCGTTGGCGGACAGGAACGCCGTGTCCACGATCAGGAAACAAGACGTCAGTACGGCGATCGCGACGCTGTTCCAGTGCCATATCCGGCGCGCAACGATGAACGACAGCGCGGTCGTGATGATCATCATGCCCGACACCGCGATGCCGTACGCCGCAGCCAGGTTGGTGGAGGACTTGAAGCCGAGGACCAGTGCCACCACGAAGGTCAGCATCAGCCAGTTGATGGCGGGCAGGTAGATCTGGCCCATCTCCTGGCCGGATGTGTGTTTGACCTCCATGCGGAACACATAGCCGAGCTGGATCGCCTGCTGCGTCATGGAAAAGGCGCCGGAGATCACGGCTTGCGACGCGATGACCGTCGCCAGTGTCGCCAGGATCACCAGCGGATAGAGGCCCCAATCGGGCGCCAGCCGATAGAACGGGTTGTCGATGGCCTCGGGGTGTGCCAACAACAGCGCGCCCTGGCCGAAGTAGTTGAGCACCAGGGCCGGGAGCACCAGGCCCAGCCACGCCAATTGGATCGGTCGGCGGCCGAAATGGCCCATGTCGATGTAGAGATCTTCCGCGCCCGTCACCGAGAGGAAGACCGCGCCGAGCGCGAAGAAGCCCAGCGCACGGTTATCCGCGAGGAAGGCGAGCGCATGGTAGGGGTTGAGCGCGGCGAGGACCGACGGTTCGGCGATGATGTTCACGATGCCGAGCAGCGCCAGCGTTCCGAACCACAGCAACATCACGGGCCCGAACAGCGCGCCGATGCCGCCGGTGCCGTGGCGCTGGAAGGAGAACAGCGTAATCAGGGCAAGCAAGGCCACCGGGATGACGTACGGCTCCAGGGCGGGCGCCGCCACTTCGAGGCCTTCGACCGCGGAGAGCACCGAGATGGCGGGTGTGATGACGCCATCGCCGAAGAACAGCGCGGCCCCGAAGATGCCGAGCGTCAGCACGATGCGGTGGCCGCGGCTGCCTTCCGCCAGCGGACGCAGGGCCAGTGCCATCAGCGCCATGATGCCGCCCTCGCCCTTGTTGTCGGCCCGCATCACGAACAGGACGTACTTGATCGTGACCACGATGATCAGCGACCAGACGATCAGCGAGAGGATGCCCAGGACGTTTTCGGGCGCGATAGGCACCGCGTGGTGTTCATTGGCGAACACCTCCTTGATCGTATAGAGGGGACTGGTTCCGATGTCTCCATAGACCACGCCCAGCGCGGCGAGCGTCAATGGGGCAAGCGGCTTGCGACCGGCGGTGTCACTCATCGGTATTCCGTTCCAGGGTTCCGAGGCTGGCGCCGGATCGAACGCAACGGCGGGCGACCTTTTTGCCAGCAGGGGGTCGAATTCTAGCAAGGCTAGGTTGCGGCGCAGCATCCGGCGCGTGTTAGGATGGCACTTGAAATTCCGGCAGTGCCACCCACTTGCCGGACATGGGGGCGACCTGGCTTCGACGTGGGTCGCGAAACAGAGCAGTGCGTGCCGAGGACCAGTGACCTCGTAAATCCATCTGGAAAACCACAAACGCCAACGACGAGCGTTTCGCACTCGCGGCTTAATCCCCGCGGGCGCTGCACCGGACGGCTCACGGGCCGGATCGAGCCTCCCCTAGGTTTCTGTCGAGGGGACCAAAGACTCGTAGCAGTGTCATTTACGTGAGATAAGGGTGCGTCAGGCCGCGAGGCGCACCTCGAAAATCCAGCGGATCGCCGATGGTCAGCCTGCCCGGCGGCGGGCCAGCGGTTAAACCAAATGACGAGGCTACGCACGTAGTACTGCCTGCAGAGGGCTTGCGGACGCGGGTTCGATTCCCGCCGCCTCCACCAAGTCAAGTAGCAAAGAAGTCCAGCAACATCCAAAAGCCCGCTTAACCGCGGGCTTTTTCTTTGGTCTATCGTCCGATGCGGGGTAACTCCGTCCATTGACATGCGGGGGTAACTGGGGGTAAGTTTTGGGGTAAGTCGCTACCTACGCGAAGGAGTTACCCCCAAATGGCTCTGACCGATCCTGCTGTGCGGAATGCGAAGGCCGGCGTGAAGCCGCTCAAGCTCTACGATGAAAAGGGCTTGTTCCTGCTGGTGGCTCCAGCCGGCGGCAAGTGGTGGCGATTCAAATACCGATACGGCGGCAAGGAAAAACTCCTATCCCTTGGCACCTATCCCGAAATCAGCTTGAAGGGGGCGAGGGAAAAGCGCGACGACGCGCGCAAGCTGCTGGCCGATGGCGTCGACCCCGGCGAAAACCGCAAGGCGAAGAAACAGGCGCGCGCCGATCTGGACGCAAACAGCTTCGAGGTAATCGCCCGTGAGTGGTTCGCCAAGTTCGAGCCGACGTGGACCGCGGGCCATAGCGACAAGATCATCCGCCGCCTTGAGCGCGACATATTCCCCTGGATCGGCGCGCGGCCCATTGCAGAAGTCAAAGCGCCCGAGTTGCTAGCCTGCCTGCGCCGCATTGAGGAACGCGATGCCCTGGAAACGGCGCATAGGGCGCTGCAAAACTGCGGGCAGGTATTGCGCTATGCCATCGCCACCGGACGCGCCGAGCGGGATATTTCCGCCGATCTGCGCGGCTCGCTCCCCCCGGTCAGGCCGACGCATCACGCGGCGATTACGGAGCCGAAGAAAATCGCGGAACTGCTGCGCGCCATTGATGGCTATTCCGGCTCCCTGGTGACGAAGTGCGCGATGCAACTCGCCCCCCTGGTGTTCCTGCGCCCCGGCGAACTGCGGCAGGCGGAATGGAGCGAAATCGATCTGGAGCGTGGCGAGTGGAACATTCCCGCCGAACGCATGAAGATGCGAGAGCCGCACCTAGTCCCGCTTGCCTCGCAATCCGTCGCCATCT
>JBLNBJ010000121.1:0-6422 GCA_050259835.1 Ignavibacteria bacterium | reverse complement strand
CTGCATTTCGTGGGCTTCGCCGGCGACGGCAAGGAGCGGCTGGCCCAGGTGGTTCAGGCTTTCCAGCGGAACGTGCAGATCAACGCGAAGATCGTGCGCGGCAGCTGAATTGGGAAATCCGCCAGGCGACTTTACCGGTATTCCGGTATTGGACATACCGGCATCCCTCTATATCGTGGCGACCGCCACGATAAGAAGGGAACGAGGACGTGCCGCAAGCGGATTTGCACCAGGAGGAGGACCAGCCGGCAGCGGCGCACATGCGCCCGCCCTCGCTGCGCGCGTCCGTGCTGGGCTTCTGCGCCGTCGCGGTGCTCTGCCTGACGGCGGCCTACGTGGCCTTCGACACGCAGAAGCGCGAGATCGAGATCAACGCCAAGCGCAACCTCGCCAACGTCGCCCTGCTCAAGGCCGGCCAGATCGATCACTGGCGACGTGAACGCCTCGCCGACGGCATGGCCTTCGGCAACCGCGTCGCCTTTGCCGGCGTGTTCGGCCGCTGGCTGGCACGCGGCGCCCCCGCCGATGCCGACCGGCGCTGGATGCAGGACCGCATCGAAACCATCCGCGCCAGCCACGAAGACTATGGCGCGCTGATCGCCTTCGACGGCAGCGGCAACGCCATGGTGGCCACGCGGCGCGCCGGCCGCGTCGAGGAGCAGGAGCGGCGGCTTGCTCTGGCCGCGATGGCATCCGGCCGGACGCTGCTCGGCGACATCGAAGCCGACGTCGAGGGCAAGCCCGTGCTCGGCATGGCCGCGCCGCTGCTGGCCGCCGACGACAAGCCCGCAGGCGCGCTCTATTTCCGCATCGATCCGGCGCGCGTGCTCTATCCCACCATCGAGGCCTGGCCGGCCGACAGCCGCACGGCGGAAACCCTGCTGGTGCGGCGGGACGGCGACGACGCGGTCTTCCTCAATCGCCTGCGGCACCGGGTGATCAAGCCGCTGTCGCAGCGCCTGCCCCTGGCCACGGCCGATCTCCCGGCGGCCCAGGTGCTGCTCGGCCAGTCGGGCATCGGCACGGGACGCGACTACCGCGGCGAACCCGTGATGCGCTACCTGTTGCCGATCGCCGATTCGAGCTGGGGCCTGGTCGCCAAGATCGACGAGTCGGAGGTCTATGCGCCCATCCGCGCGCTGGCGGCCTACGTCGTGATCGGCGTGCTGGCGGCGCTGGCCTTTGCGGCCCACGTCTTCTGGACGCTGCGCAGCCGCGCGGAACTGGCCTACCGCGGCTACGGCACCGAGCTGCGCAACCGCGTGCTGATGCAGCGGCTGGAGCAGGTGAGCCAGTCGGCCAGCGACATCATCGTCCTGACGGACGGCGAGGGCGCCGTGGTCGAGGCCAACGCGCGGGCGCTGGACGCCTTCGGCTACACCGCCGAGGAAATGCGGGCGATGAACATCAAGGACCTGCGAGCACCCGAATGCGGCGAACGTTGCGACGCCGACCGGCAGCGCCTGCTCGCCGTCGGCAGCGCGCGTTTCGAGGCGGTCTACTGCCGCAAGGACGGCAGCCGCTTCAGCGCCGACGTGAGCGGCCATGTCGTGCGGGCCGACCAGCGCAGCTACATTCAGTCGATCATCCGCGACATCACGGAGCAGAAGCGCCAGGAAACGGCGCTGCAACTGCACGAGCAGATGACCCGAACCATGCAGGAAGGGCTGGTGCTGACGCGCGCTCGCGACGGCATCATCGTGTTCGTCAATCCGCGCCTGGAGACGATGTTCGGCTACGATGCCGGCGAGATGCTCGGCCGCCACGTCAGCGTCCTCAATGCGCCGGGCGAGGAGTCGCCGGAAGACACGGCGGCGCGCATCATGCGGGCGCTGGCCGACTACGGCATGTGGTCGGGCGAAGTCGAGAACGTGCGCAAGGACGGCACGACCTTCTGGTGCAAGGCCACGGTCTCGGGGCTCGATCATCCCGACCACGGACGCGTCTGGCTGTCCATCCATACCGACGTGACGGCGCTGAAGGAGCTCGAGCGCGCGCACGCCGAGCAGGTGGTGCGCATCCACGCCCTCGGCCAGCATCTGGTCGGCGTGCAGGAGACGGCGCGGCGAACGCTGGGCGCCGAGCTGCACGACCGCACTTCCGCCAACCTGGCTGCGGCGCGCCTGGTGATGCGCGACATGCTGGCGCTGCTGCCGCCGGCAGCGGAGGGCGGCCCGCTGACGCAGAAGATGGAGGACCTGCAGGCGCTCATCGCCGACACGACGGTGACCATCCGCGACATCGCCGGCGACCTGCGTCCGCCGCTGCTCGATTTCCTCGGCCTTTCCGCCACGCTCAAGAACCTTGCGGCCAAGTTCGCGCACCGCAGCGGCATCCGTGCGCGCGTGCTGTGCGACCAGGTGCCGCGCCTGGACGGCGACGTCGAGACCCTGATCTACCGCATCACCCAGGAGGCGCTGGCCAATTGCGGCAAGCACGCGCGCGCCAGCCATGTCGACGTCGCGCTGACGGTGGGAGCGGAGCGCGTCGTGCTGACCGTCGTCGACGACGGCGTCGGCTTCGATCCGGCCAGCACGCGATCCGGCCTGGGGCTCATCACCATGCGCGAGCGCGCCGAGTTCGCCGACGGCTTCCTGGTGATCGACTCGGCGCCCGGGCGCGGCACCACGGTGCGCGTCGACATGCCGCGCGCCGGCCCGGCGGCGCGGCAGCCGGCGGGCCTAGCCGCCGGGATCTCCTGCGCCTGAGGGCGCCAACGGCGCCTGGAAGCCGCGGCGCGCCAGCGCCTTGGCGAGAAACTTGGCGTGCAGCAGCAGCGGCTGCGGGTGCGCGAAGGTGAGCGGACTCGAGAAGAACAGGCGCAGCGCCTCGGTGCCGCAGCCGGTGGCGCGATAGAGCTGCTCGAACCACATGTGCGAGGCGGCAAGCCGGAAGGCCTCGTCGGCATAGACGCGGCTGCGCCGGTTGGCGCGCACCAGCCGCTCGTACCAGCGATGCAGCCCCACCAGCCGTTCGCAATCGACGCCGCCGGCGTTGGTGCGCGCGAACAGATGCAGTTCCCGCTCGGCGGCGCTAGGCACGACCTTGAGCGCCTCGAACAGCGGCTGCTGGCTTTCCCACACGTCGCGCTTCTTGGCCTCGAGCGCATAGGTCTGCATGGCGCTGCCGGGGCGCAGACGGTAGTCGACGACCACCTCGCGCATGATGGCGAGCCGGTGCCGCGCGGCGACGCGCACCAGGAAGTCGTAGTCCTCCGCGTAGCGCTGGCGGAAGCCGCCGGGAGGCAGCGCGGCGCGTCGCATGGTCAGCGAGGAAGTGCAGAAGACGTTGGAGAACACCAGCGAGGCGTTCACCGCTTCGGGGTCGATGTCCACGCGCCCGACGCGCTGGGGAGAATCGGGATGCGGCCCGAGCGTGCGGCACCAGCCGCCGCACAGCGCCACGTCGGGGCGCCGCCGCAGGAAGGCCAGTTGCCGCTCCAGGCGCGTCGGATGCATGACGTCGTCGCCGTCGATGAAGGCGATGATGTCGCCGCGCGCGCGCTCGAGCGCGGCGTTGCGGGCCGCCGCGACGCCCTGGTTGCGCGGCAGGCGCAGCGGACGCAGGCGCGGATCGTCGAAGGACTGGACGACCGAGAACGTGGCGTCCGGCGAACCGTCGTCCACCACGATCAGCTCGAAATGCGGCCAGGACTGCGCGAGCACGCTGCGGATGGCGTCGCCGACGTAGGCTTCGACGGCATAGACGGGCATCACCACGCTCACCAGCCCGGCATCGCTCATCGTCGCGCGCTCCCTTGGCGCGTCAGCACCCAGACGTAGCCGGCCGTCATGGCGAGATAGGCGGCGCTGGTCGCGACGTAGGCCAGCACCGCGCCCTGCGCGCCGGCGCCGGGCACCAGCCAGTGGGCGCTGGCGACCCAGGCGCCGCCCTTGGCGAGTTCGATCAGCGCGATGCGCAGCGGCGCCACGCGCGCGACCAGCACGTAGCCGAACAGCCAACCCGCCATCTTCAGCACGTTGCCGGCCATCTGCCAGCCGAACAGCTCGCGCATGGGCGCGAACTCGCGCGTGAACACCAGCGCGATGACGAGATCGCGCAGCAGGTAGAGCAGCGCGCTGGCGGCGGCGACGGCCGGCAGCACCAGCAGCAGCGCGCGGCCGATCTCGCCGCGCAGTTCGCGGGTCTGCCTGATTTCGGCGAAGCGCGGCAGGTAGTACATCGAGAACATGCCGATGAAGATGCCCAGGTAGAGGTCGGAGAGCCGCCACACGCCCTGCAGCAACCCGACCGCGTGCATGCCGGCGTCGCGGGCCAGCGCGTCGCGCACCACCAGCTGGCCGAAGGACTCGCCGATGGCCGCGGCCGCCGCCATCGGCACGAAGGCGGCCAGACGGCGGAACTCGGGCTTCGAGAAGGCGGCGGAGAAGGCCGCGCGGTCGAACCAGGGCTTGCGCCGCGCCACCAGCGCCGCGACGCCGAACAGGGCGAGCGGACCCAGCGCCGCGGCCGCCAGGCCGCCGGCGACGCCGAAGGGCGGCGACAGCAGCGCGAACAGGGCGAGACCCGAGAGGATGTAGCCGGTGTCGATCAGGGTGGTGGCGGCGAAGTCCTTGGCGCCGTTGGCCATGCCCAGGAGCATGCTGCCGAACAGGCCGCAGACGTAGACCGCGGCGAACAGCATCACCTGCGGCGCAAAGCGCGCGTCGCCGAGCAGTTCGCGCGCGACCAGCGGCGCGGCCAGCAGCACGGCCAGCGCCACCGGCACGCCGGCCGCCAGCAGCGCGCGGGCCGCGGTGGACAAGAGCGCGCGGCGGCGGGCGGGGTCGTCGCCGTCCTCGGCGGTGCAGCGGACGATGCCCTTGTTCACGCCGTTGGCCATGATGCCGAGCGCCAGTCCCATGAAGCCCTGGAGCTGCGCGAGCACGCCGATGCCCGCCGGCCCGAGGAAGACCGAGGTGATCTTGACGCTCAGGAAGCTGGCGGCCATCTGCACGCCGGTGCGCACGGCACCGAGCGCCACGGCCTTCTGCAGGCGGGCGCGCTCCGGCGATGCCGACGGCCGCCCCCCCGCACTGCCCGCCGCCGCGGCGTCGTCCTCCGCTGCGTCCCCGGCGACGGCGGCGGCGGGCAGGGGCAATGGCTCCAAGCGATCTCCCGGCGTCGCGCTCAATAGCTGTTGATGACGGTGCCGACCACGCGCGTGCCGCTGTTGCCGAGGTCGCGCACCACCTTGTGCGTGTCGGCGAGCCGCGTCTGGTCCTTGCGCGCCAGCACGATCGCGCTGCCGGCGCGGAAGGCGACGGCCTGGGCGTCCGAATAGCGCAGCGCCGGGGCGGTATCGACGATGATGACGTCGAAGTCGGCGAGGTAGCTCGTGAACACCGTCGGCAGGGCCGGGCGCGAGAGGAGTTCGAGCGGGTTGGGCGGCGGGGCGCCGGCCGGCAGCAGCATCAGGTTGTGGAATCCGGGGATCGCCACGGCGGCGTCCAGTCCGGCGCGGCCGGCCAGCACGGCGGCCAGGCCGACGCGATCGGGCACGTTGAAGATGCGGTGCTGGCGCGGGTTGCGCAGGTCGGCGTCGATCAGCAGCGTGCGTTCGCCGAGCTGCGAGAACAGCACGGCGAGGTTGGCGGCAACGTAGCTGCGGCCTTCCGAGGCGCCGGGGCTGACGACTGCCAGCACATGCTGGCTGACGTTCGGCCGCTTGAACCAGTGGATCAGCAGCTGGGTGCGCAGGGCGCGCAGTTCCTCCGTGCGCGGGTGGAACTGCTGGTAGGCGGTGACCAGCTCGGCGCTGGCGCCGTCGTTGTCCGGCAGCAGCTCGGGCAGGTCGTACTGGCGATTGAGGGCGGCGACGAGGTCGCGCTCGTTGATCAGCTTGAGCCGCAGTGCGGCCTCGCCGAAGCGCCAGCCCTCGCGCTGCTGCAGCTCCATGACGCGCTCGGTGTCGCGCGGATCGAGCTTGCCGGCGGCGACCAGGATGGCGCCGATGCTGTCGGGGCTCGGGCCGTGGTGGTCGATGCGGGTGACGTTGCTTTCGATGGTGGTCATGTCGGTTCCCCCTGTTCAGCCCGGACCGGGCAGCGCGCGGCGAAAATCGGGTCCGGGCAGGCGCTCGGCCACCGGATTCCATTTGTCGAGCACCGCCAGCAGCGGCACCTGCACGTCGCCGGCCAAGTCCTCGACCAGACGCACGCGCTGGTCGAACATCTCGAGCAGATGCACGGCGGCGAGCCCGAGCAGGATGCCGACCACGGCCGCGATGCCGATGTTGAGCAGCAGGCGCGGCCGCGCCGCGGTGGCGGGCGGCGTGGCGGGATCGAGCACGCTGACGTTGGTCTGCAGGGCGCGGCTTTCGATGTTGGCCGACAGGTAGCGCTGCATGGCCTGGTCGTAGGTGCGCTGCGCCAGCGCGGCGTCGTGCGTGAGCACGGCCATCTGGGTGCGCGCCTTGGCCA
>JBLNBJ010000120.1:0-38075 GCA_050259835.1 Ignavibacteria bacterium | reverse complement strand
TGCTCGACCTCGGCTACATCGCGTTCTACGCCGTCGGTGCCTACCTCTACGCGCTGCTCGCCTCGCCGCATTTCGGCGTGCATTGGCCGGCGTGGGCGATCCTGCCGCTCGGGGCGGCGGTGGCCGGCCTGTTCGGCGCGCTGCTCGGCGCACCGACGCTGCGGCTGCGCGGCGACTACCTGGCGATCGTCACGCTCGGCTTCGGAGAGATCATCCGCATCTTCCTCAACAACCTCAATGCGCCGGTCAACATCACCAACGGGCCGCAGGGCATCGCGCGCATCGACCCGATCGCGGTCGGCGGCCAGCCGCTCTCGCGCATGATCGAAGTGGCCGGCGTTTCCATCCCCGGCACCTATCTCTACTACTACCTGTTCGTGGCGCTCGCGCTCGGCATCATGTTCGTCACCATCCGGCTGCAGGACTCGCGGCTCGGCCGCGCCTGGGTGGCGATCCGCGAGGACGAGATCGCGGCGAAGGCCTGCGGCATCAACACGCGCAACGTGAAGCTGCTCGCCTTCGCCATGGGCGCCTCGTTCGGGGGCGTAGCCGGCGGATTGTTTTCCGGCTTCCAGGAGTTCGTCTCGCCCGAGAGCTTCGGGCTGATGGAATCGGTGATGGTGCTGTGCATGGTGGTGATTGGCGGCATGGGCCACATTCCCGGCGTGATCTTCGGCGGTGTCCTGCTGACGGTGCTGCCCGAGATCTTCCGCAGCACCGCGGGGCCGATCCAGACGGCGCTGTTCGGCAAGGTCGTGCTCGATCCCGAATCGTTGCGCATGCTGCTGTTCGGCGTGGCGCTGATCGCGGTGATGCTCTACCGTCCGGCCGGCCTCTGGCCCGATCCACGGCATCGGCGCGAGCTGGCGGGGAAGAAGGAATGAGCGTGCTGCTCGAGGCCCGCGGCGTCGGCAAACGGTTCGGCGGTATCAGCGCGCTGAAGGACGTTTCGCTCACCATCCGCGAACGCGAGATCTACGGCCTCATCGGCCCGAACGGCGCCGGCAAGACCACCTTCTTCAACGTGCTCACCGGCCTCTACCAGCGCGACGCCGGCGAGGTGCTGTTCGACGGCATGCCGCTGCCGCTCGGCAGTCCGCACGAGGTGACGCAGGCCGGCATCGCGCGCACCTTCCAGAACATCCGGCTGTTCGGCAACATGACGGCGCTCGAGAACGTCATGGTCGGCCGGCACGCGCGCACCGGCGCCGGACCCGTCGGCGCGATCTTCCGCACGCAGGCCACGCGCGCCGAGGAAGCCGCGATTCGCCGCCGCGCACTGGAACTGCTTCACTACGTCGGCATCGCCGACCGCGCCGACGGTCTGGCGCGCCACCTCTCCTACGGCGACCAGCGCCGCCTCGAAATCGCCCGTGCGCTGGCCACCGAGCCGAAGCTGCTGGCGCTCGACGAGCCTGCGGCCGGCATGAACGCCACGGAGACCGCAGCCCTGCGCGAGCTCGTCGTCGGGCTGCGCAAGGACGGGCTCACCGTGCTGCTGATCGAGCACGACGTGCGCCTCGTCATGGGCTTGTGCGACCGCGTCGCCGTGCTCGACTACGGCGAGAAGATCGCCGAAGGCGTGCCGGCCGAGGTGCAGAAGGATGCGAAGGTGATCGAGGCGTATCTGGGCGGGAGCGTCGCGTAATGGCCCTTCTCGACGTCCACAACCTCGAAGTGAGCTACGGCGGCATCAAGGCCGTGAAGGGCATTTCCTTCGCCGTCGAGGAAGGCGAGATGGTCTGCCTGATCGGCGCCAACGGCGCCGGCAAGACCACCACGCTCAAGGCCATCGCGCGCATGCTGCCCTCGCACGGCGAACTGCGCCTGCGCGACGAGCATCTCGACCGGCTGTCGCCCCACTCGCTGATCGCGCGCGGGCTCGCCCTGGTGCCCGAGGGACGCGGCGTCTTTGCGCGGCTCACCGTGGCCGAAAACCTCGACATGGGCGCCTACCATCGCCGCGACGGTGAGATCGAAGCCGACCTCGCCCGCGTCTACGACCTGCTGCCGCGGCTCAAGGAGCGGCAGCACCAGATTGCGGGCACGTTGTCCGGCGGCGAGCAGCAGATGCTGGCGATCGGCCGCGCGCTGATGGGACGCCCCAGCCTGCTGCTGCTCGACGAGCCTTCGATGGGCCTGGCGCCGCTGATGGTGCAGAAGGTGTTCGAGGTCGTCCGCGCCGTCGCGGCGCAGGGCGTGACCATCCTGCTGGTGGAACAGAACGCCAAGCTCGCGCTCGAAGTGTGCGGACGCGGCTACGTCATGGAGAGCGGGCGCATCACGCTGGCCGATACCGCGGACAAGCTGCTGGCCGACAGCCGCGTGCGCGCGGCCTACCTCGGGGAGTAGGGCCATGGACCAGGAAGACATCTGGAGCGGACGCTATCGCAATGCCGGCAACGACTACCTGTTCGGCGTGACGCCCAACCGTTTCCTCGAGCGCCGCGCCGCGCTGCTGCGCGAAGGCCATACGGCGCTGTGCGTCGCGGACGGCGAAGGCCGCAATTCCGTCTGGCTCGCCGAGCAGGGTCTCGACGTCACCGCCGTGGAGATCTCGCCGGTGGGCGTGGAGAAGGCGCGCCGGCTGGCCGCCGGCCGCGGCGTCGCCGTCAATTTCCTGGTCGCGGACATGATGGCGCCCGGTTGGCCGCCGGCCGAGATGCATGAAGCCTTCGACTGGGTGGTGGCGGTTTTCATCCAGTTCGTCGGGCCCGCCGAACGCATCCGCCAGATGGCGGCGCTCAAGCGCGCGACCATGCCGGGCGGGCGCATCCTGCTGCATGGCTACACGCCCAAGCAGATCGAGTACAAGACCGGTGGCCCGTCGGCCGTCGAGAACCTCTACACGCAGGACTTGCTGCGCGGACTGTTCGCCGATTGGCGCATCGAGGAAATGGTCGAGTACGAGGACGAGATCTCGGAGGGGCTGGGCCACAAGGGCCGTTCGGCGCTGATCGGAATGGTGGCGCGCAAGCCGGGCTGAACCGGCACCTCGGTGGGGGGGCGAGCCGCCCGCGCTGCACCGGCGCGTCAGTCGAGCTGAAGGCTCTCCGCGAAGGCTAGCGCGCCGACCTGCGCGCGATTGACGAGGTCCAGCGGAACGCCGAGGGCGGCAGCGCGGGCCGCGAGTTCCGCTTCGTCCGCCTGCTCGCAGGCGATGGCGAAGTCCAGCCAGGGCGCATAGGGCCCGCCGCGCGCGAGCAGGGCCTCGCAGATCGCGGCCGGGAGGTTCATCTCCTTCAGCACGGCGTCGATCCGGGTGCCGAGCAGCACGTCGAGCAGCGAGAACGAGCCGGCGATGAACAAATTGTCGAGCTGCTTGCGGTCCACCTTGTCCGCGGCCGTCAGCTCCATGAAGCGGCCGCGCGCGATGGCGGTCTGCATCAGGGCCGGCGCGGCCGGGTCGCGGCTGGCCGTGACGAGCAGCAGCGACAGCCACTTGTTGAGCTTGTCGTAGCCCAGCAGCGTGACGGCGTGCCGGAAGGACTCGATCTGCTTGGCCAGGCCGAAACCGGCGGAGTTGATGTAGCGCAGCAGCTTGAACGAGATGCTGATGTTCTGCTTCAGCGTGGTCTCGATCTCGGAGACGTCGGCGTTCTGGCGCACCTGGTTGAGGATGTGGATGATCTGCGCATGGCTCGGGTTGAGCCGCGTCGAACTCGGCAGGTTGCCGCGCAGCAGGAACCAGCCGGCCGCCCCGACGTAGCCGTGGTCGACCGCATCGGCGAACTCGTCCTGGTCGACAAGCCCGGTAGCGATGGGCATGGCGGGCACGACCGGCAGGTGCGGGTAGCGATGGGCGTCGGCCAGCGCGAAGCGCAGCTTGATGCTGGACGGCACGTCGAAGGCCGGATCGTAGTCGTCGAGCAGCAGCAGCGTTTCCCTGGCATGGAAGCGCGCCGCGAGCGCTTCGCCCGCCGGTGTGCCGAACAGCCGCGAAGGGATGCCGAGGAGCGCGTTGGGCGGCGCCTGCCAGTCGAGCAGGGCCTCGTCGACATCCGCGCCGACGAGGCTGACCCAGACATCGTGGCTCGCGGGCCAGAGGTCGGCCACCGCGTTGAGGGCGCGCGCCGCAGCGGCCGCGCTGTCGGCGTGCACGATGAGGCGGGAAGCGATGATGGCCTTCTGCCGGTTGATCACCGGCTCGCGGCGGATGATGGTATTCACGGTCGGCTCATCGCGGCGCGTAAGTGAAGGCATCGGAGAAGAATTGTTCCGGCGGCAGCCCGCGCGCGCAGAAATCTCGCTGCGCAGCCTCGATCATCGCCGGTGCGCCGCAAGCATACACCTGGAAGCCCGACAGGTCGGCGTGATCCTCGAGCACCGCCTGGTGCACGAGACCCTCGCGGCCGGTCCAGGCGTCGGCGGCGGCCGCCTCCGAGAGCACGGGAACGTAGCGGATGTGGGGGTGTTCGGCCACCCAGCGCTGCGGCAGCTCGGGCAGGTAAAGCCCGCTGCGGTCGCGCGCGCCCCAATAAATCCACATCGGCCGCGCGATGCGGTTGTGGATCGCGTATTCGACGATCGCCTTGACGGGCGCGAAGCCGGTGCCCCCGGCAAGGAAGATCGCCGGCCGCGCCGAGAACTCGTCGAGCTGGAAGCGGCCGTGCGGTCCTTCGATGCGCAGGATCTCCCTTTCCTTCATGCCGTCGAACACGTGCTCGGTGAACTTGCCGCCCGGCACGAGGCGCACGTGCAGTTCGAGGAACTGGTCCTCCTGCGGCGCATTGGCGATCGAGAAGGCACGCCGGCTGCCGTCCTTGAGCAAAACCTCGACGTACTGTCCGGCGAGGAACTGCAGGCGCTCGCTGGCCGGCAGGCGCAGCTTCATCACCATCACGTCCGCGGCCGCGCGCTCCAGTTTCTCGACGCGCACCGGCATCGTGCGCACGGGAATGTTGGTTTCGGCGATCGCCTCGCGGCACTCGAGCGCCACGTCGGTAAGCGGCTTGGCGCAGCAGGTGAGCACGAAGCCCTGGGCACGATCTTCGGGGGTCAGAGCATGGTCCAGCGCCGCGCCGTGGTCCACGTCGCCGCTCAGCACCTTGGCCTTGCAGGCGCCGCAGGCGCCGTTGCGGCAGCCGTAGGGCAGGTGGAAACCGGCGTCCAGCGCGGCTTCCAGCAGCGTTTCGTCGTCGTCGGCCTCGAAGCGGTGGCCGCTCGGCTGAAGGGTCACTTGATGCGCCATGCGATAATCGTCCGATGCGAAGACTGCTGATTGTGGGCTGCGGCGACGTCGTGCGCCGCGTGCTGCCCGAGCTTGTGCGCCATTGGCGCGTCTATGCGCTGGTGCGCGAGCCGGAGGAGGAACTGCGGGCACTGGGCGTCCTCCAGATCCTCGGCGACCTCGATCGGCCCGCCACGCTGCGGCGTCTCGCCGGCATCGCGCATGCGGTTCTGCACAGCGCACCGCCGAATCCGGATGGCATCGCGGATCGCCGCACCGCGCGGCTGATCGCGGCCCTCGGAAGGTCGCGCAGTCTACCACGGGGCCTCGTCTACATCGGCACCAGCGGGGTGTATGGCGACTGCGGCGGCGAGTTCGTGCGCGAGTCGCGGCCCTTGCTTGCGACCACGGCGCGGGCGCGGCGGCGCGCGGACGCGGAGCGGCGCCTGCGCGCGTTCGGGGCGCGCAGCGGCTGCCGCGTGTCGATCCTGCGCGCGCCCGGCATCTATGCGGCCGACCGCCTGCCGCTCGACCGCATTGCCCGCGGCGACCCGGTGCTGTGCGCCGCCGAGGACGTCTTCACCAATCACATCCACGCCGAGGACCTCGGCCGGGCCTGCATCGCCGCGCTGCGCCGCGGCCTGCCCAACCGCGCCTATCACGCCAGCGACGATTCGATCATGCGCATGGGCGACTGGTACGATCTGCTGGCCGACCGCCACGGCATGCCGCGCCTCGCGCGCGTCACGCGCGAGGAGGCCGCGCAGCGCCTGTCGCCGCTCATGCTATCGTTCATGGCCGAATCGCGGCGGCTCGACAACACCCGCGCCAAGCGCGAACTCAAACTGAAGCTGCGCTACCCGACCGTCGCGGCGGGCATCGGGCGGGCTGATAAGAAGGCATGACATGCTCTGGGTAAAGTCTTTCCACATCTTCTTCGTCGTCAGCTGGTTCGCCGGCCTGTTCTACCTGCCGCGCATCTTCGTCAACCTGGCCATGGTGCCGGCGGCGGGCGCCGAGCGCGAGCGGCTGCTGACGATGGCGCGCAAGCTCTACAAGTTCGTCACGCCCATCGGCCTGCTGGCCGTCGCCCTCGGGCTGTGGCTGTGGTTCGGCTACGATTTCGTCGGCGGCTGGCTGCACGCCAAGACGGCGCTGGTGGCGCTGCTGCTCGGCTACCATTTCTATTGCGGCCGCCTGCTGAAGGAATTTGCGGCCGACCGCAACACCCGCTCCGACGTCTGGTATCGCGTCTTCAACGAGCTGCCGGTGTTCGCGCTGCTCGCCATTGTGATCCTGGCCGTGGTGAAGCCCTTCTGATGGAACGCTTCTTCGCCACCTGCCCGCGCGGGCTCGAAAACCTGCTCGCCGAAGACCTCGCGGCGGCCGGCGGCGCCGACGTGCGCGCCGTTCCCGGCGGCGTTTCCTTCCGCGGTTCGTGGGAAGCCTGCTATCGCGCCAACCTCGAATCGCGCATCGCCACGCGCGTCATGTGGCGCATCGCTCACGGTCCCTATGCGAGCGAGGACGACGTCTATCGCCTCGCTTTCCGCTGCGACTGGCCGGCGCTGTTCGGCGTCGAGAACACGCTGCGCGTCTATGTGACGGCGCAGCGTTCGCCGCTGAAGAGCCTGGAGTTCGTCACCCTGCGCGTCAAGGACGCCGTCTGCGATCGCTTCCGCGACGCCGTCGGGCGGCGGCCGAGCGTCGACACGCGCGAGCCGGACGTGCGCATCCACCTGTTCCTCACCGATCGCGAGGCGACGCTCTACGTCGACACCTCGGGCGAGCCGCTCTACCTGCGCGGCCACAAGATCGCCAAGGTCGAGGCGCCCCTCAAGGAGAACCTCGCCGCCGGCATCCTGCGGTTGGCCGGCTGGAAGCCTGGCACGCCGCTGCTCGATCCCATGTGCGGCAGCGGCACCTTCCTCATCGAGGCAGCCCAGGCCAGCCTCGAGGACGCGCCCGGCCTCGGGCGCGACCTCGGGCAATTCGGTTTCGAGCGCCTGACGGGCTTCGACGCGGCGCTATGGCGGCGCTTGCGCACCGAAGCGGCGCAGCATCGCCTGGAGGCGAGGCAGTTGCCGATCTGGGGCTCCGACATCGCGGCCGACGCCGTGGCGCGCGCCCGCCAGAACCTCGCCCACGCCGGGCTCGACGACCTGGTCGAGGTGGAGCGCGCCGACCTGCTGGAACGCGTGCCGCCCGCACCGGAGGGCATCCTGGTGGCCAACCCGCCGTACGGCGAGCGGCTCGGCAGCGGCGAAGCGCTGGCCGCCTTCTACCCGCGGCTCGGCGACGCGCTGAAGAAGCGCTTTCCCGGCTGGCGCTGCTACCTGCTTTCCGCCGACGTGCAGCTGCCCAAGCTCATCGGCCTCAAGCCCTCGAGGAAGACCCCGCTGTTCAACGGTCCGCTCGAGTGCCGGCTCTACGAATTCGTCATCGTCGCCGGCAGCCACCGTCGCGAGCGCTGAACGGCCGCGGCGCCGCCGCGTCTATAATCTCAACATGCCCATCCCGCTGATTCCGGCCATCGTCAGCAGCATCATCGAAGGCGCCGCCGACCAGGCGCCGCCCCCGGCGGCCGCTGCCGCGCAGCAGCAGGGCCCCGCCGTCGGGCAGGTGCGTGCGCTGCCGGCCGATTCCCGGCGCGGACAGATGGATTCCGTGATACTGGGCAGCGTGCAGATCGACGGCAAGACGCTGCCGCTCTCGCCCGGCGCGCAAATCCGCAACGAATCCAACCTCATCGTGCTGCCCACGACCATCCAGCAGCCGCGGCCCGTCCGGTATACCGTCGACGCGCTCGGCTACGTTTCGCGCATCTGGATCCTCACCCCCGCCGAACTGGCCGCTTCCCGCTGATGACCAAGAAAGTGTTCATCCGCACCTTCGGGTGCCAGATGAATGAGTACGACTCCGACAAGATGGTCGACCTGCTGGCGGCCGGCGGCCAGACGGCCAAGACCGACAATCCGGAAGAGGCGGACATCATCCTGTTCAACACCTGCTCGGTGCGCGAGAAGGCGGCCGAGAAGGTGTTCCACGAACTGGGCCGCGTGCGCC
This sequence comes from Ignavibacteria bacterium, assembly GCA_050259835.1. Classification (GTDB taxonomy): domain Bacteria; phylum Pseudomonadota; class Gammaproteobacteria; order Burkholderiales; family Rhodocyclaceae; genus Nitricoxidireducens. The sequence continues at coordinate 29,839 of JBLNBJ010000120.1, read as the reverse complement.
AACTCAAGCAGAAGAACCCGGAACTGCTGATCGGCGTTGGCGGCTGCGTCGCCAGCCAGGAGGGTGCGGCCATCGTCGCGCGCGCGCCCTTCGTCGACGTGGTGTTCGGCCCGCAGACCCTGCACCGCCTGCCGCAGCTGATTGCGGCGCGGCGCGCCACCGGGCGCGCCCAGGTGGACGTTTCCTTCCCCGAGATCGAGAAGTTCGACGCCATGCCGGCCGCCAAGGTCGAGGGCGCCAGCGCCTTCGTCTCGGTGATGGAAGGCTGCTCGAAGTTCTGCACTTACTGCATCGTGCCGTTCACGCGGGGCGACGAGGTGTCGCGGCCGGTCGAGGACGTGCTGGCCGAGATCGCGCGGCTCGCCGCGCAGGGCGTCAAGGAAGTGACCCTGCTCGGGCAGAACGTCAACGCCTATCGCGGCGCGATGAACGAGGGCGGCGAGGCGGACCTCGCCTTCCTGATCGAAACCATTGCCCAGATGCCGGGCATCGAGCGCATCCGCTACACCACTTCGCATCCGCGCGAGATGACGCAGCGCATGTTCGACCTCTACGCCCGGGTGCCCAAGCTCGTGTCGCACCTGCACCTGCCGGTGCAGGCCGGCTCCGACCGCGTGCTTGCCGCCATGAAGCGCGGCTACACGACGCTCGAGTACAAGTCGATCATCCGCAAGCTGCGCGCCGCGCGGCCCGGCATTTCGATCTCGACCGACTTCATCGTCGGCTTCCCCAGCGAAACGGAGGAGGACTTCGAGAAGAGCATGAAGCTCATCGAAGAGGTGGGCTTCGACGCCAGCTTCTCCTTCATCTTCAGCCCGCGTCCCGGCACGCCGGCCGAGGAGATGCCCGACGAGACGCCGCCGGAAGTGAAGACCACGCGCCTGATGCGGCTGCAGAAGCGCATCGAGGAGCAGGCCTTCGCGATCTCGCAGGCGATGGTCGGCACGGTGCAGCGCGTGCTGGTGGAAGGACACGCCAAGAAAGACCCTTCCGAACTCGCCGGCCGCACCGACAACAACCGCGTGGTGAACTTCGCCGGCAATGCGCGTCTGATCGGCCACTTCGTCGACCTGCGCATCGTGCATGCCTACCCGCACAGCCTGCGCGGCGAAATCGAGACGCGCGAATCATGACGCCGCCGCGCCCGCTCGACGTAAACCTGCAGCCGGCCGACAACGAGCGGCTCGCCAACTTTTGCGGGCCGCTCGACGAAAACCTGCGCCAGATCGAGACGGCCTACGACGTCACCATCTCGCGCCGCGGCGAGCGGCTGCGCATTTCCGGCGAGCACGCCCAGGCGCGCCTCGCGCAGCAGGCGCTCCAGCATTTCTATGAGTTGTCGACGGAACCGCTCTCGATCGACGAGATCCAGCTCGGCCTCGTCGAGCTGCGCAACCGCAGCCAGGCGACGCAGCCGCCGGTGAGCCTGCTGACGCGCAAGTCCGACCTGCACGGCCGCACCAAGAACCAGGTGCAGTACCTGCGCCAGATCCAGGAACACGACATCACCTTCGGCATCGGCCCGGCCGGCACCGGCAAGACCTACCTGGCCGTCGCCTCCGCGGTCGACGCCTTCGAGCGCGACATGGTCCAGCGCATCGTGCTGACGCGACCCGCGGTGGAAGCCGGCGAGCGCTTGGGCTTCCTGCCGGGCGATCTTGCGCAGAAGGTCGATCCCTACCTGCGCCCGCTCTACGACGCGCTCTACGACCTGATGGGGTTCGACAAGGTGGCGCGCATGTTCGAGAAGCAGACCATCGAGATCGCGCCGCTCGCCTACATGCGGGGGCGCACGCTCAATCACGCCTTCATCATCCTCGACGAGGCGCAGAACACGACGCCCGAGCAGATGAAGATGTTCCTCACGCGCATCGGCATCGGGGCGAAGGCGGTGGTGACCGGCGACGTCACGCAGATGGATCTGCCCAAGGGGCACAAGTCCGGGCTCATCGAGGCACGCCGCATCCTGTCGGGGGTGCGCGGCCTGGCCTTCACCGATTTCGACGCGGCGGACGTCGTGCGCCACCCGCTGGTCGCCCGCATCGTGGCCGCCTACGAAGAGAATGGCAAAGAGCAGCAGTAAGCCGAGCCTCTCGCTCAGCGTGCAATATGCCTGCGACGGCGAGGCCTTGCCGCCGCGCCCTTTCGTGCGCCGCTGCGTGAGCGCGGCGTGCGAGGCGCCGGCGCAGGTGACGGTGCGTTTCGTCGATGCCGACGAAGGCCGCAGCCTCAACGCGGCGTATCGCGACAAGGACTATGCGACCAACGTGCTGTCGTTTCCCTACGAGACGGATCCCATCGTCGTCGGCGACCTCGCCATCTGTCTGCCCGTGGTGCTCAAGGAGGCTGCGGCACAGGGCAAGCCAGCCGACGCCCATTTCGCCCATCTGATCGTGCATGGTATGCTGCATTTGCAGGGTTACGATCATGAGACGGGGCCCGACGACGCGCAGCGCATGGAAGCGAAGGAGCGCGAGATCCTGGCCCGCTTAGGCTTTCCCGATCCGTACTGAACAACAACGCATGGACCCTTCCCCCAGTCGGCCCACCTTGCTCGAGCGCCTCTCGGCGCTGCTGATGCGCAAGCCCGAAGACCGCGAACAGCTGCTCGAGCTCCTGCGCGGCGCCTTCGAACGCAACCTCCTCGATTCCGACGCCCTCACCATCATCGAGGGCGCGCTGCAGGTCTCCGACATGCAGGTGCGCGACATCATGGTGCCGCGCGCGCAGATGGACGTCATCGACGTCGCGGACACGCCCGAGCAGATCGCCGAAATCGTCATCGAGGCCGCGCACTCGCGCTTTCCCGTCATCGGCGAGAACCGTGACGACGTCATCGGCATCCTGCTGGCGAAGGAACTGCTGCGCTACTTCGCCGGCAAGGAGTTCGACCTGCGCGACAGCCTGCGGCCGGCCGTGTTCGTGCCTGAGTCGAAGCGGCTCAACGTCCTGCTGCGCGAGTTTCGCGCCTCGCGCAACCACATGGCGATCGTGGTCGACGAGTACGGCGGGGTCGCCGGCCTGGTCACCATCGAGGACGTGCTCGAGCAGATCGTCGGCGACATCGAGGACGAATACGACTTCGACGAGGCGGCCGACAACATCGTGCTCGACAACGCCGGACGCTACCGCGTCAAGGCGACCACCGAGATCGCGGACTTCAATGCCGCCTTCGGCACGGCGTTCTCCGACGAGGAGTTCGACACCATCGGCGGCCTCGTCATCCACCAGATCGGGCGCTTGCCCAAGCGCAACGAGGTGGTTCAGCTCGACGGCCTGCGCGTGCAGGTGCTGCGCGCCGACAGCCGGCGCGTGCATACGCTGCTGATCGACTCGCAGCGCGGACTCAAGCTCGCCGCTGAATGAGTGCTGCCCCGAAAACGCCGCTGCGCGGCGTTCTTTCCCCGGGGGACGGCATGCCTGGGGAGATCCGCCGCGTCTCGGGTTGGCAGTTGCTGACGGCGTTCGTTCTCGGCGCCGTCACCGCGGCAGGATTCGCGCCCTTCGGCCTGTTCGTGCTGCCCTTCCTGACGCTGGCCTGGCTGATGCATGCCTGGCGCGAGGCCTCGCCGGCGCGCGCGGCGTCGCTCGGCTGGAGCTGGGGCCTCGGGTTCTTCCTCGCCGGCGTCTCCTGGGTCTATGTGAGCCTCAAGGTGTTCGGCGGCATGCCCATGCCGCTCGCGGCGTTCGCCACGCTCCTGCTCTGCATGGCCCTGGCCTGCTACCCGGCGCTGATCGGCTTTGCCTTCGCGCGGTTGAGGAGCGGCGCGCCGGCGCGCGATGCGCTGCTCGCCGCCGGCCTGTGGACGCTGGTCGAGTGGATGCGCGGCTGGCTTTTCACCGGCTTCCCCTGGCTGGCGCTCGGCTATGCGCAGTCGCCGCCGAGCCCGCTCGCCGGATTCGCGCCGGTGCTGGGCGTCTATGGCGTCACGCTGGTCGCCGCGCTGACGGCCTCGCTGGCGGCCCTGCGCAGCTGGCGGGCGCTGATGCTGGTCGTCGCGCTGGCCGGCGGCGGATTCCTGCTGCGCGGCGTGGCGTGGACCCAACCCGAAGGCGCGCCGCTGGACGTCGCGCTGCTCCAGGGCAACGTCCCGCAGGGCATCAAGTGGGATCCACAGCGCGCCGTGCTGTCGCTGCAAACCTATGCGGCGCTTGCCAAGGCCTATCCCGCGGCGCTCACGGTATTGCCCGAAACGGCGATCCCGCTGTTCTTCGACGAGACGCCGCCCGACCTGCTGAAGGACCTCACGCAGCACGGCCCGGCGCTGGTCGGCGTGCCCGTCCGGATGCAGGAGGGCGGTCGCGTGGTCGGGTACACGAATGCGGCGGTGGCCGTCAGCCGTCGCGCCGACGGCGGTTTCGACGCGCAGGCCTATGCCAAGCGCCATCTCGTGCCCTTCGGTGAGTTCGCCCCGCCCGGCTTCGGCTGGTTCTTCGGTCTCGTGAATATCCCGATGGCGGATTTCACCGCCGGCCCGCCGGCGCAGCCGCCGCTTGCCGTCGCGGGGCAGCGGGTCGCACCGACCATCTGCTACGAGGACTTGTTCGGCGAGGAACTGGTCCGCGCATTGCCGGCGGCTACGCTGCTGGTCAATCTTTCCAATACCGCCTGGTTCGGAGATTCGCTGGCGCAGCCGCAGCATCTGCAGATTTCACGCATGCGTGCGCTGGAGACGGGGCGCCCGATGCTGCGTGCAACGAATACCGGCATGACGGCCGCGATCGGCCCCGACGGCAACGTGGCGGCCGCGCTCGAGCCCTTCAGCACCGGCGGCTTGCTGGTGCAGGTGCAGGGCTATCAGGGCGTCACGCCCTTCATGCGCTACGGCAATACCGGCGCGGTCGTCCTGGCGCTCCTCGCCTGCCTGCCGGCCGTGCTGCGCCGCAGGTCGATGCGCTGAGCGCGTCGCGTATACTCGCGCCCATGGATTCCCAGAAGATCGAATGGTCCCCGGCCCTGGCCATCGGCAACCCGGCCATCGACCGCCAACACGAGAAGCTCTTCAGCGTCGCCGCCGACATGGTCGCCGACCGCGACCAGGTGCGGGCGATGCGCACGCTCGCGGCGCTCAGCGAATACGTGATCGTGCATTTCCGCGAAGAGGAAAAGCTGCTCGAGGAGATCGGCTATCCGGGGCTGGCGCAGCACAGGAAGCTGCACGAGGGCTTTCGCAGCCGCCTGGCCAAGCTGTACGCGAACGCGGCCGGCATGCGGCTCGACGACATCGCGGCTGAGGTGCGGCGCCTGGTGAACGACTGGCTGGCCAACCACATCATGGTCGCCGACCGCGAATACGCGGCCTACATCGCGCAGCATCCGGACCAGCGCAACGCCTGATTTCCGGCGCGCGGCGAAGCTAGGAGCCCGCCTTTCCCTGTAAAATCGCGCTTTTGCGAATTCTGCGGGTCTCTCATGGCGGCGGCTAAACCGACATTCCAGGACATCATCCTCCAACTCCAGCAATTCTGGAGCAAGCAAGGTTGCGCGTTGCTGCAGCCCTACGACATGGAAGTGGGCGCGGGCACCAGCCACACGGCGACATTCCTGCGCGCCCTGGGGCCGGAACCATGGAAGGCGGCCTATGTGCAGCCTTCGCGCCGCCCCAAGGACGGTCGCTACGGCGAGAACCCCAACCGCATGCAGCACTACTACCAGTACCAGGTGGTGTTGAAGCCCGCCCCCGCGAACATCCTCGAGCTCTACCTGGGCTCGCTCGAAGCCTTGGGCTTCGATCTCAAGAAGAACGACATCCGCTTCGTCGAGGACGACTGGGAAAACCCGACGCTGGGCGCCTGGGGCCTGGGCTGGGAAGTCTGGCTCAACGGCATGGAGGTGACGCAGTTCACCTACTTCCAGCAGGTCGGCGGCATCGACTGCAAGCCGATCACCGGGGAGATCACCTACGGCATCGAACGCCTGGCGATGTACCTGCAGGGGGTCGAGAACGTGTTCGACCTGCGCTGGACCGACGGACTTAGCTACGGCGACGTCTATCACCAGAACGAAGTCGAGCAGTCGGCCTACAACTTCGAGCATTCCGACGCCGAGTTCCTGTTCCACGCTTTCGGTGCGCACGAGAAGCAGGCGAAGCACCTGATGGAGGAAAAGCTCGCGTTGCCGGCCTACGAGCAGGTGCTCAAGGCCGCGCACACCTTCAACCTGCTCGATGCGCGCGGCGCGATCTCGGTGACCGAGCGCGCCGCCTACATCGGACGCATCCGCAACCTGGCGCGCAGCGTCGCCCAGGCCTACGTCGACAGCCGCGCGCGACTCGGCTTCCCGATGGCGCCGCGGCCGCATGCGGAAGAAGTCCTGGCGCAACTCGAAGCGAAGAAGGCGGCCTGAACATGACGACGAAGAATCTGCTGGTCGAACTGTTCGTCGAAGAACTGCCGCCGAAGGCCCTCAAGAAGCTCGGCGAGTCGTTTGCGCAAACGCTGGCACAGAGCCTGAAGACGCAAGGGCTGGTTGCCGAAGCGTCGGTCGTTACGCCCTACGCTTCGCCGCGCCGGCTGGCCGCCCACGTGACGGCGGTCGCTGCGCAGGCCGCCGACCGCAAGGTCTCGCAGAAGCTGATGCCGGTGGCCGTCGGCCTCGATGCCGCGGGCAACGCCACGCCGGCGCTGCTGAAGAAGCTCGGCGCGCTGGGTGCAGACGCATCCGCCGTTCCCGGCCTGCGCCGCGAATCGGACGGCAAGGCCGAGGTGCTGTTCTTCGACAGCACCGCCAAGGGCGCGACACTCGCCGAAGGCCTGCAGAAGGCCGTCGAGGCGGCGCTGGCCGGACTGCCGATCCCCAAGGTCATGACCTATCAACTGGCCGACGGCTGGAGCACGGTGAACTTCGTGCGCCCCGCGCATGCGCTGGTCGCGCTGCACGGCGCCGACGTGGTGGCCATTTCGGTGCTCGGCATGGCTGCCGGGCGCGAGACGCAGGGTCACCGCTTCGAGGCGGCCAGTCCCGTGGTGTCGATCAAGAATGCCGACAGCTACGCGCAGCAGCTCGAAGCCGAAGGCGCCGTGATCCCGAGCTTCGCCGCGCGGCGCGCCGAGATCGTGCGCCAGCTCGCCGACGCTGCGGCGAAAGCGGGCGGCAAGCCGATCGAGGACGACGCGCTGCTCGACGAAGTCACCGCGCTGGTCGAGCGTCCCAACGTGCTGATCGGCCAGTTCGAGGAGAGCTTCCTGCAAGTGCCGCAGGAGTGCCTGATCCTCACGATGAAGGCGAACCAGAAGTACTTCCCGCTGCTCGACGCCGCGGGCAAGCTGACCAACCAGTTCCTGATCGTCAGCAACATCCGTCCGGCCGATGCAAGCGCCGTGGTCGGCGGCAACGAGCGCGTGGTGCGACCGCGTCTGGCGGACGCCAAGTTCTTCTTCGACCAGGATCGCAAGAAGCCGCTCGATTCGCGCGTGCTCGGCCTGGCGAAGGTCGTCTATCACAACAAGCTCGGCACGCAGGGCGAACGCGTCGGCCGCGTGCAGGCGATCGCCCGGGCGATCGCCGGCGAACTGGGCGGCGGCGAACTCGCGCGCATGGCGGATCGCGCCGCGCTGCTCGCCAAGGCCGACCTGCTGACCGACATGGTCGGGGAGTTCCCCGAACTGCAGGGCATCATGGGCCGCTACTACGCGCTCAACGACGGCGAGCCGGCCGAGATCGCCGACGCCATCGAAGACCATTACAAGCCGCGCTTCGCCGGCGACGCCCTGCCGCGCGGCCGCGTCGGCACGGTGGTCGCGCTGGCCGACAAGCTCGAGACACTGACCGGCATGTTCGGCATCGGCCAGGTGCCGACGGGCGACAAGGACCCGTTCGCGCTGCGCCGCCATGCGCTTGGCGTGATCCGCATGCTGGCCGAGGGCAACCTGGATCTCACGCTCGACAAGCTGCTCGAACTGGCTGCCGCGCAGTTCAAGGATATCGAGGGCTTCAAGGCGCCCGCCGCGCTGCTCGCCGACTTCATCTACGAACGCCTCGCCGGCGGCCTGCGCGAGCAAGGCTACTCGGCGCAGGAAGTGGACGCCGTCGTCAGCCTGCGTCCGCAGCGCCTGGGCGACATCCCGAAGCGTCTCGCCGCGGTGCGCGCCTTCGCTGCGCTGCCCGAGGCCGCGAGCCTGGCGGCGGCCAACAAGCGCGTCGGGAACATCCTGAAGAAGGCGGATGGCGCGGTTGCGGCGAAGGTCGACGACGGCCTGCTCAAGGAATCCGCCGAGATCGCGCTCAGCCGCGCGCTGGTCGAAGTGAAGCCGAAGGCTGACGCCGCCTTCGAGCAGGGCGACTACACGGCCTCGCTGCAGACGCTGGCCGCGCTCAAGGCGCCGGTCGACACCTTCTTCGACGACGTGATGGTGAATGCCGAGGATCTCCAGCTACGCAACAACCGCCTGGGTCTGCTGGCCGTCCTCCACCAGGCGATGAACCGCGTCGCGGACCTCTCCAAGCTCTCGGCCTGAAGCGTCCCGTGCCCGGCATGAAACTCATCATCCTCGACCGCGACGGCGTCATCAACCACGACTCCGACCAGTACATCAAGTCGCCGGACGAGTGGAAGCCGATTCCCGGCAGCCTGGAGGCGATCGCGCGGCTCAACCAGTGGGGCTACCGCGTGGTGGTCGCCACCAACCAGTCGGGCGTCGGCCAGGGGCTGTTCGAGATGGACGTGCTCAACGCCATCCACGACAAGATGATCAAGGCGGCGGCGCAGGTCGGCGGCCGCATCGACGCGATCTTCTTCTGCCCGCACACCAGCGGCGACGGCTGCGAGTGCCGCAAGCCCAAGCCCGGCCTGATGCGCGACATCGCCTCGCGCTACAACGTCGGCCTGGCCGGCGTGCCGGTCGTCGGCGACAGCCTGCGCGATCTTCAGGCGGCCGTGGCCGTCGATGCGCAGCCCATCCTGGTGCTGACGGGCAAGGGTGAGCGGACCATCAAGGACCCGGCGTTGCCGGCCGTGACGACCGTCTTCCCTGACCTGGCGGCTGCCGTCAACAAGATCGTCGCGCCATGATCTTCCTGCGTTCCGCGCTCTTCATGCTGGCGATGATCGTGCTCACGCCGCTGCTCGTCACGGCGTTGCTGCTGCTGTTCTGGCTGCCGGCGCGCGCGCGGCGCCGCATCGCGATGGGCTGGGTGCATCCGGCCGCGTGGCTGGTCGAGCACCTGCTCGGCATCCGCTATCGCGTGCTCGGCGCCGAAAACATTCCGGCGCGGACCTGCGTCGTGCTGTGCAAGCACCAGTCGGCGTGGGAGACGATCATGCTGCAGAAGGTCTTCCCCCTGCCCGCCTTCGTCTACAAGCGGGAACTGCACTGGCTGCCGTTCTTCGGCTGGGGCCTGCGGCTGATGCCTTTCGTCGGCATCGACCGCAGCGCCGGCAAGCAGGCGCTCGAGCAGGTCGCCCAACGCGGCAAGCAGCGGCTCGCGGAAGGCTACCCGGTCGTGATCTTCCCCGAAGGCACGCGCGTGCCGCCGGGCCAGAAGAAGCGCTACAAGGTCGGCGGCGCCTACCTGGCGGAGCGCTCCGGTGCGCCGGTCGTGCCGGTCGCCCTCAATTCCGGGGAATTCTGGGGCCGCAAGGCCTTCGTCAAGCGCCCCGGCCTCGTCACCGTGAGCATCGGCCCCGCCATTGACCCGGCCGGGCTTAGCGCGGAAGATATCAACCTTCGCGCAGAGACCTGGATCGAAGACGAGATGCGCCGCATCAGCCCCCAACTCTACCGACATGAAGCCGCGTCATCCGCAGCTGGCGCTCCGGCTTGATTTCGAGGCCCCCGATCCCGGCGCACGCTGGTGCGACGGGGCTCGCTTGCCCTATCTGGGCGGCGAGATCCTGCTCTCCCTGAGCACCGACCGCCGCGCCGCCTCGCTCGAGGACGGCGTGCTCCATCTGCCCCTGCCGCCGGAAGCGAGCCCGCGCCAGGTCCAGGACGGCGCCGAAGCCTGGCTGCGCAAGGAAGCCGCCCGGTTGCTGGCCGTCTGCATTGCGATCGAAGCGCGCCGGATCGGACGCGCCGCCCCGCATTGCTCGCTTTCGTTCGCCGCACGCGCGAGCTGGGTCCAGCCCGACGGGCGCGGCGGGCTGCGCTGCAACTGGCGCCTGATCGAGCAGCCGCTCGAGACCATCGAGCAAACGATCGCGTTGGCGCTGGCCAAACTGCCGGCCGCCGAGGCCGCGCCCGACCTCTTCGCTTTCGCTGCATGAGGGGAAGCCCCCCCTCGAAAACTTCGCTTCGCTCGGTTCTCCCCCCGGGGGGCGAAACACTCGGGGCGGCCCAGCGTGTTTCCTTGCCCGAGCAGCTTTCGCTGTTCCGCCTGCCGCCTGCCGTTCCCCAGCCGAAGATGCGCCATGTCCACATCGGCGCACGCATCGTGGCCTATGAACTGCTCGGCGGACGCCGGCGGCTTTCCATGACGATCGATGAGCGCGGCCTGCGCGTCGGCGCGCCGCGCCTGCTGCCCGTGGCGGCGATCGAGGACTTCGTCCGCGCGCATGGCGACTGGGTGCTGCAGAAGCTCGACGAATATGCGACGCGCCACGAACGCCGCCATATCGCCATCCGCGACGGCGCGGTGTTTCCGCTGCTCGGCCGCGAAGCGCGCGTGCGCGTCACGACGGGGGCGAATCGCGCGCTCTGGGATGGCGACGAACTGGTGCTGGCGGCGCGTGCCGGCGGTGATCTCGAGGCGCTGGCGCGTCGCGGTCTCCAGCGCCGCGCCATGGAAATTTTCACTGAGCGGATGGCGTGTGCGGCGCAGGTGGCCGGCTACGAGGCCCCTGCGCTCGCGCTGTCGTCCGCGCGCTCGCGCTGGGGCAGCTGCAGCCGCCAGACCGGCATCCGCCTCAACTGGCGCCTGATCCACCTGCCGCTGCACCTGATCGACTACGTCGTCGCGCACGAGCTGGCGCACCTCGTCGAGATGAACCACAGCCGGCGCTTCTGGGTCGAAGTGGAGCGCCTCTGCCCGGACTGGCGCGCGGCGCGGCGCGAGCTCAAGGAGCGCGCCGCTTCGATCCCCCTCATGTGAGCGACATCATGCGCATCCTCCACACCATGCTGCGCGTCGGCGACCTCGAGCGGTCGCTGGCCTTCTACACCGAAGTGCTCGGCATGCGCCTGCTGCGGCGCAAGGATTACCCGGAAGGGAAGTTCACGCTCGCCTTCGTCGGTTATCAGGACGAGCGCGAAGCCGCGGCGATCGAGTTGACCTACAACTGGGGCGTCGACAAGTACGAGCTGGGCACGGCCTACGGCCATGTCGCGGTCGAGGTGCCCGATGCTCGCGCAGCATGCGAGGAAATCAAGCGACGCGGCGGCAACGTGGTGCGCGAAGCGGGCCCGATGAAGGGCGGCACGACCGTGATCGCCTTCGTGCAGGATCCCGACGGCTACAAGATCGAGCTGATCGAGCGCAAGGCCTAGCGGGGATCTCCGAGCTCGGTTTTCAGCGCGGCGATCAGGGCCTCGACTGCGGCGACGGTTTCGTCGAGGAGTTGCGGTGCCTGCGACAGGTTGCCGTCGCGACCCGCGAATTCGAGCGTCCGCGCGGCTTGCACGGCGCGCTCCGCGGAGAAGTTTCCGGCTGCGCCCTTGACGGCGTGCGCTGCGCGTCGCACGGCTTCGGCGTCTCCCGCCGCGACGGCAGCGCGGAGCCGGGCGAGGTTTTCGGGCCAGTCGGCGATGAAGATGCCGCTGACTTCCGCGAGCAGCGACTCGTCTCCGCCCAGGTTCTCGAGCACGGTATTGCGGTCGAATGGCGCGTCGCTCATAGCCGACCTCCTTCAAGCATCCGAATAACGAGCGGAGCCCGACGACATCAGCAGCGACGGCGGCGGCGCCAGGCCCTTGCGTTGATAGTAGTCGCGCGCCATCGCATGATCGACGATCAGGATGTGGCGATAGATCCAGGTGGTGAGGAATTCGAGCAGCCCGTCGAGGGTCGCCTTGGCGTTTCGGTCCCGGTCGCGCCAAAGCTCGGTCAGTTCGGCGACGAAGGCTGCGTGCGCCCGCTTGTGCGCTTCCAGGTCGGCACCGGCGATGCCGGCTTCCGCCATCAACTCCTCCTCCACCGAGAAATGCTCGGCGGCGTAGTTCTTCAGGGCCTCGAACGCCTCGTCCAACTCACGCTCCGCGGGGTGCCGCGACGCCACTTCGTGCAGATTGTTCATCAACGCCACGAGACTTTCATGCTGCCGGTCGATGGTCTTGATGCCGGTGAGGAAGTGGTATCCCCATTGAATCGTCATGCGCTCTCCTTCAGCGAGCTCTGCCGGCCCGCCTGCTTCGCCGAGTATGTCGCGCGATTCTAACCGTTTCACCGAGATGCCAACGGCAACGCCATGCCGGGCAGAATGGGATGACAGCCCCGCGTCGGGATCATGCCAGCCTGCGCGCCGAGACTACGATGGTGCGGCCGACGAGCAGTGGCCAGGAGAAGTGGGTCGCAACCAGGGGTTCGTTCTCGGGCGTGAGCGTGCGGTATTTGCCGCGCTCCCGGGCGAGGAAGCGGAATCGCCAGAGGGCAATGAGGGGCCACAGCAGGACCGCAAGCGCGATGGAGGTTCTTTGGGGCTTGTCGATGCTCAGTCTGACATCGTCGAAGCCGGCGTCCAGCAGCGCGTGCGCCAGGTAGAAATAGGGAATGGGGGTGATGTGGCCCGTCGTGGAGTAGCGCTTGTCGTTGCGGACGGGCAAGGGGCCGAACAGGTTGGCGAATCCGGTCAGTAGATAGCGCACGCGTGAGGAGAGATTGAGTATGTTGGGGGTCGTGACGACAACGGTCGCGCCCTTCTTCGAAATGCGGAAGATCTCGCGCAGCAGTGCGCGATAGTCTTCCAGGTGCTCGACCACCTCGGAAGAGGTCACCACGTCGAACGAGCCGTCCTGGTAGGGCAGCGGACCGGCGTTGAAGTCGACCTTCGCGCAGGGAACGTCGGCCGCGAAGCGTTCCGCATGGAAATCGCAGGCATGGCACCGCACGTCGTGCCGCGCGCGGATCTCCTTGATGAGTTCTCCTCTGCCGGCGCCGACGTCCAGATGCATGGCGCCCGGAACGAAGGCCGGATCGGCTGCTTCGATCACGGCCGTGTAGATGCGTGGGGTACTCATCTGTCTGCCCTTCAATACCGTAACGAGAGTACGGGCATTGTAGCGCAGGGATATGCCGAAGGAATATGACGATGGGGATTATCAGGGAGGCGACGACGACGCTTCTGATGGATGGTGGGCCCGGTGGGACTCGAACCCACGACCAAAGGATTATGAGTCCTCTGCTCTAACCGACTGAGCTACAGGCCCCTGAGCGGCGCCGGCGTTGTGCTTCGCCGTGCCGTCATGTGAAGCGGCCCGCTGTCGCGGGCCGCTGCATTCTACTTGGCTATTCTGCGCCGTCGAGGAAGCTGCGGAGCTTCTCGGAGCGCGAGGGGTGGCGCAGCTTGCGCAGCGCCTTGGCTTCGATCTGGCGGATGCGCTCGCGCGTGACGTCGAACTGCTTGCCGACTTCTTCCAGCGTGTGGTCGGTGTTCATCTCGATGCCGAAGCGCATGCGCAGCACCTTGGCTTCGCGCGGCGTCAGGCTGTCGAGAATTTCCTTGGTCACTTCGCGGAGGCTGGCGTAAAGGGCGGCGTCGGACGGCGAGAGCGTCGACGCGTCCTCGATGAAATCGCCCAGGTGGGAGTCGTCGTCGTCGCCGATCGGCGTCTCCATGGAGATCGGCTCCTTGCTGATCTTGAGGATCTTGCGGATCTTCTCCTCGGGCATTTCCATCTTGACGGCCAGCGTCGCCGGATCGGGCTCGAGGCCGGTCTCCTGGAGAATCTGCCGGCTGATGCGGTTCATCTTGTTGATGGTCTCGATCATGTGCACCGGGATGCGGATGGTGCGCGCCTGGTCGGCGATCGAGCGGGTGATGGCCTGGCGAATCCACCACGTCGCATAGGTCGAGAACTTGTAGCCGCGGCGGTATTCGAACTTGTCCACCGCCTTCATCAGGCCGATGTTGCCTTCCTGGATCAGGTCGAGGAACTGCAGGCCGCGGTTGGTGTACTTCTTGGCGATGGAGATCACCAGGCGCAGGTTGGCCTCGGTCATCTCGCGCTTGGCACGGCGCGCCTTGGCTTCGCCGGTGGACATCTGCTTGTTGATGTCCTTGAGTTCCTTGAGCGGGATGCCGATGCGGTTCTGCAGGTCGATGAGCTTCTGCTGCTCTTCAATGATGGCAGGCGCGGCGCGCATCAATTGCGCGGCGTAGGGCTTGCCGGACTGAACTTCCTGCTTGAGCCACTCCATGTTGGTCTCGTTGCCGGGGAAGATCTTGATGAAGTGCGGCCGCGGCATATGGGCCTTGTCGACGCAGAGATGCAGGATCTTGCGCTCGTGGCCGCGGGCGGCTTCCACCATGCCGCGCACGGAGTCGCACAGGCGCTCGGTGGTGCGGGCGGTGAAGCGGATGTTCATCAGTTCGCCGGAGATCTGCTTCTGGATGCGCAGGTAGGTCTTGTCCTGCGAGCCGCGCTTGCTGAGCGCCGACATCTGCTTGCCGTAGGCCTCGTGGATGACTGCGAAGCGCTCGAGGGCATCCTGCTTCAACTGCAGCAGCGAGGCGGAAACCTTGCCGCCGCCTTCGTCGTCCTCGTCGTCGCCTTCGTCTTCCTCGATGGCGGCTTCCTCGTCCTCGGCCAGCGCTTCGATGTCGTCAGCCGCGTTCGGATCGATGAGGCCGTCGATGACCTCGTCGATGCGCATCTCGTCACGCGCCACCTTGCCGGCGAGCTCGAGGATCTCGGCGATCGTGGTCGGGCAGGCGGAGATCGCCTGGATCATGTGCTTGAGGCCGTCCTCGATGCGCTTGGCGATCTCGATTTCGCCCTCGCGCGTCAGCAGCTCGACCGAGCCCATTTCGCGCATGTACATGCGGACCGGATCGGTGGTGCGGCCGAATTCGGATTCGACGGTCGACAGCGCCTGCTCGGTTTCTTCCTCGACTTCGGCTTCGTCGACGGCGGCCGGGCTGGCTTCGGTGAGCAGCATGTCCTCGGCGGCGGGCGCTTCGTCGAAGACCTGGATCCCCATGTCGTTGAACGTGGAGATGATGGATTCGATCTGTTCGGCGTCGACGAGGTCGTCGGGCAGATGGTCGTTGATCTCGCCGTAGGTCAGGAAGCCGCGCTCCTTGCCGAGCGCAATCAGGTTCTTGAGCCTGGTGCGCTTGGTTTCGAGGTCGATCGGCTGTGCCGGGGCGGCGGCCAGCGCCGGGTTCTTGTCCTTGCCGCGACGGCCCTTGGACTCGGATTTGACGGGGGCCTTCGGGGCCTCGGGTTCAACGACCGGCGCGGGTTCGGGCGCGGCTTTCGCCTGGGCCTTGGCCGCGGCTTTGGGAGCGGGAGGAGCAGTCTTCGCCTTGGCCGACTTCACCGGCGCCTTGGGCGCCGCTGCCTTGACCGGCGCCTTCGCGGCAGCCGGCTTCTTGGCGGCGGGCTTCGCGGCGGCTTTGGACTTGGACTGTTTGGTTTCCTTCGGCATGGCGTTCCTCGGAAAATGGCTAACCCCGGCCAAAACGCCGGGAAACCGTTCATTATATGCGAAAAATCACTCGCTTGGCTGGGTTTTTTGGCTTTGCGCCTTGCGCGCGAGCGCCTCGCGGAGCTCTTCCGGGGTGGCGCTTCCGTTGCGGGCCTTCTCGTTCAGAGCCGCAATTTCCCGGGTCAGATCCTTTTCCCGGAGGCGCCCGATGGCGTCCACGAAGACCGCTTCCAGTTCGCCGGGATCCGGCTCGTCTTCGGCCAGGCGCGAGGCCCATTCCGACAGCGCGGCTTCGTGCTCGGTTCCCCGGAAGGACTCGATCAGCATGCCGATTCCGCCCGCCGGCATTTCCCCGTGATCGACGCGGTCCGCGATGGCGTGAAGCAGGGCGCCGTGCGGCGTGTCGCGGGGGATGCGGTCCAGCGGAATCCGCGCTGCCCGCTCGGGTTTGTACAGCACCGGTTCCAGCAACGCGCGCTCGACGCTCATGCTGACGCTCCGGTTGCGCGGCGGGCGCGGTGCCGGCGCGCGTCCGCGCGGTGCCGGTTTGATGCCGCATTGGTCCTCGACTTCCGCCTGGGCCATGCGCGCCGCCTCCGCCACGGCCTTGGTCAGCTGCACGCGCAGCACCGGCGCCGCGAGCTTCAGGAGATGGGGCTTTGCCTCGTGCACCAGCCGGGCGCGGTCTTCGGCGCTGCGATCCAGGTCCAAGCCCGCACTCAGTTCGCGCATCAGGAATTCGGTCAGCGTCGTTGGATGGCTGGCCAGGCGGCGGAACGCCTCGGCACCCTCTGCGCGCACGAAGCTGTCCGGGTCGTGTTCGGCCGGCAGAAACAGGAACCCCACGCTGCGATCGTCCGAGAGCTGGTCGAGGCTGGCCTCGAGCGCGCGCCAGGCGGCCTTGCGGCCCGCCGCGTCGCCGTCGAAGCAAAAGACGACTTTGGACGCCTGCCGCAGCAGTTTATGAACGTGATGCGAGGTGCACGCCGTGCCGAGCGTTGCGACGGCATTGCCGATGCCGTGCTGGGCCAGCGCAACGACGTCCATGTAGCCTTCGACGACGATCACCTGGTCCTCGTCGCGGACCGCCTGCCGGGCCTGGATCAAGCCGTAGAGTTCGCGGCCCTTCTCGAACAGTGGGGTTTCGGGGGAGTTGAGGTACTTGGGGCCGGCGGCGGCGTTCTCGGCCTGCGCGGCCTTGTGGTCGCCGATGAAGCGGCCGCCGAAACCGATGACGTTGCCGCGCTGGTCGAGAATCGGGAACATGACCCGATCGCGGAAGCGGTCGTAGCGTCGCCCCTGGTCGTTCTCGATGACCAGCCCGCATTCGAGCAGCGCCGCGTCGTTGTAGTCGGGGAAAATCTTCTGCAGCCCCTGCCAGTCGTCCGGCGCGTAGCCGAGGCCGAAGCGGGCCGCCACTTCGCCGGTCAGGCCGCGCCCCTTGAGGTAGTCGACCGCCTTGCGCGAGCCCTTCAGCTGTTCGCGGTAGAAGCGCGCGGCCCGCGCCATCAGCTCGGTCAGCGGCGCTTTCTTGGCGCGTTCCGTCTGGATGCGCTCCGATACCTGCGGTACCTGCATGCCCGCGCTATGGGCAAGGTCCTCGACCGCGTCGACGAACCCGACGCCCGAGTACTGCATGACGAAGCCGATTGCGCTGCCGTGGGCGCCGCAGCCGAAGCAGTGATAGAACTGCTTGCTCGGGCTCACCGTGAACGACGGCGTCTTTTCCGAATGGAACGGGCAGCAGGCCGAGTAATTGGCGCCCGCCTTGCGCAGCGCGACGTAGCGTTCCACCACCTCGACGATGTCGACGCGGGCCAGCAACTCCTGGATGAACGACTCGGGGATCACTCGCGGATTATGCCTCTGCTGTGCCGCCCCAAGGAGGCATGCGCCGCTGCGCCCGCTGTTGCGAGCGAGGCGGCCAACTATGCGCCGGCGAGCCTGGCGCGGATGAGCTTGGAAACCTCGCCCATGTCGGCGCGTCCGGCGACGCGCGGCTTCACGAGCGCCACTACCTTGCCCATTTCGGCGGGCGACTTCGCCCCGGACTCGGCGATCGCCGTGCCAACGATGAGGGCAATTTCGTCGTGCGACAGCGCCTGGGGCATGTAGGCGGAAAGCACTTCCACCTCGAACTTCTCCGCATCCGCCAGATCCTGGCGCTTGGCCGCCTCGTACTGCGCGATCGAGTCCTTGCGCTGCTTGATCATCTTCTCGATGACTGCGATGACGCCGGCGTCGTCGAGCTCGATGCGCTCGTCGACCTCCTTCTGCTTCATGGCGGCCATGAGCAGGCGAATGGCGGCAAGCCGCGCCGCTTCCCTGGCCTTCATGGCGGTCTTCATGTCATCGTTGATGCGGGTCTTCAGCGACATGGCGGACTCCTAAAGACAAACGCCGGCAGCGCTTTCGCGGTGCCGGCAAATGTGCAAAGCAGCGGAACTGGGATGCTTAGTAGAGCTTTTGCGGCAGTTGCTGGCTGCGGATGCGCTTGTGATGGCGCTTCACGGCGGCGGCCAGCTTGCGCTTGCGCTCGGCGGTGGGCTTCTCGTAGAACTCGCGGGAGCGCAGTTCGGTGAGCAGGCCGGCCTTTTCGATGGTGCGCTTGAAGCGGCGGATCGCCACTTCGAACGGCTCGTTTTCTTTGACGCGAATGCCAGGCATTGTGAGTTCCTGATGAGTTTTCAAGTCCGGTTCGTGGGCCGAAGGCCGGTCCGGAACCAAAAGAGCCGCGCATTCTATCCGTTTTTCGCCGCATGTCAAAGGTACAATCTGCGCCCCATGCTCGTCCTCGGCATCGAATCCTCCTGCGACGAAACCGGGGTCGCGCTCTACGACACGGAACGCGGCCTGCTCGGCCACGCCGTCCACAGCCAGGTCGCCATGCACGAAGCCTACGGCGGCGTCGTTCCGGAACTTGCGTCGCGCGACCACATCCGGCGCCTGGTGCCCCTTCTCGACGCGGTTCTGGCGCAAGCGGGCGCTCACAAGGGCGACATCGACGGGATCGCGTATACGGCCGGTCCGGGACTCGCCGGGGCGTTGTTGGTGGGCGCGAGTTTCGCCGAGGCGCTGGCTCTGGCGCTCGGCGTGCCGGCCCTGCCTGTGCATCACCTCGAGGGCCATTTGCTGTCGCCGCTGCTCGCGCCCGATGCACCGGCGTTTCCGTTCGTGGCCCTGCTGGTCTCCGGCGGCCATACCCAACTGATGCGTGTGGCGGACGTCGGCGGCTATGATCTCCTGGGCGAATCCCTGGACGATGCGGCCGGCGAAGCCTTCGACAAGACCGCCAAGTTGCTCGAACTGGGCTACCCCGGCGGTCCGGCGCTTGCCCGGCTGGCCGAGCAGGGCGAACCCGGGCACTTCCGGCTGCCACGCCCGATGCTCAATTCCGGCGATTTCGACTTCAGTTTCTCGGGCCTCAAGACGGCCGTTCTCACCGCCGCGCGCGAGCGTCCGCTGGAACCGCGCGAGAAGGCGGCGCTTGCCTGGGAGTTCCAGGAGGCCGTGACCGAGGTGCTGGCGGCCAAGGCGATGGCGGCGCTCCGCCATTGCGGTCTCGACCGGCTGGTGGTTGCCGGCGGAGTGGGTGCCAACCGCCGGCTGCGCGAGCGTCTCGATGCGGCCGCCGCGCAGCGCCGCGCACGGGTCTTCTATCCCGCCGTGGAGTTGTGTACGGACAACGGCGCGATGATCGCCTTCTGCGGGGCGCAGCGTTTCGTGAAGGGGGAACGTTCTGTGGCGGCGGGCAGTTTCGGCGTGCGCCCGCGTTGGCCGCTGCACGAACTGCGCGGCACCTAGCCACCTCTTCTCTTATTGGGCGGCTGGTTTCTTCCCGATCCGGCTTTCCGTGCCGGCAACGAGCCGTCGGATGTTCTCGCGATGCCGCCAGAACAGCAGCACGGACATTGGCGAAATGGTCGCCGCCATGTCCGCGCCGAGTAGCGGCCAGGCGGCAATCGGCGCCACGGCGGCGGCGGCCAGTGCTGCCAGCGACGAATAGCGGAAGACGGCGGCAACGCCGAGCCAGGTCGCCAGGCAGGCCAGCGCCAGCCAGGGAGAGAATCCGGCCAGGACGCCGAGCGCCGTCGCTACGCCCTTGCCGCCACGGAAGCCGAGGAAGACCGGAAAGATGTGGCCGAGAAACGCGGCGATCCCGGCGAAGGCGATTCCCAGTGCCGGTGCCCCGAGAACGCCCGCGAGCATCATCGCCAGCCAACCTTTTGCGGCGTCGCCCACCAGCGTGAGCAGGGCTGCCGCCTTGTTGCCCGAGCGCAGCACGTTCGTCGCACCGGGATTGCGCGAACCGAAGCTGCGCGGGTCCGCCAGCCCGAAGGCCTTGGAGACGAGGACGGCAAAGGGGAGGGAGCCCAGCAGATAGCCGAGCAGCACGAATCCGAGCAGGGTCATGGCAAATTTCCTAGAATGCGGCGGATTGTAATCGAGCGGTTCTTATGGATTTCATTTTCATCGAGGACATGCGGGTCGAAGCGCATGTCGGCATTTACCCGCGCGAACGGGCCGCCCCGCAGAGCCTGGAGATCAGTCTCACCTTCGGGGTGCCGGACGAAGCGGCGCGCGACGACGACATCGCGAAGACCATCGACTACGCGGCGGTGATCGAGCGGATACGCCAGGAATTGGCCGTGCGGCACTTCAACCTGCTCGAGACCCTCGGCGAATTCGTGATCGGCCTGATGCTCGACGAATTCGGCGCGCCCTGGGTCAAGATCAGCATTGCGAAGGTCGGAATCGCCAAGGGCGTGCGGCGCGTCGGCGTTCAGATCGAGCGTTCGCGGCCCGGTCCATAAAACGCTTTGACACCCCCAGAAACTGGTCTACGGTAGGAAAAGCACGCGTTCGCCGGAGCGCGGCAGCAGCAGGGGGAGAGTCATGGCAGACCATAACGAAGGCCCGTTCCGCGAGGAATGGGACGCCAGCCTTGCCACCGGAGTGGCGTCCCTGGATGAGCAGCACAAGTCCCTGTTCGACTGCATCAACCTGCTGGCCGAGGCGACCGCCGAGCACAGCATGCTGCGGACTTTCTATGTCCTCGAGCAATTGAGCAGCTATGCACACCTGCATTTCGCCGAGGAAGAATTCCTGATGCGCGTGCATGGATTTCCGGCCCTCGCCGATCACGTCCGCGCGCATCGGGCCTTTTCGAACCGCCTGCACGAATTGCGCAGGATCTATCTTGATCGCGACATCTCGACCGACCTCATCCTGATGTTGCGCGAGTGGCTCAAGACCCACGTGGCCCAGACGGATATGGAGTACGTGCCGTACCTGAAGGCGGCGTCGCCGATCGCGCAGATGCAGAATTTGCCTGCCGCGATGGCCCGCCCTGCGCAGGCGGCGCAGCCCTGCCTCGCCTGATCCGCTGCCGGCCCGCACCGCAGCGGGCCGCAGCCGTCAATCCGTCCGCCCGACCTCCACTGCCTGCGGCGACAGGGTTCGCAGCAACTCGCCCGGGTCGATCCCGACCAGATAGCCGCGGCGTCCGCCGTTGATGTAGATGCGCGGCAAGTCGAGGATCGTCTTCTCGACGAACACGGGCAGCTTCTTCTTGGTGCCGAAGGGCGAACAGCCGCCCACCATGTAGCCCGTGTGGCGCTGGGCGTCCTCGGGCTTGCATGGCGCGATTCGCTTCGCGCCGACCTGGCGGGCGAGTTCCTTGGTGGAGACCTTCAGGTCGCCGTGCATGAGCACGATCAGGGGGCGGGCGTTCTCGTCCTCCATCACCAGCGTCTTCACCACGTGATGTTCCGGAACATCGAGTTCGCGGGCGGATACCCGCGTGCCGCCATGTTCCTCGTACGCGTAGAGGTGATCGGTATGCGAGACGCGGTGCTGCTGGAGAAAGCGCGTGGCCGGCGTCTGGGGGGCGTTGTCGTCGTGTTTCATGATCATCCGCGCGGGTGGTGACGTTCATGCAGCTGCTTGAGCCGTTCGCGCGCGACGTGAGTATAGACTTGGGTCGTCGAGATGTCGGCATGGCCCAGCAGCAGCTGCACCACGCGCAAGTCGGCGCCGTGGTTGAGCAGGTGGGTGGCGAAAGCGTGGCGCAGCACATGCGGCGAGATTTTCTGGCGCGGAATGCCGGCCGTGGTCGCATGCCTCTTGATCAGGGTCCACGCCATCTGCCGCGTCATGGCCTTGCCGGTGGCCCGGCCGGTCACGAAGACGTAGTCCGACGAGCGACCCTTCAGGATGCGCGCTCGGGCTTCCGCGAGATAGCGCTGCAGCCAGTCGGCGGCGACTTCGCCAAGGGGCACCAGGCGTTGCTTGTCTCCCTTGCCGGTGGCCCGCAGCACCTGGTCGGCGAGGCTCAGCTCGAACAGCTTGAGGCCCACCAGTTCGGAAACCCGCAGCCCGGTCGCGTAAAGCAATTCCAACATCGCGCGGTCACGCAAGCCGAGCGGGGTCGTCACGTTCGGCGCCTCCAGCAGGTCCTCGACGTTCTTCTCGGAAAGCGTCTTGGGGAAGCGCTCGGCCCGCATCGGCCGCTCGATGTTCAGCAAGGGATCGTTCCTGATGCGACCCTGGTCGAGCAGCCAGCCGTAAAAGCGGCGCAGCGCCGAATGGAGCCGCCGCTGGCTGGCCGGCTTGAAGGGCTGCGGACGGGCCAGCAGATGCGCGAGGTAGTCGTTGATTTCCGCCTCGCCGGCGTCCGCCAGTTCGCAGCCCCTTTCCGACAGCCAGCCGGCGAACAGGGCGAGGTCGGAGCGGTAGGCGCTCAGCGTATTCTTCGCCAGCCCGTCGGCAAGCCAGAGGGCGTCGGCGAATTCGTCGAGCAGCAGCGCGTCAGGCGCCCTCATGCGCCAGCAGCCACCGCTTGATGTCGAGCAGGAAGCCTCCGCGCTGGCGGGCGAAGCCGCCGAGGCCCTGGGTTGCGACCACCCGATGACAGGGCACTACGAGCGGATAAGGGTTCGCCCCGCAGGCGTTGCCCACGGCGCGCGGTGCGCTGGCCAGCAACCGGGCGAGCGCGCCATAGGTTTGCGTGTGCCCGCTCGGAATCTCGCTGATGCCCGCCCAGACGCGCCGCTGGAACGGCGTCCCCGCCGGGGCGAGCGGAAGGCCGAAGACGAAGTGCGGATCCTTCAGGTAGGCGCGCAATTGACGCACCGCTTCCTGCGCGAGCAGTTTGCGCGGCGCAAGCTCGGCACGCGGCTCGAGGTAGTCGATGGAAAGGATCTCGTCGTCGCTGCAGCGCAGACCGAGCGAGAAGCCGGGAGCCGAAACGATCGCTTGGTAATCGGAAACTGGCATGGCAAGGCGTCCTCAGAAGGCCTCAATGATAAGGCGGCTTTGATTCCGACACCGGACTGGGCGCGCCGTTCTGGGAACCGGCGTTCGTGCTGGCACCGCTCTTGCTGAACGGAGGCAGTGCAACGATTTGGGAGAATCCTCATGGACTGGGACGACGCGCTTTCCCTGATGACGCTGGGCGCCGTGCTGCCTTACGTTTCGGCCGCAGCCGGCTGGTGGCTGCGGCGCGCCGGCGCCGGACACGCTTCTGGTGCGAGCGCACCAAATTGATGCTGCTGCGCGGAATTCAGCGGCCCAGCAGCGCGTCCTTCAGGCCGTTTTCGGCCGGGCGGTCGCCCAGCCAGATGCGGAGCAAGGCCCGGTAGAAGTCTTCACCGGCGATGTCATCGCCGCGCTTCTCGCCGTTGAAGCTCAACCGGGTGCCAGTGCTGGGCAGCCAGTCGATGTCGATTGCCGCGCCCTTCGGGGCGTTCTTCAGGGCCAGGATCGCCGCCCTGAATTGTTCGATGCGCGGCTGGAGGGGGACCAGGTCGGCCTCCGGCAGGTTCTTGTGCAAACCCTCGACGAGCGCGTCGGCGAACTGCGGCGCGGTGAGATCCATGAGCGTCACGATGTGCAGCCGCTTGGCGCCCTTCGACGCGAGCAGTTCGTCGGCGCTCTGCTTCTTGTCGGCCACGTACAGGCCCGCGGCATAGACTTTGAAGAAGAAGCGGGACCGCAGCCCGGCGCCGTTGAGCACCAGTTCGGCCTCGCCGACCTTTGCCTTGTCCGGGAACGCGACGCCCTGGATTTCGGTGGCAGCCCCGGCTGCGGCCGAGACGAACAGCGCAAACGCCAGCATCCAACGCTTCATGGGCACTCCTCCCTTTTGTTTGACGCTAAACGTCGCGCTTGACGCAGCCGCCCTTGATCGCCTCGCGGTAGATCGCGTCGATGGCCGGACCGTCGATCCCGGGCGCTTCCAGCCGCGTCCGGAAGGAATCGCAGCGGTGGGCGTCTTCGATGAGCTCGAACACGAACTTGACCTTCTCCTGGTTGGTCAGCGGCGCAACGGGTTCGCAGGCAGCCAGTCCGAGGACCAGGCACGCGGCAAGCAGGGGAGAGCGCATGGAAGCCTTTCGAAAAATTACTGCCGGACCTCGCCGTCGCCGAGGACGATCCATTTCTGCGACGTCAGGCCCTCCAGCCCGACCGGGCCGCGGGCGTGGAACTTGTCGGTCGAAATGCCGATCTCGGCGCCCAGACCGTATTCGAAGCCGTCGGCAAAGCGCGTCGAGGCATTGACCATCACGCTGCTCGAGTCGATCTCTCGCAGGAAGCGCATCGCCGCGGTGTAGTTTTCGGTCACGATGGCCTCGGTGTGCTGCGACGAGTATTTGTTGATGTGGGCGATCGCCTCGTCGACGTCGGCCACCACTTTCACCGAGATGATGGCGGCGAGGTATTCCGTGTAGTAGTCCTCGTCCGTTGCCGCCTTGGCGCCCGGCACGAGGGCGAGCGTCTCGGGGCAGCCCCGGATCTCGACGCCCTTGGCCTGCAGCATGGCGGCGACCTGCGGCAGCAGCGTCTTCGAGATTGAGCGCGCGACCAGCAGGGACTCGGCCGTGTTGCAGGTGCCGAGGCGCTGCGTCTTGGCGTTCTCCA
This sequence comes from Ignavibacteria bacterium, assembly GCA_050259835.1. Lineage (GTDB taxonomy): Bacteria > Pseudomonadota > Gammaproteobacteria > Burkholderiales > Rhodocyclaceae > Nitricoxidireducens. The sequence continues at coordinate 5,394 of JBLNBJ010000120.1, read as the reverse complement.
CGATGCGCAGCGCCTTCGCCGCGTCGGCGTCCGCGTCGAGGTACACATGGCAGTTGCCGTCCAGGTGCTTGATCACCGGCACGCGTGCTTCCTTCGAGATGCGCTCGATCAGGCCCTTGCCGCCGCGCGGCACGATCACGTCCACGTATTCCGGCAGGGCGACCAGATGGCCGACCGCGGCGCGGTCCGTGGTCTCGATGACTTGCACTGCCGTTTCGGGCAGGCCGGCGGCGCGCAGGCCTTCGCGCACGCAGGCGGCGATGGCCTGGTTGCAGCGCAGGGCTTCCTTGCCGCCGCGCAGGATCGACGCGTTGCCCGACTTGAGGCACAGTGCCGCGGCATCCGCGGTCACGTTGGGGCGGGCTTCATAGATGATGCCGACGACGCCGATCGGCACGCGCATCTTGCCGACCTGGATGCCGCTCGGTCGCCGCTTGAGATCGGTGATTTCGCCGACGGGATCGGCGAGCGCCGCGACTTGCTCCAGCCCCAGCGCCATGCTCTCGACGCCCTTGGCCGTCAGCGTCAGGCGGTCCAGCATGGCCGGCTCGAGGCCGTCGGCGCGCGCCTGCTCCAGGTCGGCGGCGTTCGCCGCCAGCAGCTCATGGCGCCGTGCCCGGATCGCGCACGCCATCGCCCGAAACGCCTCGTTTTTTGCCTTGGTCGAGGCGCGTGCGACGGCGCGCGAGGCCTCGCGCGCGGCGCGACCGACGTCGTTCATATAAGTCTTGATGTCCATCATGCTGTCCTGGTCAGGCGCAGCGCGAGTTGCGCGAACTCGTCCCAGAGATCGCCCTGCGCCACGCCCTTAATGATGCGGTCGATGCGCGCCGCGTGCAAGAGCGCGTTGCGCGCCAGTGCGCGTCGTGCCGGGCGCTGGCACTGGTTGCGCGATTCGTTCGCCAGCGTCCATAGCACCAGCGGCGGGGCGGCGCCCTCGGCCTTGAGTCCTTCGAGCACTCGCACGCTGCGCGCGGCATCGTTGTTGGCCAGCGCGGCGCGCAGCTTGTCGATGTCGTAGCGGGCGACGTTGAGCACGGCAGCCTCGATCTGCGCCAGAGCGAGTTCGCCCTTCGGATAGAGCAGGCCGAGCTTCTGGATTTCCTGGTGCGCCGCCAGCAGGTTGCCCTCGACGTGCGCCGCGATGAACTCTAGCGCGGCGCGCGGCGCCGACTGCTCCTGGCGCGCCAGCCTGGCCGCGATCCAGGCGGGCAGTTGCGGCAGCGGGGGCGCGTTGCATTCGATCGCGACGCCGGCCTCGGAAAGCGTGCCGAACCAGCCGCCCTTCTTCGTCTGCCAGTCGAGTTCGGGCAGGGTGACGAGCGTCACCACGCCGGCGGGAAGCTGGCTGCAGTAGCGCTTGAGCGCCTCGCCGCCGTCGCGCCCCGGCTTGCCGGACGGGATGCGCAGGTCGACCAGCTTGTCGCCGCCGAATAGCGAGAGATTTCCTGCGGCCAGGAACAACTCGTCCCACTTGAAGCCGGCGCCCGCCACCAGCACCTCGCGCTCGGCGAAGCCCTGGGCGCGCGCCGCGGCCCGGATTGCGTCGCCCGCTTCGATCACCAGCAGCGGTTCGTTGCCGTGCAGGACGTAAAGGGACGCGAGCTTCTTGGTCAGATGGGCGTCGAGCTGTTCGGGACGCAGCAGCATCCCCTACTCCGCTTCGGCGGCCGGCTTGGCAGCGGCCAGGCGGCGCAGGATCTGCTGCACGAGGTCGTTCTCGATGTCGCGCCACAGCAGCGCTTCTTCGGACTGCTTCGACAGCACCTGCGGGTTGCTGAAGCTGATGTCGCGATAGACCGTGACGGTGCTGGGCGGGATCAGCAGATGGTCCTTGGCATCCACCACGCGGAAGCCGAAATTGCGGACCAGCCGGTATTCGACCACGTTGCCGGCGGTATCGAGCGACAGCACGATCTTTTGCGGCACGTCGGCCGTCACCATGAACGATGCTTGCGCCTCCTTCTTGTCGGTGACGATCCGGGTCTGGGTAGAGGCTTCGATGTTGCGCTTCAGCACCGCGTACAGCGGCGTGTTCTCGGCGAAGGCGATATGAAGCGTATCGAAGGGCAGCGAATAGGCGCCGCGCAGCTTGAAGCCGCAGCCTGCGACGGCAGTACCGAGCACGAAAGCCACGAGGATCAAGAGCAGGCGGCGCATGGATTCCCTCAGACGACGATGTTGACCAGCCGGCCGGGCACGACGACGACCTTCTTGGCCGGCTTGCCCTCCATGTATTTCTGCGCCCCCTCGTTGGCGAGCGCCGCGGCTTCGATGTCGGCCCTGGCGGCGCCGGCGGCGACGCGGATGCTGCCGCGCAGCTTGCCGTTCACCTGCAGCACGAGTTCAACCTCATCCTGCGCCAGCGCAGCAGCCAGCGGCTCGGGCCAGGCGGCTGCGAAGACGTCGCCGGCGTAGCCGAGCTCGGTCCACAGCGCGTGCGAAATATGGGGCGTGATGGGGGCCAGCAGGCGCAGCAGGATCGAGAAGCCCTCGGCGGCGACGGCATCCCAGCCGGCGGCGTCCCGCGGCGCCTTCTCCAGCGCGTTGAGCATCTTCATCGCGGCGGAGGCCACGGTGTTGAACTGCATCTTGCCCAGGTCGTAGTTCGCCTGCTTGAGCGTGAGGTGCAGATCGCGGCGCACATCGGCCAGCGGGGCCGCCAGCGAATCTGGCATGGCGGGCTTCGCTGCGATGGCAGCGTGCGCCGCATGGCCGAAGGCCCAGACGCGGCGCAGGAAGCGGTAGGCGCCCTCGACGCCGGAATCCGACCATTCGAGCGTCTGCTCGGGCGGGCTGGCGAACATCATGAAGAAGCGTGCGGTGTCGGCGCCGTATTCCTCGATCAGGGCCTGCGGGTCGACGCCGTTGCGCTTGGACTTCGACATGGTGCCGATGCCGCCGTAGTCGACGGGGCGCCCGTCGGCCTTGCTGGTCGCACCGGTGACGTGGCCGCCTGCGTCGCGCACCAGTTCAACCTCCTCGGGCGCGAAGTACTCGATGCCGCCCTTGTCGGTGCGGCGCGAGAAGATGTGATTGAGCACCATGCCCTGCGTCAGCAGGTTGGCGAAGGGCTCGTCGTACGTCACCAGGCCGACATCGCGCATCACCTTGGTCCAGAAGCGCGAGTAGAGCAGGTGCAGGATGGCGTGCTCGATGCCGCCGATGTACTGGTCGACCGGCATCCAGTAGGCGCTGCCGGCGTCGACCATCTTGTCGTTGGCGGCCCGGGTCGCGGCGCTCACGCAGTAGCGCGCGTAGTACCACGACGAATCGACGAAGGTATCCATCGTGTCCGTCTCGCGCCGTGCCGGCTTGCCGCACTTCGGGCAGGTGCAGGCGAGGAAGTCCTCGCGCTTGTTGAGCGGGTTGCCGGAGCCGTCCGGAACGCAGTCCTCGGGCAGCACGACGGGCAGTTGGTCGTCGGGCACCGGCACCGAGCCGCAGGACTCGCAATGGATGATCGGGATCGGGCAGCCCCAATAGCGCTGGCGCGAGATGCCCCAGTCGCGCAGGCGCCATTGCACCTGCTTGTCGCCGAGGTTCTTCGCCTTGAGATCGGCGGCAATGGCGTCGATGGCAGCATCGTACGAGAGACCGTCGTACTTGCCCGAATTCACGCAATGGCCGCGGTTCTTGTCCGCATACCACTCGCGCCAGCCTTCCTGCGAGAAGTCCTCGCCCTCGACGGCGATCACCTGCTTGATCGGCAGGCCGTATTTCTTGGCGAAGCCGAAGTCGCGCTCGTCATGCGCCGGCACGGCCATTACGGCGCCTTCGCCGTAGCTCATCAGCACGTAATTGCCGACCCAGACCTCGACCTTTTCGCCGGTGAGCGGATGCTCGACGAAGATGCCCGTCGGCATGCCCTTCTTCTCCATGGTGGCGAGATCGGCTTCCATGACGGAGCCGCGCTTGCACTCCTCGATGAAGGCGGCGAGCTTCGGGTTGCCCTGTGCCGCACGCGTGGCGAGAGGATGCTCGGCCGCGACCGCGCAGAAGGTGACGCCCATGATCGTGTCGGCGCGCGTGGTGAACACCCAGAGCAAATCCTTCTTGCCGTCCAGCTCATAGGGGAAGGCGAAACGCACGCCGTAGCTCTTGCCGATCCAGTTGGCCTGCATCAGCTTGACGCGCTCGGGCCAGCCCGGCAGCGTGTCGAGCGCGGACAGCAACTCGTCGGCGTACTGGGTGATGCCCAGGTAGTAGCCGGGAATCTCGCGCTTCTCGACCGGGGCGCCGGTGCGCCAGCCGCGGCCTTCGATGACCTGTTCGTTGGCGAGCACAGTCTGGTCGACCGGATCCCAGTTCACCACCTGCGTCTTCTTGTAGGCGATGCCCTTCTCGAGCATGCGCAGGAACAGCCACTGGTTCCACTTGTAATACTCGGGCTTGCAGGTCGCCAGTTCGCGCTCCCAGTCGAGGTTGAGCCCGAGCGACTGCAGCTGCTTCTTCATGTAGGCGATGTTGTCGTACGTCCACTTGGCGGGCGGCACGTTGTTCTGGATCGCCGCGTTCTCGGCCGGCAGGCCGAAGGCGTCCCAGCCCATCGGCTGCAGCACGCTGTAGCCCTTCATCCGGTGATACCGGGTGAGTACATCGCCGATGGTATAGTTGCGCACGTGCCCCATGTGAAGCTTGCCGGACGGATAGGGGAACATCGACAGGCAGTAGTACTTGGGCTTGGCCGGGTCTTCGGCGGCGCGATGCGCGCCGGTTGCTTCCCAGTGCCGCTGGGCGGCATTCTCGATTTCGGTCGGATGGTATTTTTCCTGCATGGCCCGGACTACCTGATCTGTCTGCGCAAAGAGGGGGATTATACGCGCCGCCTCCTTGCCCATTGGATCGGAAAGGATTGCGGATGCATGCGTTGAAGCTCGGTCTCGCCTTGTGTTCTCTCGCCAGCTTGCCCGTCTGGGCAGCACCGGCGGCGACGGTCGCTGCGGTGCAATCGCCGGCATGGCTCGAACGGGCCGGGCGCGTGCAGCCGCTTGCCGTCGGCATGGAGATCAGGAACGGAGACCGCGTTCGCACCGGCGAGGACGGCCGCGCTCATTTGGCGCTCGCCGAAGGCAGCAGCGTGAAGCTGGGGGCGGTCGCCAGGCTGGCCTTCTTCAACATGAGCGACAGGCCGCGCACCCAGTTCAAGGGCGCGCTCGACGTCGTCAACGGCGCCTTTCGCTTCACCACGGATGCGCTCAAACGGGTCAAATCGCGGGACGTGGCCATCCGCGTCGGCACGGCGACGGCCGGAGTCCGCGGCACCGACGTCTGGGGCCGCAGCAATGCGCAGGAGGACCTGGTCTGCCTGATCGAAGGCAAGATCGAGGTTTGGCATGCCGAACTGCCGGCGCCGTTGTCGATGTCCGAACCGATGACGTTCTTCGTTGCGCC
>JBLNBJ010000119.1:0-33824 GCA_050259835.1 Ignavibacteria bacterium | reverse complement strand
GACGACCACCCGCCACCCTCGGCTCGACGCCCGAAGTGGTGTGAGGCTTCGACTCTCGTACGGTGCCACGCCGGGCCGATGGGGTGCCCTGCTGCGCGTAGGTAAAGGAGGAGGCGGACGAATTTAAGCTCTTGTCCGCCGGGGGACACGGCGCGCAGCAGGGCACCCCGTCGGCCCGAGCGCCCGCACCGGCTCGTATCAGAGCGCCAACGGATCCGTCCTCGAGGGGATTGCGCACCATCCTACTCAGCCAACCTCAACCCGGTCTTCTTGAGAATGCCGTTGCTGTAGAGCACGTCCGCAGCGCGGCAATGCTCGCCGAGCAGTTCGCGAATGACCACCAGGCGGGATTCGACTTCCTCGCGCGTATGCGCATGGACCATCGCAAACAGGTTGTACGGCCAGTCGGGCAGGTGGCGCGGCCGGCGATAGCAGTGGGTGACGAAGTCTAGCTTGCCGACGGCGACGCCGAGCGCGTCGCAGTGGTCGTCGTCGACGTCCCAGACGCTCATGCCGTTGGCCGTGTAGCCGAGCGCGTAATGGTTCGGCACGGCGCCGATGCGGCGGATGGCGCCGGTGGCCAGCATGCGCTGCAGCCGCGCGCGCACCTCCTCGGAGGAGATGCCGAGGCGCGCGGCAAGGTCTTCGTAGGGGCGCGGCACGCGCGGCAGACCGCCCTGCGTGGCGACGATCAGGCGGCGATCGGTCTCGTCATGCACGGAGCTTCATCTCCACGAAGTACTCGCGCTCCTTGGGGAACGGGAATACCGGCAGTCCCGTGGCCGCCTCGATCGCCGCGACGGTGGCTTCGATGCCCTCGGGGCGCTCCGTGGCGAGCACGAACCACATGTTGAAGGCGTGGTCGCGCCGGTAGTTGTGGGCCACCTCGGGAAACGCGTTGACGGCGGCGGTGACGCGCTCGAAGTCCGCTTCGGGCACCTTCATCGCGGCGAGCACGAAGCGGCCGCCGATGCGCTCGACCTGGAACATCGGCCCGAAGCGCGTCAGCACGCGCTCTTCCAGCATGCGGTCGAGGCGTGCGAGCAACTCGTCCTCGGCAATGCCGAGCGATTCGGCCACTTCGCGGTAGGGCTCGTCGCAGAGCGGGAAGCCGCCCTGCAGGGCGTTGATGATGCGCCGGTCGAGGCTGTCGAGCGGCGGGGGCGCTTCACGCGCCATGGAAGTAGCGCGCGCCGCGCTGCTTGAAGCGCCGCGTGCTGAAGAGGACTTCCGGACGGCGATCGACGACGGCCGAGAGCCGCTCGACCACGGGCATCACTTCCTCGCGCGTGCGTCCATGCACCATGCAGTAGAGGTTGTACGGCCACTCGGGACGATGGCGCTGGCGCCGGTAGCAGAGCGTCACGCCGGGGTCGGCCGAGAGGCGCGCGCCGATGCGGGCGGCGGCCTCGTCCGGCACGTCGAAGACGACCATGGCGTTCGCCTTGTATCCGAGTTCGTGGTGGCGCACGATGACGCCGAGGCGCTTGACGATGCCGCGCTCGAGCCAGCGGCGCACGTGCGCGATGGCTTCGGCTTCGCCGATGCCCGCGGCACGGCCCAGTTCCGCATAGGGATGACGGACGAGCGGCAGGCCGCGCTCCACCGCCGCGGCAAGCCGCTGCTCTTCTTCGCTGAGCGGCTCGTGGCGCATCTCGCCGGCGCCGCCGCGTTCCTTGACGGCATCGCAGAGATCGAAGCCGAGGTCGATGTGATACTGCTCGACGAGCGGCAGCGACATGACCGGCAGTCCCGCCGCTGCCGAAATGCCGTCGAGCGCCGCGGCCAGCAGCGTCTCGTCGCGCGCCGTCGCCACGAACCAGAGGTTGTGCCGGTGTTCGCGCTCGTAGTTGTGGTTGATTTCGTCGCGGGCCGACACGAGGGCGGCGACTTCCTCGAGGCGCTCGGGCGGCACGGCCATCGCGGCGAGCGTGCTGACGCCGATGCGCCACGGCGCGAAGACGGCGCCGACGCGGCTCACGGCGCCCTTGCCGTGCAGGCGCTTCAAGGCATCGAGCACGGACTGTTCCTCGACGCCGATCTTGTCGGCAATGACGGCGTAGGGTTCCGGCACGAGCGGCAGGTCGCGCTGCCATTCGTTGAGCAGGCGGAATTCGATGGGCGAGTAGGGCGAATCCATCATCAGAATCCGATGCGCGTCGCGCGGCTGGTGAAGAAGATGCCCGAGGGGCTCTTGGCCGGCAGCGTCTTCAAGAGCTCGAGCGTCGCCGTGTCGTAGATCGAGATGCGGTCGTCGTCGCGCGCCGACAGCCAGACGGTCTCGCCGCGCGGCGCGAATTCCATGTGCAGGATCGCCTTGCCCGGCTCGAGCGTCTTCACGACCTGGCCGCTGTCGGTGTCGATCACCTGAACCCAGCCGTTGTCGGGCAGCGCGAAGTTGACCCAGACCTGGCGGCCGTCCGGCCGCGCGATGGCGAACACCGGCTGGCCCTTGACGGGGATGCGGCCGACTTCCTTCCAGGTCGTCGTGTCGACCACCAGCACCTCGTGGCGGCCGACGGCCGGCAGGTAGGCGCGGTTGCCGGCGACCGACCAGCCGCGCAGGTGCGGCATCTTGAAGACCGGCAGCTTTTCTTCGCCGCGGCCGTAGTGGTCCATGATGCGGCGGCTGCCGCGCTCGGGGTGCCAGGTGTCGAGCAGCGCGATGCCGTCCTCGCCGAACAGGCCCGACAGGTAGTGGCGGCCGTCCGGCGTGACGAGGCCGTCGTAGGGCTGGCGGCCGGCGGGAAAGACTAGGGTCTTCGGCTTCGCGGGGTCGGAGAGGTCGGTGATGCGGATCTCGCCGGCGTCGAACAGGGCATAGGCGAAGCGCTGCCCGGGCAGGTCGGCCAGCCCCACGACCTTGGAACGCTTGCCGTCGCCGTAGCTCGCCGGCACGTCGGCGACGAGATCGAGGGTGGCGGCGTCGAACACCTTGACGCCGCCCGGTTCGTAGTTCTGCGCGGCGACGTAGCGGCCGTCCTGCGAGATGGCGCCGCCGATGCTGTTGCCGGCCTGCACGATGCGGCGCTCGACGCGCATGCCGAGCAGGTCGACCTTGGTGAGGCCGCCGTCGCGGCCGAAGACATAGGCGTAGCGTCCGTCGCGTGAGAAGACGGCGGAGGCGTGCGAGAGATCGCCGAGCCCTTCGACGCGGCCCAGCACGCTGCGCGTCGTCGTGTCGATCACCTCGACGCTGCCGCTGGCGCGCTCGATGACGATACCGAGGTCGCCGGTGCCGCGCAGGGCCGGCGTGGCGGCGCAGCCGGCCAGCAACGCGGCGCAGGCGCAAAGCCATGTCCGCAGCGTGGCCATCAGCGAGTCTCCTCCGGGAAACCGGCCATCAGCCGGCCGACGATCCATTGCGCTTCGCCGTCGCTCAGCATGCCGCGCCACGGCGGCATGGCGGTGCCCGGGCGTCCGTAAAGCACGGTCGCCACCAGGCCTTCCAACGGCTTGTCGCGCAGCGATTCGGCCGTGAGCGGCGAGCCCAGCCCGCCGGTCAGCCGCATGCCGTGGCAGGAGCCGCAGTCCTGCCGGACCAGCCGGGTAAGCTCGGCGCGGCGTTCGGCGCTCGGCGCATCGGCCGCGGCGGCGCCGAGCGGCGGCAGCATCAGCAGAATGGCGATCAGCTTGCGCATGGCGCCACTCTCGCCCGCACGGACTACGGCGTCATTGACGGCGATCAAGCCGGAACCGAATTGCCGCGCCCCGCCTAGCGGGTCACGCGGAAGCGCCGCACGACGACCTGCACGTCGCCCGCCAGTTGTTCGAGATGGCGGGCGGTACCGGCCATGGCCGACACCGATTCGCTGTTCGACTCGGCCATCTGGGCGATGCGTTCGACGCTGCGCGCGACCCCGGTGTTGGCGATCGACTGCTCCTTCAGCGCGAGCGATATTTCCTGCACCGCCTCCTGCACGCGGTCGAAGCTCTCGCGGATGCGGCCGATCGATTCGCCGGCCTGGCGCGACAGGGCGACGCCTTCGCCGACGCGCTCGACGCCGCGCTTCATGCTCTCGACCGCGCCAGCCGTGCCGTTCTGCATCACGCCGATCATGCCGCCGATCTCCTGGGTGGCCTGCGTCGTGCGCTCGGCCAGCTTCCGCACCTCGTCGGCAACGACGGCGAAGCCGCGGCCCAGGTCGCCGGCGCGCGCCGCCTCGATGGCGGCGTTGAGCGCCAGCAGGTTGGTCTGGTCGGCGATTTTCTTGATGACGTTGACGATTTCCGAGATCTCGTGCGAGTGCCGGCCCAGCTCTTCGATCAGCCGCGCCGACTCGTTGACGGCCTCGGCGATCTCGCCGATCTCGCGCACCGTCTCGTCGATGACGCGGCCGCCCTCGCGCGACAGCGCCTCCGCCGCCGTCGAGGTCTGCTGCGCTGTCTTGGCGTGCTCGGCGATCTGGTCGATGCTGACCGTCATCTGCTCGACGGCGGCCGCCATGCCGGCGGCGGCGTCGCTCTGCTCGCGCGAGCTCGAGGCGACGCCGTGCGCCGAGGTGTTGAGTCCGGCGGCCGCCTGCGACAGCGTGTCGGAGGTCTCGTGCGAGCGGCGCAGCACGTCGTTGAAGGCGGTCGCCATGTCATTGAAGCTCGCGCTGACGCCGGTCAGCTCGTCGCGGCCCAGCAGCGGAACGCGCACCGACAGGTCGCCGGCGGCAATGGCGGCGGCGCCGGACGAGAGGCCGTTGATGGTCGCCATGATCGCGTAGTAGGCGCCGATCGAGACATAGGCGAGCAGCAGCAGCAGCGCGGCCGCCAGGCCGGTCTGGAAAGCCAGCTGCCTCTCGAGCCGGCCGATGCGGTCCTGGAGTTCGCGGTCCAGCGTCGGCAGCAGGCTTTCGTACATTTGGCGGTAGCCGATGTCGATCGCCTGCGTGACGCGGTCGAAATAGGCCTGGGGCAAGATGGAGAAGCGCGAAGTCAGGATGTCGCCGTTGATCACGGCGACCACTTCGCCGGTGGCTGCGGCCAGGTCGCGCGACAGCTTGTCGGCGGTCTGCGCGAGGTCCGGCTTCTGGTGCGCGACCTTCTCGAGGTTGCGCTGCAGGGTGCCCAGCGTGTTGTTGAGGATGGCCACGTGCACCGACATGGCGATGCGCTCACCGTCCGTGACTTCGTGCTTGGTCAGGATGGCCGTGCCCTGCGCCCGCATGCGGCCCAGGCGTTCGAGGATCTCGGGCAGCCGGGTGACCAGCGTGTCGATCAGGTAGAAGGTCTCGATCTGGGGATCGCCGTTGAGCGTGCCGGCGTCGGCGACGGTCGACTGCAGACGCAGCATGCGCTCGATCAGCCGCGTGTGGGCTGCCACCGATTCGGCCGCCGTCAGGCGCGGCAGCGTGCTGCGGATCTGCTCCCAGTCGGCCTTGATGCCCTGCCATTCGGCGGTCGTGCCGAGCAGGGCGGCGTGGCGCGCCTCGACGGCGTCGACGGCCTGCGCGGCTTCACCGACCTCGGCCTGCTTGGCGTCGAGCTTGGGCTTCATGGCGGCGTTGCCGCTCAGGTAGCCGGCCGACAGGCCGCGGTGTTGCTGCATGAGCTGGATCTGGCGCTGCAGCGGACGGATCAGGCTGGTGGCGGCCAGCTCGTGGCGCGTGGCGTCGATCTTGCCGAACAGGGAGCTGGCGAGCGAGGCGAGCAGGACGGCGATGGCGATGCAGGCGAGCACGCCGGTGACGGCGAACTTGCCCGGGTACTTGAGCCGGCTCATCAGGGCGATGGCGGGCGCGAATGCGGCTTGCATGGTGTTTCCTTGTTGGCGATGCCGGTATGCGGTGCGAAGTTTAGGCGCGAGGCGGGGGAATAAAAACTGCGAGGTGGAGAGGGGGATTGCGCCGGCGCACCCGGCGGCGCATCAAGCAAAAACGGGAGCCAGAGGCTCCCGTTCGCTCGTTGAATCCCGACGGTTTCAGCTCTTCAGGATCCATTCGACGACCGTCTTCAGATCGGCGTCGTTGATCTTGTCGGCCGGGTTCGGCGGCATGGGGATCTGGCCCCAGGTGCCGACGCCGCCCTTGCGGACCTTCTCGACGAGCTTGGCTTCGACGGCCTGGCCCTTGTACTTGGCGGCGACGTCCTTGTAGGCGGGGCCGACCAGCTTCTTGTCCTTGGTGTGGCAGGCGAGGCAGCCCGCCTTCTGGGCGATGGCCTCGTTGGCGTGCGCGGCGGGCGCCAGGAACAGCGCGGCGGTCGCCAGCAGGACTCCGGTATGCAGTTTCATGTTTGTCTCCGAAAAAGGCCGGGGTGCGCGGCACCCCGGCGATCCTTTCTTAGTAAATGTCGTGCTGCGTGTTGTTGACGTTGAACTTGCCGGTCGGCGTGATCAGCTTCGGATCCTTGATGACGGTCTTCAGCTTGCGCGTCTTGTCATCTACGACCACGATGGCCGACTGCTTGTCCTTCGCGCTCCACACCGAGAACCAGACCTCGTCGCCGTCCTTGTTGTACTCCGGCTGGACGACGCGCTTGGCGCCCTCGCCGAGACCGGACCATTCGGCGATCGGCAGGACCTGGAAGCCCTTGTCGAGGTTGTTGATGTCGTAGACCGCGATCGACTGGCTCATGGACGCATCCGGGTTGAGCGGGGTGTCGATGTAGAGGTTCTTCGACTTCGGATGGGTCTTGATGAACAGCGAACCGCCGCCCTGGCCCTTGATCGTCCGCACCACCTTCCAGGCGTTCGCCTTGTGCTTGACCGGGTCGGTGCCGATCAGGGAGATGGTTTCGTCGCCGAGGTGGCTGGTGGCCCACACGGGTCCGAACTGGGGATCGACGAAGTTGGCGCCACGACCCGGGTGCGGGGTCTTGCCCACATCGACCAGCGCGGCCAGCTTGTCTTCCTTGGTGTCGACCACCGCGACCTTGTTGGAGGCGTTGGCGGCGACCAGGAAGTAGCGGCCGGTCGAGTCGAAGCCGCCGTCATGCAGGAACTTGGCGGCGTCGAGCGTGGTGATCTTCAGGTTGTTGAGGTCCTTGTAGTTCACCATCATGACCTTGCCGGTTTCCTTGGCGTTGATCACGAACTCCGGATGGTAGTGCGAGGCGACGATCGACGCGACGCGGGGCTCCGGATGGTAGTCGCCATCAACCGTCATGCCGCGCGTGGAGATGATCTTGAGCGGCTTGAGCGAATCGCCTTCCATGATGACGAACTGGGGCGGCCAGTAGGAGCCGGCGACCGCGTACTTGTCCTCGAAGCCCTTGTACTTGGAGGTCTCGACCGAACGCGCCTCGAGGCCGATGCGGATCTCGGCGACGGTGTCGGGCTTCTCCATCCAGAGGTCGATCAGGTTGATCTTGGCATCGCGGCCGATCACGTACAGGTAGCGGCCGGAAGCCGACAGGCGCGAGATGTGCACCGCGTAGCCGGTCTTGACGATGCTGATGATCTTCTTGGTGTCGCCGTCGATCAGGGCAACCTCGCCGGCGTCGCGCAGCGTGGTCGAGAACACGTTGGCGAGGTTGTAGTTGTTCATCTTCTTGGTCGGGCGCTTGGCGACCGGGATGATCTCCTTGTACGTGGACATCATCTCCTTCATGCCGTACTCGGGCGGCTGGGGAGGCGTCTGCTGCACGTAGCGCGCCATCAGATCGACTTCCTCGTCGGTCAGTTCACCCGAGGTGCCCCAGTTCGGCATGCCGGCGGGCGAGCCGTACTTGATGAACACCTTGAGGTACTCGGTGCCGTTCGGCAGGGTCTTGTCCGGTGTCAGGGGCTTGCCGGTGGCGCCCTTGCGCAGCACGCCGTGGCAGCCGGCGCAGCGCTGGAAGAAGATCTGCTTGCCCTTCTCGAACTCCGCCTTGGTCATCGGCGGGGCCTTCGGGTTGATGTCCTGGTACATCTCGACGTCGGCGAGCGGCGAGCCGCCGGCCTGGTATTTCACTTCCGCCGGCGAAACGTGCTTCGGTTCTTCGGCGAATGCGTTCGCTACTGCCAGCGGCAGCGCCGCGAAGGCGATGGCGCCTGCGATCCAATGCGATTTCTTCATTTGACCCCCCTGAAAATTTGATGGCTGCGGCTTCTCCGCTGCGGTACGAAGCATCTGCGCCTGTCAAACGAACCGCATTGACCCGAGTCAATTTTTTCGGATGGCGTTCGCTGCGCTGCGCAATCGGCCTGCCCAAAAAAAAGGCGGGGCCGCAAAGCCCCGCCGTCATCATGCCAAAGGCATGGAGTGAGGTGATCGATGTCCGGCTACTTGTGGCCGACGAAGGTGTTCTCGATCAGCGGCGGCGCGTCGACCTGCGGCACGTGGCAGCTGTTGCACTGCCAGCGCGACATGTTGACCTTCGCGCTGCCGTCCGCTTCCTTCTCGGTGGCGGAGAAGTGGCTGTCGCCCATGCGCGGCATCTTGCGGCCCTTGAAGTCGTCGCTGATGTGGCAGTCGAGGCAATCGTTCTCTTCCATCGTGATGGGCAGGTACTTCTCGACCTCATGCGGGATCAGCGGCGGCTGTCCCTTGAAGGTCCGCGGAATCAGCGCCGTCATGTCGGCGTTGGGCGCGCGTTGGGCGTACTGCTTCTCGACGGGCGCCTGGTCGGCGGTGGCGACGTCGCTGCCGCGCAGGAACTGGAGCGGCTGGACGGTCGAGCAGGCGGCGACGGCGGCCAGCGAAGCGATGGCGATGAAGACGTTTTTCATGATGCTCTCCCCGGCGAGGAAAATCGGTTGGTGATTTGGAAATCGAATACGTCGCGGTTGCAGACGTCGATGCAGCGTCCGCAATTCGTGCACTGCGCCGACGCGATGGCCGGCCCGACGCCGCGCGCGCCTTCCTTGAGCGGCGCGCGGATGACGAGCGGTTCGGGACAGACGGCGAAGCAGTCGTTGCAGTCGTCGCACTGGTCGCGGCGCGAGGCGGCGACGTTCAGCAGGCGCGCGTGGCCCAGCAGGCTGTAGGCGGCGCCGACCGGACAGAGGCGGCCGCACCAGCCGCGGCTGGCGACGAAGAGATCGAACACGAAGACGGCCAGCACGACAGTCCAGGCGAACCCCATGCCGAAGAACAGGCCGCGATGCAGCATGGAGACGGGGTTGGCGAGTTCCCAGGCGACGCTGCCGCTGCCGATCGCGGCAAGCAGCGTGGCGCCCAGCAGCCAGAAGCGCGTCTGGCGGGAAACATGCGCGCCGCCCTTGAGACCCAGGCGAGCGCGCAGCCAGGCGGCAAGGTCGGTGACCGGATTCACCGGACAGACCCAGGCGCAGTAGCTCCGTCCGCCCACCAGCAAGTAGAAGGCGATCACGATGGCCGCGCCGGCCAGCGCCCGCGCTTCCGGCAGGTGGCCGGCCAAGATCGACTGTAGCAGCACGTAGGGATCGGTGAGCGGCAGCGTATCGAGCGTGTAGCTGTAGTTGAGGTTGCCCTTGACGATCCAGACGCCGAGCCAGGGACCGGCGAGGAACAGGGCGAGGATCGCGAGCTGCGAGGCGCGCCGCAGCAGCAGCCAGCGATGGCGGCTCCAAGCGCTGCGCAGGGGAATGGCGCCGGTGGCGGTGATGGTCTTCATCGCGCCGCATCCGGGGAAGTGCGATCGCCCAATCCGCCGCCCGGCAGGTTGGAGGGCATGCCCGACGGCGCGGCGTTCGCACCGGGACTCGGGACTTGCAGCGAATCGATGCCGGCGCCGGGCGCAGCGCCCGGCCTGGCCGACGAGAGGCCCTTGCCGTTCTGGTAGTCCACGCCTTCCGGCAGGTTGTAGTGATGCTCGGCATCCGGCGCCACCAGGCTGTGACCGGCTTTCTTCTGCTCTTCCCAGCCGAGTCGGTAGTGGCGTCCGAGTTCGCCTTTGGCCAGCGCCAGCGGCAAGACCTTGATCGCCGGCGTCTGCAGCACGCAGCCCGCCTCGCACTTGCCGCAGCCCGTGCAGGCGTCCGAATGCACGACCGGCTCGAAGATCGCATGCCGGTCGGTGCGCGCGTTGTGGCGCGGTTCCAGCGTGATGGCCTTGTCGATCAGCGGGCAGACGCGGTAGCAGACGTCGCAGCGCAGGCCGAGGAAGTTGAGGCAGGTCTCGTGGTCCACGAGCACCGCCAGACCCATGCGCGCCTTCGCCACGTCCTTCAGTTCGTGGTCCAGCGCGCCGGTCGGGCAGGCTTTGACGCAGGGCAGGTTCTCGCACATTTCGCAGGCGCCGCTGTGCGCCACGAAGAAGGGCGTGCCCGTCGCCACCGGCTGCTCCGGCTTCGCCAGCGAGAGGATCTGCGGCGGACAGTCGCGCACGCACAGGCCGCAGCGGATGCAGGCGCCGAGGAAGTCCTCCTCGCGGCCCGCGCCCGGCGGCCTCAGCGCCGAAGACGGCAGCGCCCGCGCCTGCCGGGCATGGAAACCCAGGGCGAGGCCGAGCAGACCCGCGCCGCACGCCATGCGGGCGGCATCGGAGAGGAACTGGCGGCGGGCGGCGATCATGGCGCAGCATCGTGCGGCGTCGCGGAGCGCGCGTGACGCGCTCCGCGGCTGTGGGTCGTCAGGCCTTCACGATCCGGCAGGCGCACTTCTTGAAGTCCGTCTCTTTCGAGATCGGGCAGGTGGCGTCGAGCGTGAGCTTGTTCACCAGCCGCATCTCGTCGAAGAAGGGCACGAACACCAGGCCCATCGGCGGCTTGTTGCGGCCGCGCGTCTCGACGCGGGTTTGGATTTCGCCGCGGCGCGTCATGACCTTGACGGTGTCGCCGCGCTGCAGGCCGCGCGCTTTGGCGTCGTCCGGATGCATGTAGACCCAGGCGTCGGGCATGGCGCGGTAGAGCTCGGGCACGCGACGCGTCATCGAGCCGGTGTGCCAGTGCTCGAGCACGCGGCCCGTGCACAGCCACAGATCGTAGTCCTTGTCCGGCATCTCGGCGGCCGGCTGGTAGGGCAGGGCGAACACGACCGCCTTGCCGTCCGGCTTGCCGTAGAACTTGAGGTTCTCGCCCTTCTTGACGTAGGGATCGTAGCCTTCGCGGAAGCGCCACAGCGTCTCCTTGCCTTCGACCACCGGCCAGCGCATGCCGCGCGCCTTGTGGTAGGCGGCGAAGTCGGCGAGGTCATGGCCGTGGCCGCGCCCGAACGAGGCGTATTCCTCGAACAGGCCCTTCTGCAGGTAGAAGCCGAGTTCCTGCGATTCGACGTTCTCGAAGCCGGGCGTCATGTCGGACGTCGGGAACTTGTTGACCTGGCCGTTGGCGTAGAGCACGTCGTAGAGCGTCTTGCCCTTCACTTCCGGCATCTTCTCGATCAGCTCGGCCGGCCAGACTTCCTCGACCTTGAAGCGCTTCGAGAACTCGATGTATTGCCAGAGATCGGACCTGGCCTCGCCCGGCGCCTTGACCTGCTGGCGCCAGAACTGCGTGCGGCGCTCGGCGTTGCCGAAGGCGCCTTCCTTCTCCATCCACATTGCGGCGGGCAGGATCAGGTCGGCCGCCATGGCGGTGACGGTCGGATAGCAGTCGGAAACGACGATGAAGTTGTCGGGATTGCGGAAGCCGGGATAGGTCTCGTTGCCGATGTTCGGCCCGGCCTGCATGTTGTTGGTGGTGCTGGTCCAGTAGAAGTTGAGCTTGCCGTCCTTCAGCATGCGGCTTTGCAGCACGGCGTGGAAGCCGGGCTTGTCCGGGATCGTGCCCGACGGCAGCTTCCAGAGCTTCTCGGCCGTCTCGCGGTGCTTCGGGTTCATCACCACCATGTCGGCCGGCAGGCGGTGGGCGAAGGTGCCGACCTCGCGCGCGGTGCCGCAGGCGGAAGGCTGGCCGGTCAGCGAGAACGGGCCGTTGCCCGGCTCGGAGATCTTGCCCACCAGCAGGTGGATGTTGTAGATCATGTTATTGACCCACGTGCCGCGCGTGTGCTGGTTGAAGCCCATGGTCCACAGCGACATGACCTTGGTCTTCGGGTCGGCGTAGGTCTTGGCGAGCGCTTCGAGCTTGTCCTTCGGCACGCCGGAAATCTCGTGGGCTTTGTCGAGCGTGTACTCGGCGACGAAGGCCTTGAACTCGTCGAACGTGATTGGCTTGGCGGCGTTCGGGTCGCCCTTCGGCTTGCCGTCGGGGCCGGGATAGCCGTTGTTGCCGGCCACCTTCTCGAGCGGGTGGTCGGGACGCAGGCCGTAGCCGATGTCGGTGACGCCCTTGGCGAAGTTGACGTGCTTCTTGACGAAGTCCTCGTTTACCGCGCCGTTCTGGATGATGTAATTACAGATGTAATTCATGATCGCCAGGTCGGACTGCGGCTTGAAGATCAGCACGGCGTCGGCGTCTTCCGCCGTGCGGTGCGTGAAGGTCGACAGCACGTTGATCTTGACGTGCTTGGCGGTGAGCCGGCGGTCGGTGATGCGCGACCACAGGATCGGGTGCATCTCGGCCATGTTCGAGCCCCACAGCACGAAGGCGTCGGCGTGCTCGAAGTCGTCGTAGCAGCCCATCGGCTCGTCGATGCCGAAGGTGCGCATGAAGCCGGTCACGGCCGAGGCCATGCAGTGGCGCGCGTTCGGGTCGATGTTGTTGGAGCGGAAGCCGGCCTTGAAGAGTTTCGCCGCGGCATAGCCTTCCCAGATCGTCCATTGGCCGGAGCCGAACATGCCGATGGCGGTCGGGCCCTTGGCCTTCAGCACCGCCTTGCACTTCTGCTCCATGACGTCGAAGGCTTCCTTCCACGACACCGGCTTGAATTCGCCGTTCTTGTCGAACTTGCCGTCCTTCATGCGCAAGAGCGGCTGCGTCAGGCGGTCCTTGCCGTACATGATCTTCGACAGGAAGTAGCCCTTGACGCAGTTCAGGCCCTTGTTGACCGGTGCGTCCGGGTCGCCCTGGGTGGCGACGACGCGGCCGTCCTTGACGCCGATCAGCACGCCGCAGCCAGTGCCGCAGAAGCGGCACACGCCCTTGTCCCAGCGCACGCCGTCGTTGACGGCTTGTGCGAGCGCCGAAGCGCCGGGTACGGCCATGCCGGCCACGCCGGCGGCCGCGACCACCGCGTTCGCCTTGACGAAATCACGCCGAGTCAGTTTCATCGCAGATCTCCCTAAAGGTTCGGCTTGGGCATGGCGTCATGCCGGCGCGAGGCAGCCCTCGGGGTCCGCCTCGGTCCGGTGATAGACCATGGCGACCGACAAGACGTCGGTGATGCGTCCGAGGGATTCAAAAATGTCGGCGGTGGAGCGGTCATCGTCAGCTTCTATGGTGACGATGAGGCGGGCGTCGTCCTCCGCGTGGACCTCCACCCCGTCGATGGCGGTTGCTGCTGCACGCACGGCGCCGAGAGCGCCGGGCCTGGCATGTACGATCGCGCTGGAGATGTTCATGGTGCCCTTCCCGCAAAGACCCGCTGAAGTCTGGGGTCGAATCGAATGCTAATGGTCGGACAAGGCGAGTTGATTGACGGCGGTCAATTCTGAAAAATAGCCCATGCACGTTATCCGGAATACCCGGATTGCGCGTTTTGTGTAACGCAACAAGCTTTCACATGGCGCAACCTAAATCCTTAGGAATCCATCAAAAAAACCATTGTTGCATTGCGATAAAGTCCTTATACTTAAGTTTCACGAACGTGCGAGGGGCGCAACTCTTCGCATGCCGATACGGGAAGGCTCTAAAACGGCCTTCCTGCCTGTAGGCCGGAACCATCTTCCGGCTGCGCCGTGAGGAATCTCCTGGCCCGCGCCCGCAAGGCGCCGGGGGGCGGATTCCACAAACCTAGAGTCGTTTTGCCGGGAACGGATTGCGTTTTTTGCGCTGCGTTCCGGCAAGGCTTTGTATTCACGCCGGAGTCGTTCCGGCCCGGTTTGTCGGAAGGCGTTGTCTATGAGTGATTTTTCGAGCTTGGCGATCGCGGGCGCGTTCATGGCGGGACTCGGCATCCTGCTCGCGTTCATGCTTTCTCTCGCCAGCAAGAAGTTCTACGTCTATGAAGACCCGCGCATCGGCGAGGTCGAGGAGCTGCTGCCCAAGTCGAACTGCGGCGCCTGCGGCCAGGCCGGCTGCCGCGCCTTCGCCGAGAAGGTCGTCGAAGGCGAGGTGATTCCCGCGCAATGCACGGTGAGCAGCGAGGGGCAGCGCAAGAACATCGCCAACCTGCTCGGCGTCGATGCCGGCGTGATCGAGAAGAAGGTGGCGCGCCTAGCCTGCGGCGGCGGCCGCCATGTCGCCTTCCTGCGCGCGCGCTATGCCGGCCTCAAGAGCTGCCGCGCCGCGGCGACCGTCGGCGGCGGCGGCAAGGAGTGCGCCTGGGGCTGCCTCGGCCTCGGCGACTGCCAGGCCGTCTGCGCCTTCGGCGCCATCGAACTCGACCTCCACGGCCTGCCCCAGGTTGACACTGCGAAGTGCACCGCCTGCGGCGATTGCGTCGAGGTCTGCCCGAAGATGCTGTTCTCCATTCAGCCCCTGAGCCACAAGCTCTGGGTCGCCTGCCGCAACCACGCGGACGGCGAAACGGCCGAGGCGGCATGCGAAGTCGCATGCACCGCCTGCGGCCGCTGCGTTTCCGATGCGCCTGCGGGGCTCATGCAGCTCGCGCAGAACCTCGCGGTCATCGACTATGCGGCCAACGACAAGGCCGCGCGCGATGCCATCGAGCGCTGCCCGACCGGCGCCATCGTCTGGTTCGACAACCCCGATACTCCCGTCAAGGGCCATGCCGCGAAGAAGATCCTGCGCAACGAGCCCCTGCCGGTCCTGAATTCATAAAAACTTGCCCCCATGGTGATGTCATGCTGAAGAAAATCCTCGATATGTTGAGTTCCGATTCGGACAAGCAGGCGAAGACGGTCAAGTATCCCGGCGTGCGCGACGCGGTCGACGGCAACACGGCCGTGATCCACGTCGAGCGCGAAGCCTCCGACGCGGCGGGCGCCTATCCGATCACCCCTTCCACCCAGATGGGCGAGTACTGGGCCGAGGAAGCCGCCGCCGGCCATCTCAACATTTCCGACCGTCCGCTGATCTTCGTCGAGCCCGAGTCCGAGCACGCCGCCGCCGGCGTCACCGCCGGCATGGCCATGACCGGCCTGCGCGCGGTGAACTTCTCTTCCGCGCAGGGCGTCGCCTTCATGCACGAGTCGCTCTACGGCGCGGTCGGCAAGCGCCTGCCCTACGTGCTGAACATGGGCTGCCGCGCCATCACCAAGGTCTCGCTCAACGTGCATTGCGGCCACGACGACTACCACTGCGTCGACGACACCGGCTTCATCCAGGTGATGGCGAAGGACGCCCAGGCGGCGGCCGACCTGAACCTGATCGCGCGCAAGACCGCGGAACTGTCGCTCACGCCGGCCATCGTCGGCCAGGACGGGTTCCTCACCACGCACCTGATCGAGTCCGCGCGCCTGCCCGAGCGCGAACTGGTGGCCGAATTCCTCGGCAAGCCGGACGACATCATCGACACCCCGACCCCCGCGCAGCAGATGCTCTACGGCCCGAAGCGCCGCCGCATCCCGGCGATCTGGGACGTCGACACCCCGCTGATGTCCGGCACCGTGCAGAACCAGGACGCCTACATGCAGGCCGTCGCCGGCCAGCGCCCGTACTTCTTCGACCACATCGAGGAACTGGCCGACCGCTGCTTCGAGGAGTTCGGCGAACTCACCGGCCGCCACTACAACCGCATCGGCGCCTATCGCTGCGCCGACGCCGACTACGTGATCGTCGGCATGGGCAGCATGGTGGTGCAGGCCGAAGCCGTGGCCGACTACCTGCGCGACACGCGCAAGCTGAAGGTCGGCGTGGTCAACCTCACCATGTTCCGTCCCTTCCCGGGCGACCTGCTCGGCCACGTGCTGAAGGGCAAGAAGGGCGTGGTGGTGCTCGAGCGCACCGACCAGCCGCTGTCCGAAGACCTGCCGGTGATGCGCGAAGTGCGCGCCGCGCTGACCAAGTGCCTCGAGAACGGCATCGCCGCCGACGGCGACAAGCCCTATCCGAGCTACGAAAGCTACAGCGGCCAAGGCGACATGCCGCGCCTCTACTCGGGCTGCTACGGCCTGGGCTCGCGCGACATGCAGCCGGAAGCCATGATCGGCGCCATCGAGAACATGCTGCCGAACGGTCCGCACCGCAAGTTCTTCTACCTGTCGGTCGACTTCATCCGCGAGAAGGCCTTCAACCCGAAGGACGAGATCCACAACCAGAAGCTGCTCGACGCCTATCCGCGCATCAAGGAAATGGCCGTGCGCGGCTCCGAGAACCCGAACCTGCTGCCCAAGGGCGCCATCACCGTGCGCATGCACTCGATCGGCGGCTGGGGCGCCATCACCACCGGCAAGAACCTGGCGGTGACGCTGTTCGAACTGCTCGGCTACGACATCAAGGCCAACCCGAAGTACGGTTCCGAGAAGAAGGGCCAGCCGACCACCTATTACCTGTCGGCGGCGCCGGAACCCATCCGCGTCAACTCCGAATACCTGTTCGTCGACGTCGTGCTGTCGCCCGACCCCGCGGTGTTCGGCCACAGCAACCCGCTGTCCGGCCTCAAGAAGGGCGGCGTGTTCATCATCCAGTCGAGCATCGGCGAAGAGACCTGGGCGAGCTTCCCGACCTGGGCGCAGAAGTTCATCGCCGACAACCAGATTCGCGTCTTCTACATCGACGCCTTCAAGATCGCGCGTGAAGAAGCCGGCAGCCCCGAGCTGCAGCTGCGCATGCAGGGCAACGCCTTCCAGGGCGCCTTCTTCGCCGCCAGCTCGACCATGCAGGACGCCAAGCTGACCGAGGAAGCGCTGTTCCGCGCCATCGAGGCGCAGTTGCAGTCGAAGTTCGGCGGCAAGGGCAAGAGCGTCGTCGAGAACAACCTGCGTGTGGTGAAGCGCGGCTATACCGAGCTGGTCGAAATCACCGACAAGCAGGTCGGCGTGACGCGCAAGGGTCGCGTTGCCAAGAAGGATGGCGGCCTGCCGATCATGTTGAAGCGCCTGCCCGAGACCGAGATGGTCGCGGGCGACATCCATCGCTTCTGGGAGCAGACCGGCAACTTCTACATGACCGGCAAGGGCTCCGACAACCTGGTCGATCCGTTCATCGGCACCTCGCTGATGCCGGCTTCCACCGGCGTGTTCCGCGACATGACGGGCATCCGTTTCGAGCACCCGGTCTGGGATGCCGCCAAGTGCACGGCCTGCGGCAACTGCTACACGGCCTGCCCGGACTCCGCCATTCCCGGCCTCGTCAATTCTGTTTCCGAAGTCTTCAATACCGCGGTCACGCGCGTTGAGACGGGCGGCACGCCGACCCGCTTCCTGCGCCGCGCCACGCGCACGGTGGAGAAGAAGCTGCGCGCCATGATCGAAGGCGACGGCGTCGCCGTGCGTCCGCTGATCGACAAGGCCATCGCCGAGACGGTCGCCGAAGCGCCCGCCGAGGACCGCGAGAGCATGGAAGCAGAGTTCCGCATGTTCGCCGCCCAGCTCGGCGACTTCCAGTTCTCGACCACCAAGCCCTACTGGACGCAGAAGGAGAAGAAGGCCAAGGGTTCCGGCGGCCTGTTCTCGATCACCGTCAATCCCTACACCTGCAAGGCCTGCGCGCTGTGCGTGACGGTCTGCGAGGACGACGCGCTGAAGATGGTGCCGCAGAGCGAAGAGTCGGTCGACAAGCTGCGCCAGGACTGGGGCCTGTGGCTCGACCTGCCGACCACCAGCAAGGAATACTCGCGCATCGACAGCCTCGACGAGAAGATCGGCGCGCTCGAGACCCTGCTGCTCGACAAGGGCTCCTACAGCTCGATGAACTGCGGCGACGGGGCCTGCCTGGGCTGCGGCGAGAAGACGGCGCTGCACCTGTTCACCTCGACCGCCACGGCGCTCATGCAGCCGCGCGTCAAGGCCTACGTCGAGAAGCTCGACAGCCTGATCGAGCGCCTCGAGCAGCACATCCGCATCAAGCTGGTGGCGTCGGTCGACGTCGGCGACACGCAGGCGATGATCGCCGCCGTGGATGCCGCCAAGGACAAGGACCTGACCCTGGCCAGCCTGTCCACCAAGATCACCGAAGGCAAGCCCTCCCAGCCGCTGGATCCGGACTGGGTGCGCTGGGCCGCCCAGGTGCTCGAGAAACTCAAGGATCTGAAGTGGCGGTACGTCGAGGGCCCGAGCAAGCGCGGCCGCGCCGACATGGGTATCGTCAATTCGACCGGTTGCACCTCCGTATGGGCGTCGACTTACCCGTTCAACCCGTACCCCTTCCCCTGGACGTCACACCTGTTCCAGGACTCGCCCTCCGTGGCGATGGGACTCTTCGAAGGACACATGTCGAAGATGGCGGAGGGCTTCAAAGCGGTTCGCATGGCCGAGATGGAACTGGCCGGCGAATATCTGCCCGAGCGCGACGACGACTTCTTCCGCCGTTTCGGCTGGAAGCAGTTCAATGACCAGGAATGGCAGCTGTGCCCGCCGGTCGTCGCCGTGGGCGGCGACGGCGCGATGTACGACATCGGCTTCCAGAACCTGTCGCGCGCCATGATGTCCGGCACGCCGGTCAAGGTGGTCGTGGTCGATACGCAGGTGTACTCCAACACCGGCGGCCAGGCCTGCACCTCGGGCTTCATCGGCCAGGTCTCCGACATGGCGCCCTACGGCAAGGCGCTGCACGGCAAGCAGGAAATCCGCAAGGAGATGAGCCTGATCGCCATGGCGCACCGCACGACCTACGTCATGCAGTCGACCATCGCGCACAGCAACCACCTGATCGAGGGCTACATCGACGGCTTGAACAGCCGCCGTCCGGCACTGTTCAACATCTACGCGGTGTGCCCTCCCGAGCACGGCGTCGGCGACGACCGCAGCATCGACCAGAGCAAGCTGGCCGTCGAATCGCGCGCCTATCCGCTGTTCAAGTACAACCCGGACCTCGGCACGACCTTCAGCGAGTGCGTGAGCCTCGAAGGCAACCCGTCGATGGACACCGACTGGCCGGTCTATACGCTCAGCTACGTCGACGAGAACGGCGCCAAGCAGAAGATGGACGTGCCGATGACCTTCGCCGACTTCGCCGCCACCGAAGCGCGCTTCGCCAAGCAGTTCAAGAAGGCGCCGCCGCAGACGTGGAACGACGACATGATGATGCTGGCCGACTTCCTCAAGCTCGACGACGACGAGCGCGAAGGCAAGTTCCCCTACATCTGGGCCGTCGACCAGAAGAACCGCCTGATGCGCCTGCTGGTCGCCGAAGACCTCGTGCGTGCTTGCGAGGAGCGCCTCGGCTTCTGGCACCAACTCAAGGACATCGCCAATGCGGGCGGCGCCAGCGCCGCTTCCGGCGACGTCGTGGAGCAGGTGCGCGCGGAACTGCTGGCCAAGATCAGCGCCAGCCTCGGCATGGCCGGCTCGCCGGTACTCTCTGATGCCGCCGCCCCCGTGGCCGCCGCTGCCGCGGAAGGCTACGAGGCGGTGTGGATCGAGTCGCCCGAGTGCACTGCTTGCGACGAGTGCATGGCCATTGCGCCGAAGATGTTCGCCTACAACGACCAGAAGCAGGCGATCGTCATCAACCCGCAGGGCGGCAAGTTCGCCGACGTCGTCAAGGCGGCGGAGAAGTGCACGGCCGGTTGCATTCACCCGGGAACGCCGTGGAATGCGGCTGAGCCGGGTCTCGACAAGCTGAAGGCGCGCGCCGCGAAGTTCAACTAAATGGAACGCTCCCACCCCCCAACCCCCGCCCTGAGGGCGGGGGAGCCCGCAAGCTCGCTTCGCTCGAGAATTGAGGGCCGCTTCGTGGCCGCACAGGCGCGGTTGCCGGCTCCGCCGGCGTGCCGCCTTGCCTTGGGGCGGCCCGGCGGCAAGGCTACGTTATGAGACTTCTTAACTACTTCCGGGGCGAGACTTTCGCCCGCGGCATTCACCCGCCGCAGCATAAGGAGACGGCGGATCTCGCGATCCGGCGCCTGCCTTTCGCGCCGCGCATGATCGTGCACCTGTCGCAGCAGGTGGGCCGTCCGGCCCGTCCGCTGGTCAAGGTGGGCGAGGAAGTGGTGCGCGGCCAGCCGATCGCGGCGGCCGAGGGTTTCGTCTCGGTGCCGCATCATGCGCCGGTGACCGGCGTGGTCGAGGACATCCGCCTGCACGCGACGGCCAACGGTCCCTGGGGGCCGGCCATCATCATCCGCACGCACCAGGGTTCGACGCAGGAAGTGCTGTGGGAGGAGCCGCGCGACGTCGGCGCGCTGGACGAGGACGGCCTCATAGAGGCGGTCAAGGAGACCGGCGTGGTCGGCCTGGGCGGCGGCGTGTTCCCGACGCACGCCAAGCTCAAGGTGCCGAAGGAATATCCGATCGACACCATCGTGGTGAACGGCTGCGAGTGCGAGCCTTATCTCACGTCCGACCATCGCGTCATGGTCGAGCGCCCGCAGCACCTGATCGCCGGCATCCGCATCGCCCAGCAGCTGCTGAACAATCCGCGCGCCATCATCGGCGTCGAGGACAACAAGATGGACGCCGTCGAGGCGATCCGCAAACACCTGCCGGCCGACGGCTCGATCACGGTGGAAGCAGTGCCGACCAAGTACCCGCAGGGCGCCGGCGAGATGCTGATCAAGACGCTCACCGGCCGCGAGGTGCCGCCGGATGCCCGCGCCTACACCACCGGCGCCTATGTGCAGAACGTGGCGACGCTGGCCGAGATCGGCGAGCTGCTGCCGCGCGGCCGCGGCTTCATCGAGCGCGTCATCACCGTGGTCGGCCCTGGCGTCGAACGCCCGGGCAATTATCTGGTGCCGATCGGCACGCCGCTCAAGTTCCTGCTCGAGCAGGTCGGCGCGCGCGACGAAGCGATCGAAGTCGTGTTCGGCGGCCCGATGATGGGCAGCGCCGTGGCCTCGCTCGACACGCCGATCACCAAGGGCGTCGGCGGCATCCTGGTGTTCCGCGGCAAGGAAGTCCAGGCGCGCGCCGCGCGCAAGACCTATCCGTGCATCAAGTGCGGCGAGTGCGTCGAGTCCTGCCCGATGGGCCTGAACCCCTCGACGCTCGGCATGCTGGCGATCAAGCGCGAGTACCAGACGATGGCCGACACCTATCGCCTGGGCGCCTGCTTCGAGTGCGGCAGCTGCACCTACGTCTGCCCGGCCAACATTCCGCTGGTTCAACATTTCCGCGTGGCGAAGCAGATGCTGCGCCGTAACAGCTGATGAACTCCTCAATCCAAATCCTCACCGGTCCGCACATCAAGCGGACGCGCAGCGTCGAGCAGATCATGCGCAACGTGGTGTATTCGTTGCTCCCGATCTGCCTGTTCTTCGTGCTGCAATACGGCGTTTCGGCGCTGGCCTCGATCGTCGTCGTCACGCTCTCCTGCCTCGCCACCGAGAAGTTCTTCGTGCGGCTGGGCGGCCAGTCGGGCGACCTCAACGACTGGTCGGCGACCATCACGGGCCTGCTGCTCGCGCTGACGCTGCCGCCGGGCTTCCCGCTGTGGATGGGCGCGGTGTCCGGCATCGTCGCCATCACGCTCGGCAAGGCGATCTTCGGCGGCATCGGCCACAACCTGTTCAACCCGGCGCTGGTCGGCCGCGCCTTCGTGCAGGCGGCCTTCCCGACGGCGATTGCGACCTACACGCCGTCCTTCCTGCCCGGCCGTTTCACCGACTTCGTGCCCTCGTCGCTGGCCGCGCCGCTGATGACGCCGGCCGACGCCGCCGCCTGGCTGCATTCGCTGAACCTCGACGCGCTGGCCGGCGCGACGCCGCTGGCCAAGTGGAAGTTCGAGGGCGCGCTGGCGGGTGTCGGCGAGCTGGTGACCTCGCTCGGCACCCACCTCGCGGTCGGCCCGTCGCCGCTGCTGATCATCGCCTGCGGCGCCTACCTCGCCGTGCGCGGCTTCCTCGACTGGCGCATTCCCGCGGCGGTGCTGGGCAGCGCCGTGCTGGTGGCCTTCGGCCTCTACGCCTGGAACCCGCAGCACTTCCCCGACCCGTTCTTCGTGCTGTTCTCGGGCGGCCTGGTGCTCGGCGCCGTCTATATGGCCACCGACATGGCGACCTCGCCCGTGACGCCGCGCGGCATGTGGATCTACGGCGGCGTAATCGGCGTGCTGACGGTGGCGATCCGCTACGCCGGCGGCCTGCCGGAAGGCGTGATGTACGCCATCCTGATCGGCAACGCCATGACGCCGCTGATCGAGCGCATCACGCAGCCCGCTGCCTTCGGCGTGGTGAAGAAGAAGAAGGAGGAACAGAAGTGAGCGAGCACGCCATGCCCCAGGACGTGACGTCCACCTTCTCCCTGATCCGCGCGCTGGGCATCATTTCGGCCGTCTGCGGTCTCATCATCGTCGGCAGCTATCAGGTGACGCTCGACGCTGCCGAAGCCAACCGGCGCATCGCCACGGAGCGCGCCGTGTTCAAGGTGCTGCCGGCCGCCAAGTCGATCCAGGAATACAACGCCCTGGCGGAAGGCGGCGTTGCCCCGGCCGCCAAGGGTGAAGCCCCCGCCGGCGCGCTGAAGTTCTACGCTGCCTACGACGGCGACAACCAGTTGGTCGGCATCGCCGCCGAAGGCGCCGCCAAGGGCTACGCCGATACGGTGCGCGTGATGTTCGGCTACAAGCCCGACTGCCAGTGCGTGGTCGGCATCGGCGTCGTCTCGATGCGCGAGACGCCAGGCATCGGCGACAAGATCTACACCGACAAGGCCTTCCTGGCGAACTTCGAGGCGCTCGACCTCAAGCTCAATGCCGACCTCTCGGCGCTCGTCAACGAGGTCAAGGTGGTCAAGCACGGCACCAAGAACCAGCCCTGGCAGATCGACGCCATCGCCGGCGCCACCATCACTTCGCGCGCGGTCGGCAAGGGCATCAACGATTCCGCGCAGCACCTGCTGCCCAAGCTCGTCCCCAACCTCGAAAAGTTGAAGGCCAAATCATGAGCACTCCGTTCAACGTTCCATCCAACTGGCAGGAATTCACCGAAGGCCTGTGGGAGCGCAACCCGGTGTTCGTGATGGTGCTCGGCATGTGCCCGACGCTCGCCGTCACGGTGTCGGCCATCAACTCGATCTCCATGGGCCTGGCAACCACCTTCGTGCTGGCGGCCTCGTGCTGGCTGGTCTCGATCCTGCGCCACGTGATCCCGAAGGAAGTCCGCATCGCCAGCTACATCGCCATCATCGCCACCTTCGTCACCGTGGTCGACTATGCGATCCAGGCCATCAGCCTTGAGATGTACGAGGCGCTCGGCGCCTACATCCAGCTCATCGTCGCCAACTGCCTGGTGCTCGGCCGCGCCGAGGCGCACGCCGCGAAGACGCCGCCGCTGGGCGCCACGCTGAACGCTACGGGCATGGGCCTGGGCTTCACTTTGGGCCTGGTGATGATCGGCGGCGTGCGCGAGATCCTCGGCAGCGGCACGCTGCTCGGCTTCTCGCTGTTCGGCCCCAACTTCCAGCCCTGGGTCGTGATGGTGCTGCCGCCCGGCGGCTTCTTCGTCATGGGCGGCTGGCTGCTGGCCTTCGCCATCTGGCGCAAGTACCGCGACAAGGTCCTGTCCACTTCCACGGAGGAGAGCACCCATGGTGCGTGAGTCCCTCGGCCAGATCCTGGTCACCACGATCCTCTCCGGCAACTTCGTGCTGGCGATGTTCCTCGGCATGTGCCCGTTCCTCGGCGTCACGCACAGCGTGAGCCTCGCCTTCCCGCTCGGGCTGGCGACGACCTTCGTCATCGTCATTGCCTCGCTCTCCGCCTACGCGATCAACATCGTGCTGTCGATGCTGCACCTCGAGTTCCTGCGGCTGATCTGCTACATCGTGGTGATCGCCGCCTCGGTGCAGCTGGTCGAGATGTTCGTGAAGAAGCAGAGCCCGTCGCTGTTCCGCGCGCTCGGCATCTACCTGCCGCTGATCACGACCAACTGCGCGGTGCTCGGCGTGGCGCTGTTCCAGACGGCGCGCGAGTACGACTTCGCCCAGTCGATCACCTTCGCCGTCGGCGGCGGCATCGGCTTCACCATCGCGCTGGTGCTGCTGGCCAGCGTGCGCGAGCGCATCCAGCTCTCCGACGTGCCGGGCGTGCTGCAGGGCACGGCGATGTCGCTGATGCTGGCCGGCATCCTGTCGCTGTCGTTCATGGGCTTCGCCGGCTTGGGCGGGGGCGCCTGATGACCTACGTGCTGACGATGGTGTTCATCTTCACGCTGCTGGTTGCCGGCATCGCGATCGACAAGCTCTACCATCGTTTCGCGCGCAAGAACCCGCAGCTCGGCCCGTTCCGCCCCGAGGGCATCCAGGACTGCTGCACCTGCGAGGCGGGCAGCGGGTGCAGCGACAAGGCGTCGTGCGCTACGGCGGGTGAGACGGCGACGATCCAGATTCACCGGTAGGTTTCGCTCGGGACGGCGTAAAGGCGTAAAACCTCTCGGCTCCGACCCGCCGAGGGCGACGGGTGGTCGTCGCCGCTCCGTGTCCCCCGGCCGACAAGAACGATAAATCGTCGGCCTCCTCCTTTACCTACGCGTCGACGACCACCCGCCACCCTCGGCTCGATGCCTGAACTGATTTGGCGCTTCGCCTCTCGTACGGCGATACGCCGGGCTGATGGGGTGCCCTGCTGCGCGTAGGTAAAGGAGGAGGCGGACGATTCTAAGTTCTTGTCCGCCGGGGGACACGGAGCGCAGCAGGGCACCCCGTCGGCCCGAGCGCGAAGGCGCCTCGATGCGCGCCGCTACCCCCGCAGCTCAGAAACCAACCGATCGATCATCCGCTTCGCCTGCCCGAGGTAGCCCGCCCCGAACAGATTGAAGTGGTTGAGGATGTGGTAGAGGTTGTAGAGCGTCTTGCGCGTCTCGAAGCCTTCCGACAGCGGCCACGCCTCCCGGTAGGCGGCGTAGAAGGATTCGGGAAAGCCGCCGAACAGTTCCGCCATCGCGACGTCCGCTTCACGGTCGCCGTGGTAGACGGCGGGATCGAAGACGACCGGCGTGCCGTCCGGCAGCCGACCGGCGTTGCCCGACCAGAGATCGCCGTGCAGCAGCGAAGGCGCCGGATGCCCGCTGATGAAGAAGGCTGCCACCCGCTCCGCGAGGTGTTCGCCCTTGTCCATGTAGAGCCGGTCGAGCCCGTTCTCGCGCGCCCGCCGCAGCTGTGGCAACAGGCGCCGATGCGCGAAGAACAGCGGCCAGTTGGCGTCCGGCGCGTTCTCCTGCGGCGCGAGTCCGATGAAGTTGTCGGAGGTCCAGCCGAAGTGCGGCCCGGTCGTCCGATGCATCTGCGCCAGCGCGCGGCCGAGTGCGGCGCCGGCGCTGCGGTCGAGGGCGCCAAGCTGGAGCCGCTCGAGCACCAGCCAGGATTCGCGCTCGTTGCAGCCGCATTCGATCACCGCCGGCACGCGCACGGCTTGCGTGGCCGCGAGCGCCTTCAGGCCTTCTACTTCCGCGACGAAGCGCGCATGGTCGGCGGCTGCGGCGCGCTTGATGAAATGGGTTTCGTCGTTCATGCCGAGGACATCCACGCGTTGGCCAGCGCGAGCCGCCCGGCCAGAACGTCGAGGAAGGCCTCGTAGAAGTGCATGCGGCAGACGTCGGACGCCTGGCGCAGCGCCGAGCCGGAAACCGTGATCACCTTCGCCGGCGTGCGCGCGACGACGTCCGCGCTGCGCACGTGTCCGCTGTGGCCGATCACTGCCATTTCTCCGAAGCACTCGCCGGGCATCAGCGCGCTGATGGTACGACCGCGCTTGACCACCGCGAGTTCGCCCTCGAACAGCAGGCAGAAGGTGTCGCCGGGGGCGCCGTCGGCCATGATGACCGTGTCGGCCGGCACCGATTCCCAATTCGAGAAGCGCACGATCTCCCAGATTTCCGGATCGGAGAAGCGGTCGAAGAACGCGAGGCTGCGCAGGCCCTCGAACTTCTGCGTGTCGGCGAAGTCGTCCGGCTGGGTCTTGAGCTTGCCGCTGCGGAACACCTCGGCGAGATCGTGCGAGAACTCGTCCCAGGTCGCGTAGCGTTCGCCGCGGTGGCGCTTCAGCGCGCGGCCGACGATGGCGTCGATGCTCGGCGGCAGGTCGGCGCGGAAGCTGGACGGCGCGGGCGCATCGCTGTTGCAGATCTGATTGATCAGCGCGTAGTTGTTGGCGGCCGTGTAGGGCAGGCGCGCGGTGAGCAACTGGAACATGACGACGCCGAGCGACCAGATGTCGGTGCGGTGATCGAGTTCGGGGTCCTGCAGCTGCTCTGGCGACATGTAGGCCGGCGAGCCGATGCCGAACACCTGCGTCGATTCGGTGCTGGTCTGGAAGGCGCTGCCGAAATCCGAGATCTTGATGTCGCCGGCGCCGGCCATCGGCGACGAGAGCAGGATGTTGGCCGGCTTGATGTCGCGGTGGATCACGCCCATGCGGCAGGCGTAGTCGAGCGCGCGAGTGCACTTGAAGATCGTCTCGACCAGGCGTTCGAGCGGCAGCAGGTTGTCCACGTTGCAGAAGGCTTCCAGCGTGCCGCCGCCGACGTACTCCATCACGATGAAGCTCACCTCCGGGCTGACGAAGGCGTCGTAGATCTGCGCGATGTGCGGATGGACCAGCTTGCCGGCGAATGACGCCTCGGTCTTGAGCAGGTGGCGGAAGATGCGGCCGTTCTGCTCGTCCTGGAGCACCTCCGGAGAGAAGATCTTGATGGCGACGTCGCGCCGCGCGAACGGGTCGTAGCCGAGAAAGACCGTCGAGGTCGCGCCCTGGCCGAGCTTGCGTCCGATCTCGTACTTGCCGAGGCGGTCCACGGCGGGCTTTAGAGCGCCGCGCGCGCCCGGGCGATGGCGGCGCGCACCTGCGCCGGCGCGGTGCCGCCGACGTGATCGCGCGCGGCCAGCGAGCCGGCCACCGTGAGCACCGCGAAGACGTCATCGCCGATCAGGTCGGAGAACGCCTGCAGTTCGGAAAGCGCCAGGTCGGGCAGGTCGCAGCCCTTCGCCTCGGCCGCGCGCACGGCGCGCGCCACGGCTTCGTGCGCGTCGCGGAAGGGCATGCCCTTCTTCACCAGGTAGTCGGCGAGGTCGGTGGCGGTGGCGAAGCCCTGCTTGAGCGCGGCCGCCATGGCTTCCGGGCGCACGCGGATGTTCGGCACGGTTTCGCCCGCGGCGTTCACGCTTTCGCCCATCATGTCGGCGAAGATGCGCAGCGTGTCGATCACCGTGTCGGCGGTGTCGAACAGCGGCTCCTTGTCTTCCTGATTGTCCTTGTTGTAGGCGAGCGGCTGTCCCTTCATCAGGGTCAGCAGGCCCATCAGGTGGCCGAAGACGCGGCCGCTCTTGCCGCGGGCAAGTTCCGGCACGTCCGGGTTCTTCTTCTGCGGCATGATCGACGAGCCGGTGCAGAAGCGGTCGGCGATGTCGATGAAGCCGACGCGCGGGCTCATCCAGAGGATCAGCTCCTCCGACAGCCGCGAGACATGCACCATGATGAGCGAGGCGACCGACGTGAATTCGATGGCGAAGTCGCGGTCGGACACGGCGTCGAGCGAATTCGCGCAGACACCGTCGAAGCCGAGTTCCTTCGCCACGAATTCACGGTCGATCGGATACGTGGTGCCCGCCAACGCGGCGGCGCCCAGCGGCAGGCGATTCATGCGCCGGCGGCAGTCCTGCACGCGGCTGCGGTCGCGCATGGCCATCTCGACGTAGGCCAGCAGGTGATGGCCGAAGGTGACCGGCTGTGCCACCTGCAGGTGCGTGAAGCCGGGCAGCGGCGTGTCGGCATGGCGCGAAGCCAGCTTCAGCAGCGAGTCGATGTAGTCGCGCAGCAGGCCGTCGATGGCGTCGAGCGTGTCGCGCAGCCAGAGGCGGATGTCGGTGGCGACCTGGTCGTTGCGCGAGCGGCCGGTGTGCAGCCGCTTGCCGGCATCGCCGATCAGCGCCGTGAGGCGCTTCTCGATGTTGAGATGCACGTCCTCGTCGTCGAGGTTCCAGGCGAACTCGTTGCGCTCGATCTCGCCGGCGATCTGCGCCATGCCGCGCTCGATGGCGGCGAGGTCGTCGGCCGAGATGATCTTCTGCTTCGCCAGCATCTTGGCGTGGGCGAGCGAACCGCGGATGTCCTGCGCGGCCATGCGCTTGTCGAAGAACACCGAAGCCGTGTAGCGCTTGACGAGGTCGGACACCGGTTCGGAAAACCGGCCCGACCAGACCTTCACCTGAGTTTGATCTGACATAATGAAACCCGAAATCTTTCAGCCACCTATGCGGAAAACGCGGTGGCAGCGGAGAAAATGACAAGTATACGGGAAATGGGGCAGCACGCCGGGGAAAGCCGGCGACAAAACCCCGAAGATGCCCGCCTGCCGGACTTCCGCAACATGGGCGTGTGGCTCAGGGTGCTGCTGGCGGTGAACGTCGGCGCGCTGGCCGCCGCCTTCGCGCGCAACGACGAACTCGCGCAGGTGGCGCTCGACTTCGTCACCCTGTCGGCGCTCGTCGAGCCCGCGGTGCTCGGCAGCCTGGCCGTGCTCGCGCTGGCGCAGCCGCGCCTCGACGACCTCGCGCGCCCGGCGGCGCAGGGCGTGATCGCCGCCGTCGCCGTCGCCGTCACCGGTTTGTTCGGGCTGCTGCTGGCGCCGCTGTCCGAGGCGGGCGCACCCGCGTGGCACGCGCTGGTGTGGGCGGCGCTCGCCGCCGGCGGACTGCTCGCCTGGTTCGACCTGCGCTGGCGCGCGCAGTCGCCGGCCGTCACCGAGGCCCGCCTGATGGCGCTCACCGCACGCATCCGTCCGCACTTCCTGTTCAACAGCCTCAACGCCGTGCTCGGCGTCATCCGCAGCGACCCGCGCCGCGCCGAAGCGGCGCTCGAGGAACTTTCCGACCTCTTCCGCGTGCTGATGCGCGACAACCGCGAACTGGTGCCGCTCTCCGACGAGATCGCGCTGGCGCGCCAGTATCTCGAGCTCGAGAAGCTGCGCCTGGGAGAGCGCCTGCGCGTGCGCTGGGACATCGAAAGCTGCCCGCCCGACGCGCTGATGCCACCGCTGATGCTGCAGCCGCTGCTCGAGAACGCCGTCTACCACGGCATCGAAAAGCTCCAGGAACCGGGCGAGATCGCCATCCGCATGAGCCGCGACGACGACCGCGTGCGCATCGAACTCGCCAACCCGGTGGTGCCCGACAGCACCCACCACG
Organism: Ignavibacteria bacterium; assembly: GCA_050259835.1. Lineage (GTDB taxonomy): Bacteria > Pseudomonadota > Gammaproteobacteria > Burkholderiales > Rhodocyclaceae > Nitricoxidireducens. The sequence goes on along the minus strand of JBLNBJ010000119.1, from coordinate 4,766 downwards.
CCGGCAACCGCATGGCCATCGCCAATATTCGCGAGCGGCTGATGCTGTTCTTCGACCTCGAAGGGCAACTCGACATCGAAGAGGGCGCCGACCGCTACGTCGTGCGCATCGCCTTCCCCTACCGCCGGAGGCCCAAGTGAGCGACCCGCTGCGCGTCCTGATCGTCGACGACGAGGCACCGGCGCGCGCGCGCCTGCGCGACCTGCTCGCCGACCTCGAGGGCGAACTGCCCAACCGCGTCGTCGGCGAAGCGGCCGACGGAGTTGAGGCGCTGGACCTGGCCGCGGCAGGCGGCGTGGAAGTCGTCCTCATCGACATCCGCATGCCGCGCATGGACGGGATCGAGCTCGCGCAGCACCTGGCGCGGCTGCCGCAGCCGCCGGCCATCGTCTTCACCACCGCCTACGACCAATACGCCGTCAAGGCCTTCGAGCTCTCCGCCATCGACTACTTGCTCAAGCCCGTCAAGGCGGCGCGTCTCGCCGACGCGCTGCGGAAAGCCAGGCGCCTCGCACCGGACTCGCCGGCGCTCAAGGACCTCGCGCCGCAAGGCCGCCGCCACCTTCGCAGCCTGGAGCGCGGCAAGATGCTCCTGGTGCCCGTCGCCGAAGTGCTCTACTTCAAGGCCGAGCTTAAGTACGTCACCGCACGCACGCGCGAACGCGAGTACGTGCTGGAAGAATCGCTGAGCCAGCTTGAGCAGGAATTCGCCGACAAATTCCTGCGCATCCACCGCAACTGCATCGTCGCCCGCAGCGCCGTCGCCGGCGTCGCGCGCGAGAAGGACACCGAAGACCCGGACGGCGAGCCGCGCTGGGTGCTGCTGCTCAAGGACAGCGACGAACGCCTGCAGGTGAGCCGGCGGCAGTGGGGGCAGGTGAAGGAACTGCTGGCGCTGTAGGCCACCAAGGCGCAACGGCATGACGTTTGCCTGAGGCGCTCAGTCCTGATACTCTCCCGTCATCCCCGGAGTCAACGATGGCCCTCGTTCCCAGCCGCGACAGCCGCATCGCAAAAAAGCTCCTGCCCGGCGCACCGGGTACGAAGAAACTCGTCGAGCGCTTCGGCGCCAGGCTCGTCTGCGTGCGCTACCGCATCGACCAACAGGCCCAAAGGCGCTTCACCACGGTAGAACTCGTCGTCGCCGACGCACCGATGGCCAAGCGAGAAGGCGGCGACGTATTCGTGCGCGTCGCCTACGAGGAAGAAGACCTGCGCAAGCAGGTCAAAGCCGCCGGCGGCGAATGGCATCCAACCCGCAAACTGTGGCGCCTGCCGAAGACAAAAGCCAGAGCCCTCGGCCTCCTAACCCGCATCGAAGCCGCCGCCCTTTATGACTAGATACGGAAACCCAGAAGCGGAAACTTTTGCCCGCATATGGAAAGAAAGTTCCGTGGGCGGCATTTTTCCGACGACGTCCACTTTACGTTATGCGGCAAAGTAAATCGCTCACGTTGGGGACTCAATGGTCCCGATGGTTAGCTCAGGCCTTCGTGTGCTTGCTGCCGTGTTGCGCGCTCGCCTATGAAATTGGCGAGCGCTGCGACTTTGGCGCGGAAGAGTTGGTCGATCCAGAGAAGGTAGTGCAACTTCAATTGTCCGGCGAAAAATTCTGCCCGAGCCTAATTTCTAAAGAAGTTCTCAAGGACGGCGAGGTCCACCCGTCGAATGCATTAGCAAAGCTGCCGATCGATCCAGAGTCAGGGGAGAAAGCTAGCGGCATTTACCGCGAATACAGGATCATCGACAGAAAGGATGTTCGTATCGAGGGAATGGAAGCCAAGGAATACACCGTGCAATTGCTATACACGATACTAATTGGATATCAGCACGTGAATGGCGCCATCGGCCCTTATGGACTGTTACCGGTGTGCGAAGTCAACAATGCCAAGCTCTATGCGCTGCATACGCCGCGCGGATGGTATGTGGCTCCCTCGACCAACATCGGAAGAAGCGAATACAGCGCATACGGAGGTACGTGGAAACACACGCCGCCGAACTTGAGCCAGCGAATCGCCGAGTTCAAAGCCGTGTCCGCGAGATGCAAAAGGCGTCTGAAATAGTTCGAGGAGTAGTCCCGATGAATGTGCAATTGCCGCATAACCCTGCGCTCAACCGGACCTGCGCGAAAAGCCGCGCAGGCCGGTTAGCTCCACGTTATGCCTCTCACATCTAATCAACCGAATTGGGAGCCGGGCCGCCGCTGGACAACTCCAGCCACGGCCCGGCAATCCCCGGCGCAGAGGCATCTGCGTCGTCAGGTGGCCAAGCAACCGCACGGAATACTCCGCCCGGCTCTGCGTTGCCACCAAAGCCCGGCCACATTTCGTGTGCGGTCGAGCAGCGCTGTGAGACCGCTCTTCGTGGGTAATCGCCATGATCGAGCTATCTCTCAAGCTGAAACTCAGCTACAAGCAGGCGCAGTCCATTTTGCTTCTGCTCATGCTGCTGTTCAGCTAGCTTCAAAGCCAGCGGGGAAACCCGCTGGCCCTTCCACTTCGGTTGTTTGGCTTCTTGTCGCATTGTTAGCACCGAGGCATAACCCTGCGCTCAACCGGACCTGCGCGAAAAGCCGCGCAGGCCGGTTAGCTCCACGTTAGCCGTCATGAAGCGACACGCCGCCGTCTTACTAATTTTGTTTGCTCTTTCCGGTGAGGCCCTAGCTACGTCGGTCTGCCGTGCTGGAGAGGAGGCGTACTTCCGCTGTTCGTTCTCGGGGAAGATTGCTGTTCTCTGTGGAGCAACCGATAGGGCTACTGGCGGAAAGCTTCTTCAGTACAGAATCACCAAAGGCCGTCGGACTGAAATGCAATTTCCAAACTCACCCGAGGCACCGGACTCTCGGTTTCTTCAAAGCAGCATTCTTCTTGCTCATGGCGGCGAAATGCGCGTGAGTTTTAGCGTTGGCGAATACAAATACGTCCTGTACGAAACTTGGGACACCCGCTCGCCAAGCTACGGTGGAATTTACGTCGTTCGCAAAGGAAAGCTCGTCCGGCAAAACCAGTGTGACGACTACACCGATCCCCAAGCGAGTCTCTTTGAAAGCCGCATCAACAAGCTCCTAAAGCAGGAAGATTTCGTCGACTTTTCCGTGCCTAAAAATGACGGCTAACCTCTCGGTCAACACGGACCCGTGCAATCGGCGCTGCGCGCCGCTTGCACGGGCCGGTTACCTCAAACGTTATGTTTCATAGGTCCGCCGCCTCTGCCATTGCTGTTGCCGCGCTTGCTTTGGCGTGTGCCTGTCCTGTCCAAGCGTGGGAAGACCCACTCTTTCCGGTTGAGGGACGGTTTGTGCTCTCTCCAGCGGCCGGCCCAAAGCTCCTAGCACAGTGTTCCCGAGATACTCCGAGTGGCGCAACCGAATACTGGGAGCCATCCGCCGCGGAAATCGCTGAACTAGAGGTTGCACTCCCTCGGTTCTTGGCGAGCCAGAAACAACGCGGGGCCCGAATTCCGCCGCTATCGCATTCCTACAATCGCCAATATGTTGGTTTCGTTAAGGGCGGCGTGCGGTTTATTTACGGGAATTTTTATCCCTCCGATATGCCGTTCCGAAAAGCCGAGTCAACGAGCGCAATCATCGTGTGCGATGGAGGCCCTGACTTCTGGGGAATCGCGTACCGAGTGGATACGCGTGAGTTCGAAGAACCGCAGATGAATGGTGCCGTATGAAACGTAGTCTCAACGTTGAAGTGCAACAAATCTCAGGACCCATGATAAATCTCCAGCGGTGTCTTGAAGCCATGTCTTTTCCTCGGACGAGTGTTTAGTTCGTTGGCAATCCAGTCGCACTTTCGCTGAGTCAGACTCTTGAGGCATAGGCCACGAGGAATGTACTGACGAAGCAAGCCGTTCAGGTTCTCATTGCTGCCGCGCTCCCAGGAATGGTACGGCGTGGCGAAGTAGCAGGTAACGTCAAAGTCTCGTTCAAGCTCGGCGTAGCTGTGGAATTCGGTGCCGTTGTCGAACGTGATCGTGCGGATCTTGTCGGCGTGTTCCGTGATCGCCGCGGCGGCAGCCAGCGTCGCTTGCGCAGCGGTGCGTGAGTTCAACTTCTTGATGATGGTGTAGCCGGAGCGTCGCTCGACGAAGGTGAGAACGCAGGCGCGCTTGTCACGCCCCATCACCGTATCGCCTTCCCAGTGACCTACGTGCAGACGCTTTTCGACATCATCCGGGCGCTCGCTGATGTGCCGTTTGCCAGCCAGGATGCCGCGGGAATCCTTGCTGTTGTAGCGCTTGCGCACCTTCTTGGACATGATGCGCATGTGCGTGTAGAGCTTTCCGCCGGCCTTCTTGTCGCGCAGGATGCGGCGATAGATCGTTTCGTGGCTGATGCTGCAGATTCCTTCCGCGCTGAGCGTCGCTGAGACTTGTTCCGGGCTCCACTTTCGCTGCAGGCGCCTGTCCACCTCGGCCCATTGCTCGGGTGAGAACCAAGACTTACGGCGCTCCCGCCGGCGTCTAGCCACCGCATATTGCTGGGCCTTCTCGGCGCGGTAGCGACCGTCGTGGTGCGTAACGTTGCGCTTCAATTCGCGGCTGATTGTGCTCCTGGCGCGGCCGAGCTCTTTCGCGATCGCGGCCGGTTTCCAGCCATGCCGCAGCATCCACGTAATGCTGTATCGTTCCTCGTGGGTGAGTTGATGATACTTATTTATCATGGCATCCTCTTTCTTGGTCGGAATGGGATGCCGCCAGTATCTCAACTCCCCACCTTCCGGGAGGCTTTGTTGCACTTACTCTGTGAATCCGCGATG
>JBLNBJ010000118.1:0-28289 GCA_050259835.1 Ignavibacteria bacterium | reverse complement strand
AATTTGCGGATCTCGCCGATCGCCTCGCCGCACCAGCCGCCTACCAGCACGACGATCTTGTTGGCGGTCGCCAGCAGCTCGCACAGCGCATCGACCGCGCTGTCGTCGATCAGCGCCGAGGGCTGCAGCAGGCCGCGCAGGTCGTAGGACGTCGCCGCATGCGGGCTGGGACTGCGGAACACGTCGACGGGCATCGACAGGTGGGCCGGTCCGCGCGGCGCGCGGGTTGCGCGCTGCAGCGCGCCCACCAGCTTCGCCTCGAACTGCTTGGGATGCGAGACGAGCGAGTTGTAGAGCGTGCAATGCTGGAACATGCCGAGCGTGTTGATGCCGGTGCAGGCCGATTCCTGCAGCGGGCCGCGGCCGAAGGTCGGCAGCGCCGGCTGGCCGGTGATGACCAGCATGGGGATGCCGTTGTCGAGCGCGCAGGAAACGCCGGTGATGAGATTGGTGGCGCCGGGCCCCGAGGTGGCGCAGCAGACGCCCAGCTTGCCGGTCTCGCGCGCGTAGCCGTCCGCCATGAAGGCGGCGCCCGATTCGTGGCGGGCCAGCACATGGCGCGGGCCGCCGCGCCGCGCGCTGCGCGCCAGGGCGTTGTAGAGCGGCTCGATCGCGCCGCCGGGAATGCCGAAGACGACCTCGACCCCGATCTGCTCCAGATACGAGACAAGAATGTCGGCGACGTCGGGACGCTGTCCCGTGGCCGTCGTGCCGACCGATCTGCCGCTGGCGCGGTGTGCCGCGATCCCCCGTGTCATGCGCGAAGCCCCCCAATGCTATTGGAACGATGGCTTTGCCGCGGCGTCTGGGGGGCAGAGCGGGACGGCTGGGCCGCCCTCATAGACTATTACCTTGGCAATAATACCTCCGAAATAAGTACAAGTGAATATGGCGCGCTTCCACGGGCCGCCGAACCGCCGCCGCGGCGGCCGGTCGCCGCTGCCCTCGGCTAGAATGGCGCCATCCGCCCGCCCATTCGAACCATGGAACGATCGATCTGCGGTTGCCCGACCTACGTCTATACCGGCGGCAGACCGCTCGATCCGGCGCTGCCCGCAGTGCTCTTCATCCACGGTGCCCAGCAGGACCACTCGTGCTGGACGCTGCAAAGCCGCTGGTTCGCTCACCACGGACATGCCGTGCTGGCACCCGACCTGCCGGGACACGGCCGCAGCGGCGGGACGCCGCTCGTTTCGGTGGAGGCCATCGCCGACTGGCTGGCAGCCTTGCTCGACGCGCTGGCCGTAGAAAAGGCGACCCTGGTCGGCCACAGCATGGGCTCGCTGGCCGCGCTCGAAACCACCTTCCGGCATCCGGCGTGCGTGGCCGGGCTGGCCCTCATCGGCACCTCGGTGCCGATGCCCGTCTCCGACGCCCTGCTCGGCGCGGCCGCCAACGACGAAGCCCGGGCGATGAAGATGATCAACGCCTGGTCGCATTCCGCGCGCGGCCACCTGGGCGGCAACGCCATGCCCGGCATCTGGATGTCCGGCGCCAACCACCGCCTGATGGAGCGCCAGCGGCCGGGCACCATCGGCGTCGACCTCGCCGCCTGCAACGCCTACGCCAACGGCGAAGCCGCCGCAGCGGCGGCGACCGCTGCCGGCTGCCCGGCGCTCATCGTCGCCGGCACCCGCGACCTCATGACGCCGATGCGAAACACGAAGGCGCTGGCCGCGATGCTGCCGAACGCGAAGCTGGTCACGCTGCCCGGCGCCGGCCACGCCATGATGGCGGAGCAGCCCGACGCGCTGCTCGATGCCCTGATCGGATTCATCCATGAATAAGGCGCGCATCCTCAAGCTGGCGGCCATCGCCATCGTCTTCGCCGCGGCGCTCGCCGCCGCGTCTTTCCTCACGCGCGCCAAGCCCGTGGCCGTCGTCGTGGCCGAAGTGCAACCCGGACGCGTCGAGACCACGGTCGCCAACACGCGTGCGGGCTCCGTGGAGGCCTGCCGCCGCGCCAAGGTGGCGCCCGCCGCGGGCGGCCGCATCGAGCAACTGCCGGTGAAGAAGGGCCAGCGCGTCGTGGCCGGCGAACTGCTGCTCGAACTCTGGAACCAGGACCTCACCTCGCGCGAGAGCGTCGCCCACGAGCAACTGGGTACGGCCAAGGCGCATGTCGTCGAAGTCTGCCAGCTGGCCAGTGCTGCCGCCTCCGAGGCCCGGCAGGCGCGCCAGTTGCGCGACAAGGGCTTCGTCTCCGAGGAGCGCGTGGTGCGCGCCGAAGCCCAGGCGGCGTCGAGCCAGGCGAGCTGCGATACCGCGCGCACGCAGGTCAAGGAAGCCACCGCCCGCGTTACCGCCTCGCGTGCAGACACAGCGCGCACCATCGTGCGCGCGCCCTTCGCCGGCATCGTGGCGGAGATCAACGGCGAGGTCGGCGAGTTCGTCACGCCCTCGCCGCCCGGCATCCCGACGCTGCCGGTGGTCGACCTGATCGATGATTCCTGCATCTACGTGAGCGCACCGATCGACGAGGTGGACGCGGCCCAGCTCAAGGTCGGCATGCCGGCGCGCATCACGCTCGACGCCTACCGCGGCAAGCACTTCGAAGGCCACGTGCGCCGCATCGCGCCCTACGTGCAGGCGATCGAGAAACAGGCGCGCACGGTGGAAGTCGAGGTCGAGTTCGACAACCCCGGCGAAGCGCGCCGCCTGCTGATCGGCTACAGCGCCGACATCGAGATCGTGGTCGAGGCGCGCGCCGACGTGCCGCGCATCCCGACCTCGGCGCTGATGCCCGGCAACCGCGTGCTGTTGCTGAACGCCGACGGCCGGCTCGAGGAGCGCAAGGTGGAAGTCGGCCTTTCCAACTGGGAGTACACCGAGATCAAGGGCGGGCTCGGCCGCGGCGACCGCGTGGTCACCTCGCTCGACCGCGACGGCGTCAAGGCCGGCGCGCACGCCGTGGCCGAAGCGAAGACGGACGCCGCCGCGAAGCAATGATCCGCCTCACCGACATCGAACGCGTCTTCCGCGTCGGCGACGAGGAAGTGCGCGCGCTGCGCGGCGTCAGCCTCGACATCCAGGCGGGCGAATACATCTCCATCATGGGCCCGTCCGGCTCGGGCAAGTCCTCGCTGCTCAACGTGCTGGGCCTGCTCGACCGCCCCAATGCCGGCCGCTACGAACTCGACGGCCGCGACGTCACCGGACTTGCCGACGACGAACTGGCGCGCGTGCGGCGCGAGAAGATCGGCTTCGTGTTCCAGTTCTTCCACCTCGTGCCGCGCCTCACGGCCGAGCAGAACATCGAGTTGCCGATGGTATTGGCCGGCATCCCGCCGACCGAGCGGCGCCAGCGGCTGGACCGCCTGCTGGCCGAGTACGGCCTCGAAGGCCGCGCGCGCCACCGGCCCGACCAGCTCTCAGGTGGCCAATGCCAGCGGGTCGCCATCGCCCGCTCGATGTCGATGCAGCCCTCCGTCATCCTCGCCGACGAACCGACCGGCAACCTCGACCGGCACACCGGCCAGGACGTGATGGCGCTGCTCGAGAAGCTGCATGCCGCGGGCGGCACGCTGGTCGTGGTCACGCACGACGCCGAACTCGGCGGACGCGCGCAGCGCCGGATCCGCATCGTCGATGGCCAGATCGTCGGCGACGAGCGCTGACGGCCGCCGCGCGGCCTAGCCCGCCTCCTCGCCTCGCTTGCGGCGCTTCTTCCTGGGCCCGGCGCCGTATTCCTGGCGCAACTCCGACATCTCGGCCAGCCGCACCGCCACCCGGTAGTTCATGCTGCCGGGCGGGATGATGCCCATGGCGTCCGGCTGCCCGGCCGGCACGCCGGTGAGCAGCTCGATCGCCGCGTCGACATGGTCCACCGCCCAGATGCGGAAGCGGCCCGCCGCGCAGGCCGCGACCACCTCGTCGTTCAGCATCAGGTGCGCGACGTTGCTCTCGGGGATGATCGCGCCCTGCTCGCCGGTGAGGCCGCGCTGGCGGCAGACTTCGAAGAAGCCTTCGATCTTTTCGTTGACGCCGCCGATCGCCTGCACGCGCCCGTGCTGGTTGACCGACCCCGTCACGGCGATCGACTGCCGGATCGGCGCCTCCGCCAGCGCCGAGAGCAAGGCGCACAGCTCGGCCAGCGACGCGCTGTCGCCCTCGACTGGACCGTAGGACTGCTCGAACACCAGGCTGGCGCCGAGCGACAGCGGCAAGTTTCGCGCGAACCGCGCGGCGAGGAAGGACGACAGGATCAACACGCCCTTCGAATGGATGGCGCCGCCGAGTTCGGCTTCGCGTTCGATGTCCACGATCTCGCCTTCGCCCATCCGCACTGTGGCCGTGAGCCGCACCGGATGGCCGAACATCTCGTCGCTGCCCGGATCGATCACGGCCAGCCCGTTGACCTGCCCGACGCGCTCGCCGGCGGTGTCGATCAGCTGGATGCCGCGCTCGATGTATTCGTGCACGCCGCGCCGCAGGCGGCCGGTGCGCTCGCGGCGGGCCGCCAGCGCCGCGTCGACGTCCTCGCGCGCCACGGCTTCGCGGCCGGCGGCGACGGCGCGGTGCTCTGCCTCATGCAGCAGGTCGGCGATGCGGCGCGTGCACGCCGAAAGCTTCTCGGCGTCCTCGGCGAGCCGCGCGGCGTGCTCGACCACGCGGGCCACCGCGCCCGCCGCGAACGGCCGCAGTCCGTCGCGCTTGGCGACGGTGGCCACCAGGCGCGCGTAGAGTTCGCTGTTGCCGCCGTCGCGCTCGACCTCGTCCTCGAAGTCGGCCGCCACCTTGAAGAGCTCCTCGAACTCGGGATCGAGCTCGCGCAGCAGGTAATAGGTCTCGCGGTCGCCGACCAGCACCACCTTGGCATCCAACGGCACCGGCTCCGGTTCGATCGACTGCGTGCTCACCAGGCCATAGATCTGGCTCAGCGATTCGATCCGCACCTGGCGCGACTTCAGCGCGCGCTTGAGGCCTTCCCAGCCGTACGGCTGCATCAGGACCTTCAGCGCGTCGAGCATCAGGTAACCGCCGTTGGCGCGATGCAGGGCGCCGGCGCGCACCATGGTGAAGTTGGTGACCAGCATGCCCATCTGGGCGATCTGGTCCACGCGGCCGACCAGGTTCGGATAGGTCGGGTTGTCCTCGAACACCACCGGCGCCGCCGTCGAGGCGGCGTGATCGACCAGCAGGTTGACCTGGTAGCGCCGCAGCGACACGCTGCCCGTCAACTCCTCCTCGCCGTCGCCGCGCGACTGCTCGTGGATGTCCTCGCCCTTCTCGACGATGTCGCGCAGCGCGGCGTCGAGGAACTCGAGCACGTTCGGCCGCTGCTGGTAGCGCTCCTTGAGCTCCTCGATCAGGTGTCCGACGGCGAAGCCCATCGCCTCCCGGCTGGCGGCGCGGATCTTCACCTGCATCTCGCGGCGCCAGCGCGGGAACTGATGCATCAGCTTGTGCAGCCGCTCGCCGAATTCCTCGGTGGCCGCGGACAGGCGCCGCTTCTCCTCGTCCGCCAGCTTTTCGAACTCCTCGCCGCTCATGGTGGCGTCGTCCTTGATCGGCGCGAACACGAAACCCTGCGGCGTGCGCAGCAGCGCGATGCCGCGCTCCTTGGCCGCGCCGCCCAGTTCGTGCAGCGCACCTTCCTCGCGTTCCTTGAACTCCTCCTGGATCGCCTCGACGCGGCTGTGGAACTCGTCGCTCTCGAAGGTCGCCGTAATGGCGGGGCCGAGCTCGGCGACGAACTGCTGCATGTCCTGCCGCAGGCGCTGGCCCATGCCGGCGGGCAGGCGCAGCAGCAGCGGCCTTTCCGGCTCGGCGAAGTTATTGACGTAGCACCAGTCGTCCGGCACCGCCTCGGATGCCGCCTTGGCCGCCAGCAGGCGTCCGATCGAGGCATGGCGGCCGCTGCCGGGTTCGCCGAGCACGAACAGGTTGAAGCCGGGCCGCTTGATGTCGATGGCGAAGCGCGCGGCATCGAGCGCGCGTTCCTGGCCGATGATGTCGATGCCGTCTTCGAGCTCGGCGGTGGTGGCGAAGGGGAATTGCGAAGCGTCGCAGCGCCGGCAAAGTTCTTGGGGTGCGAGCAGCCGAGGATCGGTCATTGCATTGCCTTCTCGTGGGCGGGTTATGGCGGCATTATCCCAGAGCCGCGCCGGGCCGCCAAAACCGCGACCGCCCTACTCCGAGCGCAGGGCCTCGAGCGGATCGAGCAGCGCCGCGCGCCGCGCCGGCATGACGCCGGCCAGCAGCCCGATGACGACTGCAGACACCTCGGCCGCCACCGCGAACGACCAGGGCGTATGCACGGGCAAGGACGGCAGCGCGATCTGGATCAGCGCGGCCACCGCCCAGCCGAGCGCGAGCCCGGCCACGCCGCCGAGCGCCGCCAGCAGCGCGGCCTCGCCCAGGAACAGCAGCATCACCCGCCGACGCGTCGCGCCGATGGCGCGCAGCAGCCCGATCTCGCCGGTGCGTTCAGAGACTGCAATCGTGAGGATGGTCAGGATGCCGATGCCGCCCACCAGCAGCGAGATCGCGCCGATGGCGCCGACCGCGAACGTGAGGGTATCGAGCACGGTGCCGAACACCTCGAGCATCTTCTGCTGCGGCGTCACGGTGAAGTCCTCGCGCCCGTGGCGGGCCACGAGGATGCGCGTAATGCCCTCGATCACCTCCGCCAACGGCGCCGTCGGCTCGTAGGTGAAGTGGATCTCCTGCAGGCTGTCGCGGTTGAACATCTCGAGCGCGCGGCCGACCGGAATGTATACCGTGTCGTCTAGGTCGAAGCCGAGCACCTGGCCCTTCGGCGCCATGATGCCGATCACGCGGTAGCGCTCGCCGCCGATGCGGAGGCGGGCGCCCAGCGGATTCTCGTCGCCGAACAGTTCGCGCGCCACCTTGGCGCCGAGCACCACCTGCGCGCGCGCCGTGCGCGGATCGTCGTCGGGCAGGAATTCCCCGGCCGCGACCTTCATGCGCAGCGTGTCAGTGAAATGGTGGCCGACGCCATAGAGCGTGACGCGGCGCGAGCGGTTCAGGTGCTCGACGTCGGCGTTGCCCTGGATGATCGGGTCCACGAACTGCACGTGCGGCGCCCGCCTCAGCGCGAGCGCATCGTCGATCGACAGGGGTCGCGAGGTGTTGATGGCGCCGAGCGAAGCGCCGTGCGTGCTGGTCTTGCCCGGCGCGATGCCGATCAGGTTGGTGCCGAACTGGGTGAACTCGTCGATGACGAACTGGTGCAGGCCCTCGCCGATGCTGGTAAGCAGGATCACCGAGGCGATGCCGACCGCGATGCCGAGCGAGGTAAGCGCCGTGCGCAGCCGATGCGCAGCCAGCGAGGTCAGGGCGAAGCGAATGAAGTCCTCGGTTCTCATCGGCGCCTCATCGACGCGACAGCGCCTGTACGGGGTCGAGCCGGGCGGCGCGGCGCGCCGGCGCGACGGAGAACAGCACCGCCGTGGCGACGGCCGTCAGCGGCGCGGCCAAGAGCGCCCACCACGGCGGCGTGAACGGAATGCTCGGATAGAGGCCGGCCAGCGCCAACTGGCCCAGCTTGCCGATCGCCAGCCCCACGCCGGCGCCGCCGAGCGCCAGCATCACGGCCTCGGTGAAGAAGATCAGCTTCACTTCGCCGCCGGTGGCGCCGATCGCCTTGAGCAGGCCGATCTCGGCGCGCCGCTGGGTCACCGAGATCAGCATCACGTTCATGATCAGGATGCCGGCCACGGCGAGGCTGATCGCCGCCAGCCCGCCCACCGCCATGGTCAGCGCGCCGAGGATGCGGTCGAAGGTGGCGAGCACGGCGTCCTGCGTGATCACCGTCACGTCGCGCTCGCCTTCGTGGCGCAGGCGCAGGATCTCGAGCAGGTCTTCCTTGGCGGAAACCACCTGGTCGCGGCTCTTCGCCTCGACGAGGATGCGGAACAGCGCCTCGGTGTTGAACAGCGCCTGCGCGCTCGCCACCGGGATGATGACGAGGTCGTCGGTATTGAGCCCGAGCGATTCGCCCTGGCGCGCGAGTATCCCGACGACCCGGAAGCGCCGGTCGCCGATGCGCAGCCATTCGCCCAACGCCGGATGCGGGCCGAATATCTCGCTCACCACCTTGGCGCCGATCACGCAGACGGGTTCGGCGTGATGCGGATCGCCGGGCGGCAGGAAGCGGCCCTGCGCGAGGTCCATGTGACGGATGTCGAGCATCTCGGCGGTCGAGCCTGCCACCGGGCTCTCGCGCACCTTGGCGTTCCAGCGCACGTCGCCGGTGCCGACGATGAGCGGCGCGATGCGCCGCACCGAGCGGCTGCGGGTGAGCGCCAGCGCGTCGTCGAGCGTGATGGCGCGCGGCGTCTTGCCGACCAGGAAGCCCGGCGCGCTGCCGGCCGTCTCCGAGCGCCCGGGCAGCACGATCACCAGATTGGTGCCGAGCGAGCCGAACTGGTCGAGCACGTAGCGGCGCGCGCCTTCGCCCAGCGAGCTGACGATCACCACGGCCGCGACGCCGATCGCCATCGCCAGCAGGATCAACGCGGTGCGCGAGCGGCTGCCGCGCACCACCTGCCAGGCGAAGTTCAGGAGATCGGCATAACGCATCGAAGAAGGGTCCGCTCGCGCTCGATACCCGGCATTCTAGGCCGGCGGACGGGCCGCGTCAGGCGGGGCGGCCGCTGCTGACGCCCATCGCCTTGAGCCGGTCGAGCACGCGCGCAACGCACTCGTCGATGGACAGCCGGTCGGTATCGAGCACCAGCCCCGGTTCCTCCGGCGCCTCGTACGGCGCCGAGACGCCGGTGAACTCCTTGATCTCGCCGCGGCGCGCGCGGCGATACATGCCCTTGACGTCGCGCGATTCGCAGACTTCCAGCGGGCAGGAAACGAACACTTCGAGGAAGTTCTCGGCGGCGACGATGCGGCGCACGCGCTCGCGGTCCGCGCGCATCGGCGAAATGAAGGCGGCCAGCCCCACGACGCCGGCATCGAGGAACAGGCGCGCCATCTCGCCGATGCGGCGCAGGTTCTCGCTGCGGTCTTCCGCCGAAAAGCCGAGGTCGGCGCACAAGCCGTGGCGCACGTTGTCGCCGTCGAAAACGAAGGTGCGGCAGCCGCGCGCGAACAGCGCCGCCTCCACCGCATGCGCCAGCGTCGACTTGCCGGCGCCCGAAAGGCCGGTGAACCAGACCACCGCGGCGCGATGCCCGTTCAGGCGTTCGCGGTCGGCGCGGGTGACCGCTGCGTGATGCCACACCAGGTTCTTGTCGTTATCCAAGCTGCACCCATGTCGTCTTGCCCGCGCCTTAGCGGGCGGGGTCGGCCGGCATGGTACGCTCCATCGCTTCCGTTCCGCAATGCCGACCGCAATGTCCCATCTGCCGCCCGCCGCCCGCAACATCGCCCTGCTTTCCCTTTGCCAGGGATTGCTGCTCACCCACGGCGTCTCGATGGTTGCAGTCACGGGCCTGGCCGGACGCGCAATGGCCCCGGATGCAGGTCTCGCCACCTTGCCGCTGACCGCCTATGTGGTGGGCGGCGCCGTGAGCACCCTGCCGGCCGCCTTCTTCATGCGCCGCTTCGGCCGCCGCGCGGGCTTCTCGCTCGGCGCCCTGCTGGGCTGCGCCGGCGCCCTGCTGTGTGCGCTCGCCGTTGCTCAAGCCGCCTTCCTGCTGCTGTGCGCCGGGGCCGCGATTTGCGGCGCCTACACCGCCGTCGGCCAGCAGTACCGCTTCGCCGCCGCCGACGTCGCCGAGCCCACCGCCAAGAGCCGCGCGATCTCCTTCACGCTTGCCGGCGGCATCCTGGGCGGCGTATTCGGGCCCTGGGCCAGCACGCACACGCGCCACTTGATGGAGCCGGCCTATCTCGGCACTTACCTGTCGCTGGCCGTCGTCGCGCTGCTGGCGCTGGTGTTGATCAGCCGGCTCGACATCCCGCCGCTGAGCCTCGACCAGCGCAGCCACCGCGGCCGCCCGCTCGCGGAGATCGCGTGCCAGCCCGCCTACCTGCTCGCCGTGCTGGCGGCCGCAACCGGCTACGGCGTGATGAACCTGCTGATGACGGCAACGCCGCTGGCGATGGACATCTGCACCCATTCGTATGCCGACACGGCGCTGGTGCTCGAGTGGCACGTGATCGGCATGTTTGCGCCCTCCTTCTTCACCGGCAGCCTGATCAAGCGCTGGGGCGTGCTCTCCGTGATCGGGCTGGGCACCGTGCTGGTCACCGCGTGCATCGGCATCGCGCTAGCCGGCGTCTCCGTCATGCATTTCTGGTGGGCCCTGTTCCTGCTCGGCGTCGGCTGGAACTTCATGTTCATAGGCGGCACCACGCTGCTCACCGAAACCTACGCGCCCGAGGAGAAGGCCAAGGCGCAGGGCAGCAACGACTTCATCGTCTTCGCCGTGCAGGGCCTCACATCGCTCTCGTCGGGCCTCCTGATCTCGCGCCAGGGCTGGGAAGCGCTCAACGCCTTCGCATTGCCGGCCATCGCCTTCACCGCCGCCGCGACGGCCGCCTACGCCTGGCGTCAGCGCGCGCGCCTGCTACCGGAGAGCCGGTAGCGCGGATACCGGCTTGGCCGTATTCCGCGTCCCGTGCGGGATCGCGATAATGGTCCGAACGGACGGACCAAGAGGCCCACGGCCATGGCAGGCGGAGTGCAATCCGAAATCGAACGCAAGAACATGGAAGCGGCGGCACAGCTCGTGCAGCTTGCCGTCGACGATTCCGAAACCGTCGAGCAAGTGCTGGCGGAACTTGCCGGCGAACTGGCGCGCGAGAACCTGGCGGCGCTCGATGCCATGCGCGACGCCGAGTCCGTCACCGAAGCGGCCACCCTGCGCGCGCGCCATGTGCGCCGCATCGCGGCCCTCATGGTGGAAGCGGCCCGCCAGCTGGCCGACGTCGGCGTCTCGACCCGCGCCCGCTTCTCGCGCCTGCTGACGGAGCGGCTGGCATCCGGCAGCCATGAACTGCTCGACGCCTACCAGTCCTTCTTCAAGGTGCTGCCCAGCCAGAATGCCGAAGCCATCGAACTCATGCGTCATGCGCTGAGCCGCAGCGAAGAAGCACTCGAAGACGCCCTGCAACTCGCTACGCCGGCACCCTCCGTGCCGCTGCCCGCAGTCCTTCCACCGCCTGCACCAAGCCACTTGTCTCAAGCCGCTTCAGGTCGGTGACCAGGTTCGCCATCTGGCCGCCGAGTTCCGACAACGAATCGCACATCAATGCCGAGATCGCGACGACCGCCCGCTCCGGCGTGGCCGCCTGTTCGCGGTGCTGGTCGATCTTGGATTGCAGCGCCTCGAGCCGGGCGCGGTGGACGCCGCTGCGGCTCAGGAAGGCTTCGATGAAGTCGCGGCGCTTCTGCTCGAACAGTGCCGGGTCGGTGCGCGCCAGGAACGCCCACTCGTTGAAATAGAAGTCGAAGTCCATCTGACGCCTCCCTGCCGGTCCGCCGCGGCGCTGCCGGAACTCCCCCATTCGCCGGTCGCGGCAAACAAGGGGCCACCCATCGTGCTTCCGAGGGTTGGAGTGCTGGGGGAAACGGAGGTTCCTGCGGGGAGCGTCGCGCGGACCGTGCCGACCGGCGAGGACGGCACCAGCCCGCGTTTCACATCGATGCGTCAGCCGAGCATTTCCTCGGGCAGCGCCAGCGCCGAGGCGCCGCCGTTGACGACCACTTGTGCGAGGCCCGGCGCCTGCGCCAGCACGTGATCGGCATAGAAGCGCGCCGTCGTGATCTTGGTGGGATAGAAGGGGTCGGTGTCGCCGGCGGCGATCCTGGCCTGGGCCGCGAGCGCCGCACGCGCCATCATCCAGCCGCCCGCGGCGATGCCCATCAGCTTGAGGAAGGGCACCGCACCGGCCGCCACCACGCGCACCTCGGCCGCATATTGGGTGGCGATGTAGCTGCCCGCTTCGCCCACCGCGCCGAGGGCGCGCGCGAAGCCGGCCTTGATCGCCGCGAACTCGGGGCCCGATTGTTTGCCGACCTCGTCGAGCGTCTGCTGCATGGCCGCGACGACGGCCTTCAGCGTGGCGCCCCCCTCGCGGGCGATCTTGCGTCCGATCAGGTCGTTGGCCTGGATGCCCGTCGTGCCTTCGTAGATCGTGGTGATGCGGGCGTCGCGCATGTGCTGCGCCGCGCCGGTCTCCTCGATGAAGCCCATGCCGCCGTGCACCTGGACGCCGAGGTAGGCAAGTTCGTTGCCGGTCTCGGTGAGCCAGCCCTTGACCACCGGGATCATGAGATCGACGAAGGCTTGGTTGCGCTGCCGCTCGGCCTCATCGGGATGGCGTGCGGCGGCGTCGTGGGCGGCGGCCACCACGTAAGCCAGCGCGCGCATCGCCTCGATGTTCGCCTTCATGGTCATCAGCATGCGGCGGATGTCGGGGTGGTTCACGATCGCCACCGGGCCGGACGAGCCTTCGATGGCGCGGCTCTGCACGCGCTCGCGCGCATAGCCGAGCGCCTGCTGGTAGGCGCGCTCGGAAATGGCGAGGCCCTCGATGCCCACGGCGTAGCGTGCGGCGTTCATCATGATGAACATGTACTTGAGGCCCTCGTTGGCCTTGCCGACCAGCGTGCCGATGGCGCCGCCGTTGTCGCCGAAGGCCATCACGGCCGTCGGGCTCGCATGGATGCCCATCTTGTGCTCGATCGAGACGCAGTAGGCGTCGTTGCGCGCGCCCAGGCTGCCGTCGGCGTTGACCTGGTACTTGGGCACCACGAACAGCGAGATGCCTTTCACGCCTTCGGGCGCGTCGGGCAGGCGTGCCAGCACGAGGTGGATGATGTTCTCCGCCATGTCGTGCTCGCCGTAGGTGATGAAGATCTTCTGGCCGAAGATCTTGTAGGTGCCGTCGCCCTGCGGTTCGGCGCGCGTGCGGATGGCGGCGAGGTCGGAACCGGCCTGCGGCTCGGTGAGATTCATGGTGCCGGTCCACCTGCCCGAGACCATGTTGGGCAAATAGGCCTGCTTCTGCTCGTCGGTGCCGCAGAGCTCGAGCGCCTCGATGGCGCCGTTGGTCAGCAGCGGGCAGAGCGAGAACGCCACGTTGGCGGAATTCCACATCTCGCGCACCGCCGCGGACACCACGCGCGGCAGGCCCTGGCCGCCGTGCTCGGGGTGGCAGTCGAGCGCCGTCCAGCCGGCTTCGGCGAACTGCTTGTAGGCTTCCTTGAAGCCGGCCGCCGTGGTCACCTGCTTGTCGTGCCACTTGGCGCCTTCCTGGTCGCCGCTGAAGTTGAGCGGCGCCAGCACTTCGCTGGCGAAGCGGTTGGCTTCGTCGAGGATGGCCTCGACAACGTCGGGCGCGGCTTCCTCGTAGCCGGGCAGCTGCGCAACCTTGTCGAGGCCGGCCAGTTCGTTGAGCACGAACAGCATGTCCTTCACGGGGGCGATGTATTGACTCATGTCTTCAGCACTCCAGGTCTATTTCTTGGCGTTGAGATAGCGCCGGTCGTCGAAGCTGCCGACCCAATGGGGGTAGTAGACGACCATCAGCGTAATGGCCGCCCCATTGAGCCAGGCCTCGGCGAACCCGAGCAGGATGTAGTAGGGAAAGTATTCGCCGAACAGCAGCTGCGCCGGATAGACGCCCGCCAGCCAAAGCACGATCGAGGTCAGCAGCCCGGTCGATACGACGGCCATGGCGGCCCCGAAGAAGCTCGCGACGAACACGTAGATGAAGAAGTTCGGCGGCAGGTAGCGTTCGACGATGCGCAACAGCGCGTCGGCGAAGATGCACGGAAACACGGCCGTCACCAGCACGTTGAGCGCATACGCGTCCCAGCCGGCGCCCCCGTTGACCGTGACCGCCGCCATCACGACGGAAAGGCCGAGGATGGCGAGCTGCCGCCCGAACATGAGGGTGAAGGCGGTGGCGCCGAGCAGATGGAGATTGAGGCCCGGCGAGGCGCCGGCCTTCATGCTCCACATCAGCACCAGCGTGACGACCGCGCCGAGCCAGACGTTGAGCTGGGTCGAATCAAGCAGGCGCTTGAGCGGCGCCGTGCGGACGCACCAGGCCCAGACGATGACGAGAGGCACGAACGCCCCGAAGGACCAGGCATTGCTGAAAAGGCCTTCGGGGAAGTTCATGATGCCCTCGCCGGGCCGCCCCAAGAGGGCCTGCGCGGTCTGCCCCCTCTGGGGGTGGGGGGCAGCGAGCCGACGCGAACGTGGGGGGCCATTTCTGCTTCAGATCGCCGTGGTCAGTTCCGGCACGGCCTGGAACAGGTCGGCCACCAGCCCGTAGTCGGCCACCTGGAAGATCGGCGCATCGGGATCCTTGTTGATGGCCACTATCACCTTGGATTCCTTCATGCCGGCCAGATGCTGGATGGCGCCCGAGATGCCGATCGCGACGTACAACTGCGGCGCGACGATCTTGCCGGTCTGGCCGACCTGGTAATCGTTCGGCACGAAGCCGGCGTCGACCGCGGCGCGCGAAGCACCGAGCGCCGCGCCGAGCTTGTCGGCCAGCGGTTCGAGCAGCGCATGGTAGTTCTCGCCCGAGCCGAGACCGCGCCCGCCGGAAACGATGATCTTGGCAGCGCCAAGCTCGGGCCTCGCGGACTTTGTGAGTTCGCGGCCGACGAGCTTGGCAACGCCAAGATCAGGCCCTGCGGGAATGTTCTCGATCGCGGCCGCACCGCCCTGGCCCGCGGCGTCGAACGCCGTGGTGCGCACGGTGATGACCTTGACGGCATCGGCGCTCTTCACGGTGGCGAGCGCATTGCCGGCATAGATCGGGCGCACGAAGGTGTCGGACGACTCGACGGCGACGATGTCGGAGACCTGCGCCACGTCGAGCAGCGCGGCGACTCGCGGCAGCATGTTCTTGCCGAAGGTCGTGGCCGGCGCCAGGATATGCGTGTAGCCGGCGGCGTTGGCGACCACCAGCGCCGCGACGTTCTCCGCGGTCTGGTCGGCGTAGTGGGCGGCGTCGGCGACCTTTACCTTCGCCACTCCCGCGAGCTTCGCTGCAGCTTCGGCTGCCGGGCCGCAGCCGCTGCCGGCGACCAGCAGGTGAATCTCCCCGCCGAGCTTCGCAGCCGCGGAAACGGTGTTGAGGGTGGCGGCCTTGAGGCTCGCGTTGTCGTGTTCGGCAATGACGAGTATGACCATGTCAGATCACCTTCGCTTCGTTCTTGAGCTTGTCGATGAGTTGCGCGACGTCGGCGACCTTCACGCCGGCGCTGCGCTTGGCCGGCTCGACGACCTTGAGCGTCGCCAGCCGCGGCGCCACATCGACGCCCAGATCGGCCGGCTTCACATTGTCGAGCGGCTTCTTCTTCGCCTTCATGATGTTCGGCAGCGTCGCATAGCGCGGCTCGTTGAGGCGCAAGTCCGTGGTGACCACGGCCGGCAGGCTGAGTTCGAGCGTCTCGAGGCCGCCGTCGATCTCGCGCGTCACTGTCGCCTTGCCCCCGGCGATGGCCACTTTCGACGCGAAGGTCGCCTGCGGCCAGCCGAGCAGCGCCGCCAGCATCTGGCCGGTCTGGTTGGAATCGTCGTCGATCGCCTGCTTGCCGAGCACCACCAGTTGCGGCGCTTCCTTGTCGACCAGCGCCTTGAGGAGCTTGGCAACGGCCAGCGGCTGCAGTTCGGCGTCGGTCTCCACGAGGATGGCGCGATCGGCGCCGATCGCCATCGCGGTGCGCAGGGTTTCCTGGCACGCGGCGGCACCGCAGGAAACCGCCACCACCTCGGCGGCGACGCCGGCTTCCTTCAGCCGTACCGCCTCTTCGACGGCGATCTCGTCGAAGGGATTCATGGACATCTTGACGTTGGCGAGATCGACGCCGCTGCCGTCAGCCTTGACGCGCACCTTGACGTTGTAATCGATCACGCGCTTCACGGGGACCAGGATCTTCAAACCGACCTCCTCCTTGTCGAATCGCAACAGTTTAGGCCACTCCATTCCATACGGTATCGTATGGCTTTGCGCTATACTACGCGACTCCGTTTCATGTTTCAATACCCGACCGTATGGAGAAAGCGCCCCGCACCGCCCTCGACCGCGACGCCTGGATTCGCGGTGCCATCGACGTCGTCGCCGTCGACGGCATGGACGGGCTGCGCGTCGAGGTGCTGGCCAAGAAGCTGGGCGTCACCAAGGGCAGCTTCTACTGGCATTTCAAGGACCGCCGCGACCTCGTCGATGCCGTGCTCGCCACCTGGCGCGAGGGCCGCATCCGCGACATCCGCAAGCAGACCGCCGCCGAACCGGGCCGGGAACTGGAAGCCCTCAACCACACCATCGACGTCTATGCGGCGGCGAAGAACCGCAAGGGCATCGCCATCGAGGCCGCCATCCGCATGTGGGCGCGCCAGGACGCCGCCACGGCGGCCGTGGTGGAAGAGGTGGACGCGATCCGCCTCGACTGCACGCGCGCCCTGTTCGTCGCGCTCGGCCTGCCCGAGGCCGAGGCGAAGGCCCGCAGCGTGCTGCTCTACGCCTACGTCTTCGGCTTCTCCATGATGCAATGCGGGCGTTTCCCCATGGACGCGGCCAAGACGCGCCGCTGGATCACGGAACGCATCACCGAATAAGCGGTCAATATCTCGACAACGGCATAGGATTCCGACTTAAGTAATTGTCCGGAATGCCGTTATTGTCCTCAAGCAGTCTGGCACGCGCCGCTCCGGCGCCATCGCCGAAAGGACCGACGATATGGCCATCGAAGCTTCCATCTCTCCCCAGCCCGCGGTGCGGCCGATCAACGACGCCGAGCGCAATCGTCCCGACGCGCAGTCCAGGCGCGACGGCCGCAAGCGCCAGGAACACGAGCGCCACGAGGAAGCGGCCCCGATCCCCAACGAACGCGGGGAACTGACGGGAAAGGTCATCGACATCCTCGCTTAGACGGGAAAGGCGCGGCGCGGCCTTGCGGCACAATAGCGCCATGGACACCCTCACCTCCTTCGGCAACGGCATCCACGCCATCGACTCCGGCTTCGGCCGCCCCCGCCTCGACGCGGTCCACCTCGTCCAACACGACGGACGCGCCGCGCTCCTCGATACCGCCGTCAATGCCGGCGTGCCGCGCGTGCTGGCGGCGCTCGATGCGCTGGGCATCGCCCGCGAAGCCGTCGATTACGTCATCCTCACGCACGTGCACCTCGACCACGCCGGCGGCGCGGGCGCGCTGATGCAGGCGCTGCCCAATGCGCGGTTGACGGTCCATCCGCGCGGCGCCCGTCACATGATCGATCCGGCCAGGCTCACCGCCGCCACCTACGAGGTCTACGGCGAAGCGAAGGCCCGCGCAATGTATGGCGACATCCTGCCGGTGCCGCCGGAGCGCGTCGTCGAAACGCCGGACGGCACCACGCTTTCGCTGGCGGGACGCGAACTGCTGTTCCTCGACACCCCGGGGCACGCCCGCCACCATGTCTGCATCCGCGACGGCCTGACCGGGCACTTCTTCACCGGCGACACCTTCGGTTTCGTCTTCTGCGAGCTCGACGCCAACGGGCGCCGCCACGTCTTCCCGACCCTGACGCCGAGCCAGCTGGATCCGGCCGAACTCCACCGCTCCATCGACCGCATCATGTCGTACGGACCGGAGGCCATCTACGCCACCCATTACGGCATGGCGACCGACACGCCGCGCCTGGCATCCGACCTGCATCGTCTGATCGACGCCCAAGTCGAGGTCGCGCTGCGCTGCCGGAGCGCCGGCGAGCAGCGCAAGCAATGCATCATGGAAGGCCTCGCGGGCGTCGTGGAAGCCGAGGCGAGCCGTCAGGACTGGCCGCTGCGGGGACAGGCCGCGCTTGACTTCTTCGGTCCCGACATCGAGCTGAACGCCCAGGGGCTCGAGACCTGGCTCGGCACGCTGTCAGACTAGCGTCCAGGCCGGCCGAACCTCTCGGGCCGCACAGCGGGCGACACGGACTCGGGCAAAGCGCCGCGGCCTCGTGAATTCCAGGCTGCCGAGGCTTACTCGTTCACCTTGCCGCGTCCGGCCTTGATCGAGCCACGCCGGGTCTTGCTTTCCAGCCGCCGTTTGACGGCAGCTCGCGTCGGCTTGGTCGGGCGACGTCGCTTGGGAAGAACGGCTACGCTGTCTATCAGGGCCTGAAGGCGCCGCAAGGCCTCAATGCGATTTCCCTCGAGGCTTCGATATTCCTGCGCCTTGACGACGATCACGCCGTCCTTGCTGATGCGCTGATCGCCCAGATTCAGCAGGCGTTCGCGGATGGTGTCGGGCAAGGAGGAGGCTTTGATGTCGAAGCGCAGATGCACCGCACTGGAAACCTTGTTGACGTTCTGACCGCCGGCCCCTTGCGCGCGTATGGCCGATATCTGGATTTCATCGAGCGGAATGACGAATTGGGAAGCCATGGCGCCTTTGCAGCGGCTGAGAACGATTTCCGAACCCAGTTGTCAAGTGAAGGAGCTTGGTCGGAGAACAACCATGTCATCAAAAGCAAGCTTTCTCCTTCGGCTTTTCCTATTCTACTGCCTGCAAATTGCTGGCTCGGCCCATGCAGCCGATAGCCCGGTGCTTCTTGTTGTCGGCGATTCTCTATCGAGCGGTTATCGCATCGATACCGAAAACAGCTGGCCCGTATTGCTGGAACAACGGCTGCAGGCTTCCGGGCGAACGGTCCGGGTGGTCAACGCCAGCCGTAAAGGGGCCACGGCGGAAGACGGTCGCAAGCGGCTCAAGGCCCTGCTGGCCAGGAACCAACCGCGTTGGGTCATTCTGGAATTGGGCGCCAACGACGGATTGCGCCGCGGCTCGCTGAGCTCGCTAAGGAACAATATCGACAACATGCTGGCGATGGTGCGGTCCAGCGGCGCCGTACCGATCCTCGTCGGTATGCGGCTGCCGCCCAACTATGATTCCGCCTATGCGAATGAGTTTGCGGCCCTCTACGTTCGTATGGCGCGCGAAAGCGATACCGTTCTTACGCCATTCCTGCTGGAAAGGATCGCGAATCATCCGGAGCTCTTTCAGGCGGATCATCTTCACCCCAATGCCGAAGCGCAACCACTGCTCCTGGAATCCGTCTGGGCCTCCGTCGATGCCGTCATATCGCCTCGCTAGGTGCCCGGTCGTGCGCAATGCCGTTGCAGGTTTCCGCTGGTTGATTCTGGCCATGAGCCTGGCATCGGCCGGCTGTGCGGAGTCCTTCTACTTCTACAACCCGAGCCATGCCGACTACCTGACCACGCAGGAGCGATTGCTGCCGCATGAGGAGGTGACCTTTTCCAGTCTCGACGGCACGCTTCTCAACGGCTGGTTCATTCCTGCGCAGGGCGCACGGCGCGGAACCGTCGTCCACTTCCACGGAAACACCAAGAATATTTCGGGGCACCTGCGCTATGTGGAGTGGTTGCCTGCCAATGGTTACGACGTATTCGTCTTCGACTATAGGGGTTATGGCAAGTCGGATGGAATTCCGAACCAAAACGGCGTCCACGAAGACTGTGTCGCGGCCCTGGCGTACGTACGAGCTCGCCCTGACGTCGATCCCGACCGCATCATCGTCTTCGGGCAGAGCCTTGGCGGAAATTACGCGCTGACAGCCTTGGCAGGCTCACCGCAATTCCGCATCCGTGCTGCGATCATCGAGGGCGCGTTCGCCTCACATCGCGAAATAGCGCGCGACATGGTGGCTTCATACCCAGTGCCGCAGGCGCTACGGAACTTGGTCGTCGATGGCCTGATAGGAAACCAGCACGATGCCGTCGATGCGCTTGGGCGCCTGGCTGATACTCCGTTGCTGCTGATACACGGCACGGACGACGAGGTTGTGCCGTATCGCCACCTCGACTTGTTGCGGGCCGTTGCCCGGGGGCCCCTCACCGTCTGGGCAGTTCCGGGCAGCCATCATCTCGAGACCTTCGTACGCCAGCCCGGTCCCTGGCGGAAACGGCTGCTGGAATATATCGATGGCAAAATGCGTGAACGGTCTGGCAACACCGCTGCCGAGAGCACCTCCCGGCGCCTTCCGCTCAATGGTTTGCGGCCGGCGGCCGCGTCACGGCAAATCGAACCGGAATCCCGGGTGGCAGAAACGGCGGCAGCGCAGTAGCTGATACGCGCCGCCGCCGATTCGATGTTCAGCGCCCTTTTGCGTAGTTCGCCTTGAACTGGACATGGCTGCCGGTGCCACCCGCGTGGCATTCGTAGTCCGTAGCGCTGGAGAATTTCGCGTTGTGGTAGTTGCTGATCAAGTCGACCACGGCTGTTGAGCCGACCTGCCTGGCCTTCTGCTGGTAGATCGCCAGCGCTGCCAAAGCGGCTAGCTTGCAACCGTGAATGTCATCCTCACGCATGTCCTGGCCATAGCCCCTGCCTCTTGCGATCTGGACGACGTCGTCTCCACCCTGACGTTCTGCCTTTTCGGGGCCGGCTCCGTCGCCGAAGTAAATCTTCACCGAACTGTCCAGCCTGCCCTTCGCTTCTTGCGACTCGAGCACGTCCGCCCACTTCAAGATGTACTTGTCGTTCCTGGCCCAGGCGGGAGCGGCAAGGATGGAGAGTCCCAACGACAAAAGCAGAACCTTTCGCATGTGATTTACTCCTTGAGATTGAGTTGCTGGTTGTGAGATTCCTTGGCGCACGAGGCAGGATTCCAATACCGCCTCTGCTTTCCGCATTCTAGCCATTGGCATTATGCCGCCGCTTTCCGTTGGCATTTTATTTCATGCCGGCCTCACGGTTTTGCGGCTGCCTGTCGTGCCCTGGCGTCCAGGCCACCGCCAGGACGGCGCAATCGAATACATGCACCTGCGTGCGCCAGGCCTCGCGATTCCCGAAAGTCGACGGCGCAACCACCAGCCGTCCTTCCGGCGAAAATGCAATGGCGTCGAGCGGAAGCACGGCGCCGATGCCGAGCGCTTTGAGTCCCGCCTCCTTGAGGCACCAATAGCTGTAGGCGCGGACGTCCCGCGCATGCCCGTCGACGGCCATCACCCATTCCGCTTCGCTCGGATGGAGAAACCCGTCATGCAACGACGGCCAGTCGCGCGGTTGGAGCGCCTCGATGTCCACGCCGACACGACCGCTCGGCGTGGCGGCGCAGGCAAGCCACTCCCCGCTGTGCGCCAGGCTGACGAAGGGGGCATCAGGGCCATCGAGGCAGGGCTGCCCCAGTTCGGTTTTGGAGAGGCTCCACGCCGCGCAAGCATCAGCCCCGTGCAGCGATTCCAGCATGCGCCACAACAACAACCTGACGTGATGTGCTTGCGCTCCCCGCCGGCCTTGGCGGCCGCGCGGGATGCAAGCCTCCCGTCTCACGCCGACCCGGACCGGAAGGCATCCCGGCGCTGCGACGTCGAAAAACATGTCGGTACCGACAGCCGCCGGCGACGCTGCTGTCGCAGGGAAGAAGTTCAAGGCGGCTACTTCGCGACTTCAGCGACCACCCCTTTCAGTGCAACACCCGACATAAGCGCACCGCTGCCGCACATGTATTCGGTCTCGCTGCTGCGTTCAATGTTCTTGTAGTTGCTCTTGATGTGGATGACGGCGTTTCCGCCCTCCTTGCGTGCGCGCTCCTGGAGTTCAAGCAAGGCGCTCAGAAGCACCCATTCGCAGGCCGTCTTGTCCGACTTGCCAAAGCCGTTGGTCTTCTTGTTGGTCCGCCACTCGCCGTGCTCCTTCACGACCTTCGGCGTCTTCTGCGCGCCGAAATAGAGCCTGATCGAAGGATCGAGCTTTTCCTTGGCACCCGGCGTGTTGAGCGCATCTTCCAGCGAATACATGTTGTGGTCGTCGCGCGCCACGGCGGCGGTGGCGGCAAGGTAAAGAGCGAACATCAGCGACAACAGGGACAGTTTGCGATTCATGGCGAGTCCTATTGAAATGAAGGCTGCCTCAGTCCGTGAGGCGACGGAATATCAGGCTGGCATTGGTGCCGCCGAAACCGAAACTGTTCGACATGATGCTGTCGACGCGGCGATCGACGGTCTGTCTGAGCAGCGGGAAATCCGTGCAGGCCGGATCGAGTTCATCGATATGCGCGCAGCCGGCGAGGAAACCGCGGTCCAACATGAGCAAGGCATACGCCGCCTCATGGACCGCCGAGGCCGCGATGGGGTGGCCGGTCAGGCCCTTGGTCGACGAAATCGCCGGAATCCCGCCCGCCGCCGCACCAAAAACCTCGCGGATCGCCATGAGCTCGCCCACGTCGCCGAGCGGCGTCGAGGTCGCATGGGCGTTGATGTAGTCGACGCTGCCACCCGCCTCGGCAAGCGCGAGGCCCATGGCGCGGGCGCAGCCTTCGACGGCCGGCGTCACCATGTCCAGGCCGTCGGAGCAGGCGCCATAGCCGGCCAATTCGGCGTAGATGCGGGCGCCGCGGCGCTGCGCGCGGCCCAGTTCCTCCAACACCAGGATGCCGCCGCCGCCGGCAATGACGAAGCCGTCGCGGTTGCGGTCATACGGCCGCGACGCGCGCGCATCGTTGTACGCGGTGGACAAGGCGCCCATGGCGTCGAAGTGCATCGTCGAGGTCCACTGCACTTCCTCGGCCCCGCCGACGATGACGACATCCTGCTTGCCGAACTGGATCAGTTCGGCGCCATGGCCGATGCAATGTGCCGACGTCGCGCACGCAGAAGTCATCGAGTAACTCGGCCCCTGGATACCGAAGGCCGTGGAGAGGCAGGCCGACGTGGTGCTCCCCATCACGCGCGGCACCACGTAGGGCAGCATCTTGGCGGCTCCCCGGCTGCGCAGGGTGTCGACCGCGGCACTGTGTTCGAAGAGAGAGCCGACGCCGGAGCCGACGATGAGGCCGGTGCGCGGATTGGCGATGTCGCCGCGTCCCAGTCCCGCATCATCGAGCGCCCGGCGCATCGCATGATAGGCATACAGCGCAGCGTCCCCCATGAAGCGCCGCATCTTGCGATCGACCGGCGCCTCGCTGCTGACGTCCGGTATCCCCGCGACGCGGCTGCGCAAACCGAGTTCGGCGTATTCCGGCATGTAACGCACACCGGACCGGCCCTCGCGCAGGGCGGACTCCACGGTATCCAGGTCGTTCCCCAGGCAGGAAACGATGCCGATGCCGGTAACTGCGACGCGCCGCACGGAAGAAGCCTGTTCGAGGGAGAGGATCAGACCTTGAGCAGTTCCAGCCGGATGGCCGTGATTAGGTCGTTCACCCAGTTGTTGTAGAAGGGGTGGATCACCGGCTGTCCGTCGACGACGCCGTATTTCATGTTGGCGCTGTCCTTGTAGACGACCGAGTAAGACCTGTTGGAATAGGTAATCTCGACCATGACCGTATGCTTTCGGTGCACCAGCGGCAGCGTCGCGATCAGCTTTCCTTCGCCTTGCTGAACGGTCGTCCAACCCCGGGTGGCGGCGCCTACCTGGATCGCCTGCGCCACTTGCGCGGCAGTAAGCTCCTTGCCGCTGCCGCTGACCACCGCCACATCGGGATGATTGACGATCGGCACCGGACTGCGGGCGGCCGCATTGAACGATACGAATGCAAGGAGCGCGATGGCGAAATACCTGATTGCTGTCATTGAATCCTCCTGAGCCAGACTATGCCGCACGTCGAAGAACGATCGACGTATTGATGCCGCCGAACGCGAAATTATTGCTCATCGTGTATTCCAAATCCATTGCCTTGCCGTCGCCGGTAAGGTAGTCGAGGGCAGCGCAAGCCGGATCCGGGCAATCGAGATTCAGCGTTCCCGCAAACCACTGCCGCCGCATCATCTCGATCATCCACCAGGCTTCGATCGCACCGCAGGCGCCGAGACTGTGGCCGAGATAGCTCTTCATGGAGCTGATCGGCATCGAATTGCCGAAGACGCTCGCCGTCGCCTGACTCTCCGCAATGTCGCCGCGATCCGTGGCCGTCCCATGCGCGCTGACATAGCCGATGGCCTCGGGCGCGAGACCGGCGTCGGCGAGCGCCAGGCGCATCGCCACGGCCATCGTCTCCGCCTCGGGCTGCGTGATGTGGGCGCCGTCGGAGTTGCTGCCGAAGCCGACGATTTCCGCGTATATCCTGGCGCCGCGCGCCTTGGCGTGCTCATACTCCTCGAGGATCAGCGTAGCCGCGCCTTCACCGATGACCAGGCCGTCGCGCTCGCGATCGAAGGGACGCGGCGTAGCGGTAGGGCTGTCATTGCGGGTGCTGGCGGCAAAGAGGGTGTCGAAGACCGCCGCGCTGGGAGCGGAAATCTCGTCCGCCCCCCCCGCCAGCATGAGCGTCTGGCGGCCATAGCGGATCGACTCGTAGGCGTAGCCGATGCCCTGGCTGCCGGAGGTGCAGGCACTCGACGTCGGGATGACGCGGCCCTTGAGCCCGAAGAAGAGTCCCGCGTTCACGGCGGTGGTGTGGGGCATCATCTGGATGTAGCTGGTGGACGTCACGCCCTGCATCGATCCCGATTCGATCATGCGCCCGAAGGCGCGCACCGGCTCGACGCTGCCCGACGAGGAGCCGTAGGCAATGCCCATGCGGCCGTCCCGTATCGACGGATCGTCGAGCAGACCGGCGTCCTTCAGTGCGCATTCGCTGGCGGCGACTGCCATCAGCGAAACGCGCCCCATCGAGCGGATCATCTTGCGCGGATAGTGCGCGGGAGTGTCGAATGCATCGACCGGCGCCCCGAGCCGCGTGTTGAGCATCTCGATGTAGTCCCATTCCGGCATCCTGCGCACGCCGTTGCGCCCGGCCCGCAGGTTCGCCTCGATGGAGGCCCAGTCCGCGCCGAGCGCGGTAATGCCGGCCATGCCGGTGACGACGACACGCTTCATCAGATGATGCCTCCATTGACGCCCAACACCTGGCGCGTGACGTACGACGCCTCATCCGACATGAGGAAAGCGACGGCAGCGGCCACCTCCTCGGCCCTGCCGATACGATTCATCGGCACCATCTTCATCGCCTCGTCGAGCGGCAGTCCGCTCGTCATGTCGGTTTCGATCAGCCCCGGGGCCACGCAATTGACCGTGATCCGGCGGCTCGCGAGTTCCACCGCCAGCGCCTTCGTCGCGCCGATCACCCCCGCCTTGGCGGCGCTGTAGTTGACCTGGCCGCGGTTGCCCATCACGCCGGAAACGGAGGCCAGGGTAACGATGCGCCCGCCGCGCTTGCCGCGGATCATCGGCATGGCGAGCGGGTGGACGACGTTGAAGAATCCGTCGAGGCTGGTGTGAAGGACCTCGTCCCAGTCGTCGTCGCTCAACGCCGGAAACGCGTTGTCGCGGCTGATGCCGGCATTGCAGACGATGCCGTAATAGGCGCCGCCGGTCGCCACGGCGCCTTCCAGCGCGGCGCGCGCCGCCGCCCGGTCGCAGACGTCGAACTGCAGCACGTCCGCCATGCTGCCGCCGGCCGCGATCTCCGCTGCGACGGCCTCGGCTTCCTCGCGCCTGCTGCGGCAATGGATGGTGACCGCAAATCCATCCGCGGCAAGGCGGAGCGCGATGGCTCGGCCGATGCCGCGGCTCGATCCGGTGATTAGAACGCGTCGTTGATTCATGAACGGCTCGCTTGCAGAAAGGCCTGAAAATCGGCCGGTTCGAAGACCTTGAGCGTGGCGGTGGCGACTTCCTCGCCGCCGACCGCGATGCTGCAATCGTAGGCGCCCAGCCCGCTGGCGTCGCGGAAAGACAGGACGCTGCGTACGCGCAGAACCTCGCCGGCCGCGAAGGCCGGCCGCGTGGAAACGAAACGCCGCGTGCCGAGAAGAGCGCCCATCGGCGGCGGCTCGCCGGCACTGCGCCGGGTCATCCCGACATGCGCGGCAGCCGCCTGTGCCATGAGTTCGACGCCGACCCAGGCGGGCATGCTGCCCTCCGCATCGGCATACCAGGCATCCGCGCGCGGCGCGTACTCGGCGTCGGCGCTCTGCGCGTCGAACGCCACCAGGCGATCGAGCAGCAGCATCGCGCCACGGTGCGGCAGGACTTCTTCTATCGGCGGGAACTCCGCCGTGGCATCGGTCATCGGGAACCCCCAATCAGCAGGCTGGCGTTGTTGCCGCCGAAGGCGAACGAGTTGCTCATGCAGACGCGGCGGGCATCGCCGGCAAAGCGCCGCTCGCCGGCGACGAGATCGAGCACCGGCAAATCCGGATCGGCCTCGCCGTCCCAGACGTGCGGCGGCAATCGACCGTCGCGTATCGCGAGCCAGCAGAAGGCGAGTTCGGTGGCGCCCGCGGCCCCCAGCATGTGGCCGGTCAGCGGCTTGGTGCCGCTGCACGCGACACAGCCCGGGAAGACGCGCGAGACCGCGCGGCTTTCCATCTCGTCGTTCTTGGGCGTGGCGGTGGCATGCAGGTTGAGATAGTCCACCTGGTCGGACGACGTCCGAGCGTCGGCCAGTGCGCCGCGCATCGCAGCTTCCGCACCGAGCCCCTCCGGCTGGGGCGCCGAGATGTGATAGCCGTCGCTCGTCTCGCCGACGCCGAGGAGTTCGATTCCCGCCTCCTCGCGACTCATCAGGAACAGCGCCGCCCCTTCGCCGATGTTGATGCCACGCCGATTGCGGCTGAGCGGATTCGTGAGTTCCGCGGTGGTCGATTCAAGCGCCGTGAATCCGGCGATCGTCAGCTTGCACAGGGCATCGACGCCGCCGACGAGCACGGCGTCGCAAATGCCATGACGCAACAGGCGGCGCGCGGAGGCGAAGGCCTTGGCGCTCGACGTGCAGGCGGTAAGAACCGTATAGGCGGGGCCGGAGATGCCCAGGTGGCGTGCGAGGAATACCGCCGGCGTGCCGATTTCCTGCTGAACATACCGATATTCGGCAGGCAGCGCGCCGTTTGCCCGCCGCAGTGCGATCGCCGCCTCGCCCTCGGCAATGCCGCCGGTGCTCGCGCCCAGCACGACGCCGACGCGGTTGCGCCCATGGCGCGTCAGCGCGGTTTCGACTTCCGCCTCGATCTGGGAAAGCGCAGCCAGCAATATCTGGGCGCTGCGGCTGGCGTAATCGCCGAGTTGCGGCGGGACTTCCGGAAGCGCGCCGCGGACACGCCCCACGCGCGCCGGAGCGCCGGCCAGCCAGCCCTCTTCCACGACCATGCCCGACGTATCGCCGCCGAACAGGCCGCGCGCCACCTCGTCGGTGCCGCTTCCGAGCGCATTGATGATGCCCAGCGCCGACAGGTAGACGCGCGTCTTCATTGTTCCCGAGCCATCTCGTCCAGGGTTTCCACGTCCACCGATACGCCCATCGCAGGAATGCTGAAACGCATGCGGCGATGGCGCTCGCCGCCCGCCGCATAGGCGACGCTCATCACGACGTCCCCGCGGTCACGGATGCGCCGCACGGCGCCATCGTCTTCCAGCGTCAGCGGCTCCTTCAGTCCCGCCCGCACCGCCTCGGACGGCCACAGCGCGATCTGAAGAAATGCCACCAGCAGCGTCGCGCTCAGGCGACTGTCGGGCAACAGGCGCGCGGTGGCGGCGCGGTTGTCGTAGCCGACCTGCAGGAGCGTCTGTCCCATGGGCGTCAGTCCGACGAAGCGCAGTCCCTCGTTGTCGCTCTCGATTTCGGCGATCATCGTGGCGCGCGTTTCGCCGACGGTGGCCTCGGCCTTCTGCTGGACGCTGAACGGCGCCAGCACGGTCGTCGGCTGCAGGCAGTAAGCGCCGCCGGCCAACGCCGCGCACCCGGAGTCGCTGTCGCGCATTCCGCAAGAAGCCAGGACGAGCACGAGCGGCAGCAGCGCAAGCATCCGGCGTTTCATGCGGCCTCCTCGGCGAAGGTCAGCACGGAGGGGGCCAGCAGCACCGCAATGCAGACGCCGATCAGCAGCGTCAGGCCGAAAGCGGACAGCGCGGGCATCGAACTGAAGGAAAGCAGCCCGAACGACAGCAGCGTGGTGCCGGCCGACAGGATGACGCCGGCAAGGGTCGCCGCCATGCGGACTCCGCCCTCGCGCAGGAAGATCGCATAGTTGACGCCGACGCCCAATACCAGCATCAACGCCATGAGGTTGAATAGCGTCAGCGGCGTATTCATGTAGCCGAACGCGGCGAGGGCCATCAGCAGGGCAAGCACGGTGGGCGCCAGCGTTACCGCGGCCTGGCGCGGCGCATAGCGGATGCAGAGCACGCCGTAGACCAGCGCCACGGCGCCCACCAGCCACAGTCCTCCCCACTGGCGATATTCGCGGAACAGGCGGCTGACGCTACCGGTCTTGTCGACGGCCGTAACGCCTGCCAAACCATCCGCCGCCGCGGCCACGGCGGCAAGGTCACCGACCCGTTGCGGCACCACGATCGACGCATAGCCCGCCGTTGTGGCCCCCATCCACAGATGTGCAAACGGCTTCGCCATGTCCGTCTGCAGCCATTCTTCGAGACGCAGCGGCTGGCCCCGCCCCGCGGTGAA
>JBLNBJ010000117.1:0-18598 GCA_050259835.1 Ignavibacteria bacterium | reverse complement strand
CGACCGAAGAGGGCACGCTGGTCATGAGCGCGGTGCGCGACACCACCGAGCGCAAGCGCATCGAGCAGGCGCTGCACGAGAAGAACATCGAGCTGGAGGCGGCCAGCCTCGCCAAGGATCGTTTCCTCGCCAGCATGTCGCACGAACTGCGCACGCCGCTCAACGCCATCATCGGCTTCACGGGGATGATGCTGATGCAGCTCGCGGGGCCGCTTTCGGCGATCCAGGAGAAGCATCTCAAGACCATCCAGTCGAGCGCCAAGCACCTGCTGTCGCTGATCAACGACCTGCTCGACCTGGCGAAGATCGAATCGGGCAAGCTGCAGCTGGCGTTCGAGCCGGTCGATTGCGTCGAGGTGGTGAATCAGGTCGCCGAGACGCTGCGGCCGCTGGCCGAGCAGAAGGGCCTCTCCTTCCGCGTCGAGACGCCGCCGGGAATGATCATCGACGCCGACCGGCGGGCGCTGAGCCAGATCCTGATCAACCTCGTGAACAACGCGATCAAGTTCACCGAGCGCGGCGAGGTGGCGGTGCGGCTGGCGCAGCGCGGGCACCGGACGGAGTTGAGCGTCACGGACACCGGTCCGGGCATCCGCGAGGCCGACCGCGCCAAGCTGTTCCAGGCCTTCTCGCAGATGGAGGAAGGCAGCACGCGCCGGCACGAAGGCACCGGGCTGGGCCTGTATCTGAGCCAGAAGCTGGCGGCGCTGCTGCACGGCGAGCTAACGCTGACCAGCCGTGAAGGCGAGGGCAGCACCTTCATGCTGGCGCTCGGACGCGACGACGCCGTCGCGCCGGCGGCGGAAGGTTCCGCCTAGGAGAAAGCCATGGCGACGCGCATTCTCATCGTCGAGGATCATCCGGCCAACATGGAGATGATGAGCTTCCTGCTCGAGGCCTTCGGCTACGCCACCATCGGCGCCGCCGACGGCGAGCAGGGCCTGGCCGCAGCCCGGCGCGAGCGGCCCGACCTCATCGTCTGCGATGTGCATCTGCCCAAGCGCGACGGCTACGGCGTCGTGCGCGACCTCAAGGCCTCGCCCGACACGCGCGGCATCCCGGTCATCGCGGTGACGGCGCTGGCCATGGTGGGCGACCGCGAGAAGCTGCTGCAGGCCGGGTTCGACGATTACGTGAGCAAACCGATCGATCCCGAGCGCTTCGTTCCCGAGGTGGAGAGCCATTTGCCGCCGGAGCGCCGCGCCGCGCCGGTGCGCGAAGCGGCGGCGCCGGCGGATGCCGCCGCGGCGCCCCGTCCGCTGCACAGCCGCGCGCGCATCCTGGTGGTCGACGATTCGCCGGTCAACCGCGAACTCATCCGCGACCTGCTCGAGCCCTTCGGCTACGAGGTAAGGCTCGCGCAGAGCGTCGAGGAGGGCCGCCAGTTCGTCCACAGCATGCCCTTCGACCTGATCGTCTCGGACATGCACATGCCGGAGGAGAACGGCATCGAAATGCTGCGCGAGATCAAGGGAAACCGGGAGCTGGCGGAGATCCCCTTCGTGTTCCTGACGGCCTCCTACGAGGATCAGCCCAACCAGCAACTGGCGGCGCAACTGGGCGCCACGCGTTCGTTGCGGCGGCCGATCGATCCGCGCGTGCTGCTCGGCGAGATCGAGGCCTGCCTGCCGCCCGAGAAGAGAGGAAAGCCTCATGGCCAGGATCCTGGTCGTTGATGACCGCCCGACCAACCGGCAGTATCTGACGACCTTGCTTGGCTACTACGGCCACGAGTTGATCGAGGCATCGAACGGCGCCGAGGCGCTCAGGCGCGTGCAGAGCGCCCAGCCCGACCTGGTGATCACCGACATCCTGATGCCGACGATGGACGGTTACCAGTTCGCGCTGCAGCTGCGCAGCGAAAAAGAGACGCCGCAGCCGCGGCTGATCTTCTATACCGCCACCTACAGCGCTCCGGCGGCGCTCGAGATGGCGAAGACCTGCGGCGTCGACGCCGTGCTGATGAAGCCGAGCGAGCCCGCGGAGCTGGTGGCGACGGTGAACCGCCTGCTCGGCATCGCGCCTCCGTCGGGACAGGCCGCTCCCCTGCCGATCGCCCCGCCGGGCGGAGCGCTGCCGGCCGACTACAACCTGGCCAAGTACATCACGCGCCTCCAGGTGACGAAGCGCAGCTTCGACAACGTCATCGTCCGCAATGTGAACAGCGTGCTCGAGCGCGAACTGGCCGAATTGCTGTCGGAGGAGTTCTCGGCCGACATCGCTGACTTGCGGCGCCTGCTGTTCCGCCTCACGGTGCTCCTCGAGGTCAGCACGGAGACGGCGGCTGAGCGCAACCCGGCCCGCATCGTGGAGATCTTCTTCGGCGCCGCCTGCGAAATCATCCCCTCGCGCTTCGCCGCGATCGCCCTGTTCGACGAACAGGATCTCTCGCTGCGGCACCTGTATTGCAAGGACCTGCCGGCGGTGCCGCTGGAGCGCAATCCGCTGCACGGCGTACTCGGGACCCTGGCGGCCGGACGCCACGCCGCGGTGCGCTGGAACGCGCCGCAGGCGCGCGCCGGCACCGCCGATCTGCCGCCGGGACATCCGCCTTTCGAGTCCTTCCTCGGCGTGCCGATCGCTGCGCGCGGCCAGACCTGCGGCTGGCTCTACTTCGCCGATCGCCACGGCGAGGAGGCTTTCAGCGAGGAGGACGAACGCTTCGCTGCCGTGCTCGGCAAGAAACTCGCGCTGCTCTACGAGAACGCGGTCTACTACGACCTGGTCCAGCGCCATGCGGCGCGCATCGAGATGGAGTCGGCCCAGCGCGCCGCCGCCGAAGCCCGCCTGCGCGAGAGCGAACAGCGCTTCCGCCAGCTGGCGGACAACGTCCGCGACGTCTTCTTCCTCGACGCGGCGGACGGCACGCCGCTGTACGTCAATCCCGCCTACCAGGAAATCTGGGGGCGCAGCTGCGAGAGCCTGTACGCGGAGCCGCGCTCGTGGACCGACGCGATCCATGAGGATGACCGCGAGGCGACCGTCGCCCGCTTCGAGGCGGGCTTGCGCGACTTCGCGCCGTTCGAGATGGTGTTCCGCATTCGTCGGCCCGACGGCGAGTTGCGCTGGATCCGCACGCGCGGCTTCCCGGTCCTTGGCGAGCACGGCGCGGCCGACCGCATCGCCGGCATCGCGGAAGACATTACCGAGCGCAAGCAGCACGAAGAGAAGATCGCCCGGCTCAGCCGCATCCGCGAGGTGCTGAGCGGCATCAACTCCGCAATCGTCCGCATCCACGAACGCGCTGCGCTGTTCAAGGAGGCCTGCCGCATCGCCGTTGAATCGGGCGGGCTCGCCTTTGCTTCGATTTCCTTGCGCCAGGGAGCCGCGGGCGAACCGGCCGTCGTGACGCTGCACGGCGACGGCGCGCCATCCACCTTGCTCGGCAGCGCCCCGGCAGGCCTGGCGATGGAGGCTTTGCGCACCGGCGCGCCGGCGCTCTGCAACGATCTGGCGCAGGCGGACGCCAGCCCCGAGGCCCGCGAGGCGCTGGCGCTCGGATACCGCTCGGTCGTGGCCTTGCCGCTGACGCGCAACGGCATCGCGGAAGGCGTGCTCGAGCTGCGCTCGCGCGAGGCTGGCGTCTTCGATGCGGACGAAATGCTGCTGCTCGACGAACTGGCAGGCGACATCTCGTTCGCGCTCGAATTCATCGCCAAGAGCGAACGCCTCGACTACCTCGCGTACTACGACGCGATGACCGACCTTCCCAACAGCACACTGTTCCACGACCGGCTCAACCAGCTCGTGCTCGGAGCCACCTCGGACACCGGCAAGATCGCCGTCGTCATGTTCGACCTCGACCGTTTCTCCGACGTGAACGAAAAGTTCGGCCGCCATGCCGGCGATCTGCTGCTCAAGCGGGTCGCTGCGGGCCTGCGCGAGGCGCAGGCCGAGCCCTGCACGCTGGCGCGCATCGGCGCCAACCGCTTTGTTACGGCGGTGCCTGGGCTGCGCCGCAGCGGCGATGCGCTCGACCTGGTGCGCGAGCGCATCTTCGCGCCCCTGGCGAAGCCCTATGCCGTGAACGGCGTCGAGTTGCAGCTGACGGCGCGCGCCGGCATCGCGATCTTCCCCGCCGACGGCACCGACGCCGCCACCCTGGTGCGGCACGCGGAAGCCGCGCTGCGGCAGGCGAAGGGGCCGGGGCGCTTCCACTACTACTCGGCGGATGCCAACGCGCGCAGCGCGGCGCGGCTGGTGCTCGAGCACCAGTTGCGCGAAGCCGTGGCCAAGCGCCAGTTCGTGCTGCACTACCAGCCGCGCGTGGACCTCGTGAGCGGGCTGATCGTCGGCGCCGAGGCCTTGATCCGCTGGCAGCACCCGACGCGCGGACTGCTGGAGCCCGACGAGTTCATTCCGGTGGCCGAGCAGACCGGCTTCATCGAAGCCATCGGCGACTGGGTCATCGACACGGTGTGCGTGCAGCAGGCGGCCTGGCTGATCCGCTTCGGGGCGACGGTGCCCGTGGCGCTCAACCTGTCTGCCGTGCAGATCGGCAAGGACGACTTCCTCAATACGCTGCAAAAGGCGCTGGCAGGGAGCGACCTCGACCGCAAGTACGTCGAGGTGGAACTGACGGAAAGCGCCGTGATGGAGAACCTGGACGACGCCATGCGCACGCTTTCCGCGCTGCGCGCGCTCGGCATCGCCCTGTCGCTCGACGACTTCGGCACCGGCTACTCGTCGCTCGCCTACCTCAAGCAGTTCCCGTTCAACTTCGTCAAGATCGACAAGTCCTTCATTGCCGACATCGTCCAGAATCCCGAGGATGCCATCATCGCCAAGGCGATCATCGCACTGGCGCACCGCCTCAACCTGCGCGTCGTGGCGGAGGGCGTCGAAACCGTGGCCCAACTTAACTACCTGCGCAGCAACGGCTGCGACGAGATGCAGGGCTACTACTTCAGCCGGCCGGTGGAAGCCGACGTCTTCGGCGAGATGCTGCAGTCGGGCAGGCGGCTCGAACTGCCGGCGCTGGAGCGCGGAGCGGGGCCCTGCCGCATTCTGGTGGTCGACGGCGATCCCGAGTCGCTGGGCGCCCTCAAGCGCCTGCTGGAGACGGAGGGATGCGAGGTGCTGACTGCGCAAAGCGGCGAGCAGGCGCTCGACGTGCTGAGCGTCAATGTGGTCGAGGTGATCGTCTGCGACCAGCGCATGCCGGGGATGTCGGGGACCCAGTTCTGCAGCCGGGTGCGCAGCCTGTATCCGGACACCATCCGCATCGTGCTGGCCGGCTACGCCGACATCGAGGCGGTCGTCGATGCCGTCAATCGAGGCGTCGTCTACCGGTTCCTCACCAAGCCGTGGGACGACCGGCTGCTCAAGGCCCACGTGCGGGATGCCTTGCGCCATTACTCGGCCATCGCGCAGGACGAGAACCTCCGCGACCGGGTTGCCTGATTCGCGGCCTTCTCCCCGATGTTGCGGCGCCCCGTAGGGAAAGTCCTACGATTTCAAGGAATTGCCCTATGGACGATTTGCGCCGCATCATTTAACATTATAAAAAACCCTTATCAGGCATTCCATCAAATACATCACGCTCGCCGGCCCATCGCGGTATCCGCGCCGCCGGAATCCACTGCCCATGAACTCGACCTCCCTGCGTACCAAACTAACCGCCATCACGGTGCTCGTGATGTGCTCGCTCCTCGTGCTGTTCGCCGTGGTTCTGTATACCGAACGCGCTCTCCTGATGCAGGACCGCCAGGAAAAGCTGCGCAACCTCGTCGAAACGGCTCAGGGCGTCGTCGGGCATTTCGAGGGCATGGCCCGCGCCGGCACGCTGAGCCGCGAAGACGCCCAGAAGGCCGCGCTGGAAGCGCTGCGCGCCATGCGCTACGACAAGACCGAGTACTTCTGGGTGAACGACATGTCGGCCCGCATCGTTATGCATACGGCCAAGCCCGAACTCGACGGCAAGGACATGTCCGCGCTCAAGGACCCGAACGGCAAGCTGCTGTTCAATGAATTCGTCGCCGTGGTGAAGAAGGACGGCGCCGGCTTCGTCGACTACTACTGGCCGAAGCCCGGTGCCAGCGCGCCGGTCGCCAAGCTCTCCTACGTCTCCGGCTTCGAGCCGTGGGGCTGGGTGATCGGCACCGGCGTCTATCTGGACGACGTCGACGCGATGTTCCGCGCCGAGGCGCTCAAGTTCCTCGCCTGGGGCCTGGCGATCGGCGGCATCGTCGTCGTCTCGCTGCTGCAGCTGCACCGCAGCCTGTTCCGCCTGCTCGGGGGCGAGCCCAGCGCGGCGGCCGAGGCGGCGCGGCGCATCGCGGCCGGCGACCTGCGCGACTCGATCGCCACGCGTCCGGGCGACGACGACAGCGTCATCGCTGCGATGGCCCAGATGCAGGCGCGGCTGCGCGAGATGATCGCGGAGCTGAACCGCCAGTCCGAACAGCTCTCCGGCAACGCCGACCTGCTCAACGAGATGGCCGACAAGGTGGCGCACCGCTCGCAGGCGCAAAGCGAGGAGGCGCAAAGCATCGCCGCGACGATCGAGGAAATGACGGCGAACGTCGGCCAGATCGCCAACAGCGTGCAGGACGCGCAGGGCATCACCGTCGAGTCCGACGCGCTGGCGCGCGAGGGCGGCGCCGTGATCCACAAGGTCAGCGACGAGATCGGCCTGCTGTCCGGCGCGGTGCAGAAGTCCTCCGGACAGATCCAGGAGCTGGATCGCCATACCGCCGAGATCAACGTGATCGTGAACACGATCCGGGAGATCGCGGACCAGACCAACCTGCTGGCGCTCAACGCCGCCATCGAGGCGGCGCGCGCCGGCGAGCAGGGCCGCGGCTTCGCCGTGGTGGCCGACGAAGTGCGCAAGCTGGCGGAACGCACTTCCGCGTCGACCGGCGAGATCGCCGACATGATCGCGCGCATCCAGTCCAGCACCCAGGACGCCGTGGCGAGCATGAGCGAAGGCGAGCGCCAGGCGACCCAGGGCGTGGAGCTGGCGTCGCGCGCCGGCGAATCGATCGCGCGCATCCGCGAGAGCGCGCAGCGCGTGACCGGCGTGGTGACCTCGATCAACGACGCCATCCGCGAGCAGAACGCGGCGAGCAGCGACATCGCGGCGCGCATCGTGCGCGTGGCGGAATCGGCCGAACAGGGGGCGGCGGAGGTCGGGCGCACGGCGACGGCCGCCCACGAACTGCAGTCGATGTCGCGCGCCCTGCGCGATTCGGTGGCGCGCTTCCGCCTCGCCTGACGGCGCGGCGCGTCAGCCCAGCTTGGCGCGCTCCTCGCGCTGGACCTGGGTGATGAAGCGCTGCAGGTCGTTTTCCTGCGCCGGCATCAGCTTGACGAACTCGCAGCCGAGCCGGCCCACTTCGCGCGGTCCGCGCGCCACGCTGCCGACGAAGCGGACGACCATGTCGACGTCGAGCTTGCCGTACTTGCCGAGATCCACGGTGGCGCGCTGGATCTTCTGTCCGCGTTCGAACGGCAGCGCCGCATCCTGGGACTCGAGCCCGACGCCGCCCAGCCCGATGTCGATGACCGACATCTGCCACTGGGTCGCCGCATCGCCGGCACGGAAGAAGCACGGACGCCGCTGCGTCACCGGCAGCGACAGGCGGAAGTAGTCGCGCCGCTGCATGCGCACGTAGGTGGTCGGAATGGTGGTGGCGAACGCCGGCCGTTTCTCGTAGCTGACCTGCCAGACGCGCGGGGCGGAGAACTGGTTGCGCACGCCTTGCGGCGTGGCGATGAAATAAGTGCGCGGACTCTTCAGCAGCCGCTGGTTCATGGCCTCGTCGGCGCCCCAGTCGAAGACGATCGTGTCGGTCTCTTCGTCGACGTCGAGCAGCACGGTGGTCATGCTTTCGCGGCCGCCGTCGAAGGTGACGTTGACCAGTTCGCCGTCGTTGATGAGCTGGCGCAGGTAGAAAACGATCTCGCGCCGGAACGTGATCTTGAAGGCGTCGACGTTGTCTTCGTGATGGGTCATGAAGGGGAAAGCCAGTCCTGGACGAACCCGCGTATTGTCGCTTGGGAGCTGGGTTCTAGGCAATCGATTAGAGCGACTCCCGGTGTGCTTTTCAGCCAGGTGAGCTGGCGCTTGGCGAACTGGCGCGTCGCGAAGACGCCGCGGTCGCGCAGTTCACCCGAAGCCAGCCGGCCTTCCAGCATGTCCCACACCTGGCGGTAGCCCACCGAGCGCACGGACGGGAGCGTGTCGTTCAGCGCGTAGCGGCGCCGCAGCATTTCCACTTCGTCGATAAGGCCATTCGCCAGCATCGCGTCGAAGCGCTGTGCGATGCGCTCGTGGAGCACGGCGCGGTCGCTTGGCCACAGTGCGAGGGACAGCATGCGGTAAAGCGGCGGCGTCTTCGACTGGCGGGCGAAGAAGTTCCCCAGCGGCTCTCCGGTGAGGCGCACGACTTCAAGTGCGCGCTGGATGCGCTGAGCGTCGGCGGGCGCGAGGCGCGCAGCGGTTTCGGGGTCCAGCCGTGCGAGCTCGGCATGCAGCGCCGGCCAGCCGCGCTCGCGTGCCTCCAGATCGATCGCTGCGCGCGTCGCGGCGTCGGCCTGGGGCAGGTCGGCGAGGCCTTCGCGCAGCGTCTTGAAGTAGAGCATCGTGCCGCCGACCAGCAAGGGCACGTTGCCGCGCGCCGTGATCTCCGCCATGGCGCGTAGCGCATCCTCGCGAAAGCGCGCGGCCGAGTAGCGTTCCTCGGGCGTGATGAGGTCGATCAGGTGATGCGGAAAGCGCTTCAGGGTCTCGGCATCCGGCTTTGCCGTGCCGACGTTCATGTCGCGGAAGACCTGCGCCGAGTCCACGCTCACGAGCTCGACCGGAAAGCGGGTGGCGAGGTCCATCGCGGCTGCGGTCTTGCCGCTGGCCGTCGGACCCATGAGGAGGATGGCGGGAGGAAGCCCGCCATCCTCTTCATGGGAAGCCATTGGCTCCCCATCCCCCGTCCCCCGCCCCGGGGGCGGGGGCGACTGATTGGCGCCGTCCGATGGACGGCGAAGAGGATTGCTCGCCATGGCTATTTGCCGCGCAGGAACAGCTTGTCGAGGTCGGCCGTGCTCAGTTGCACCCAGGTGGGACGTCCGTGGTTGCACTGGTCGGCGCGTTCGGTGGCTTCCATTTCGCGCAGCAGCGCGTTCATTTCGGGCAGGGTCAGCGTGCGATGCGCGCGCACCGAGCCGTGGCAGGCCATGGTGGCGAGGATCTCGTTGCGGCGCGCCTGGGCAATCCGGCTCTCCGGCTGCTCGGCGAGTTCCGCCAGCAGGCTGCGCACCAGCGCCGCGACGTCGCCGCCGGCCACCAGGGCGGGAACGGCGCGCACGGCAAGCTGTTGCGGGCCGGCGGGAGCGAGTTCGAAGCCGAGCGCGTCCAGCGCATCCCGTCGCTCCTCGGCAACGGCCATCTCGCGCGCGT
Organism: Ignavibacteria bacterium; assembly: GCA_050259835.1. Classification (GTDB taxonomy): domain Bacteria; phylum Pseudomonadota; class Gammaproteobacteria; order Burkholderiales; family Rhodocyclaceae; genus Nitricoxidireducens. The sequence continues at coordinate 9,198 of JBLNBJ010000117.1, read as the reverse complement.
CGGCGGCGATCAAGGCGGGCACCAGCAGGGCCTGGCGGGCCGGCGGGCCGGCGTCGAGCGCGCGCTTGAGCTTTTCGTAAAGAATGCGCTCGTGCGCCGCATGCATATCGACCAGCACCAGCCCGGCTTCGTTCTGGGACAGCACGTAGATGCCGTGCAGCTGGCCCAGCGCGTAACCGAGCGGAGCGGCCGCGGCGGGCGCCGGGGCTTCGATCGTGCCCGCTGCCGCGGGCGCGTCGGTCGCGGCTTCCGCGAACGCGCTGCGGGCGAATGCCAGATAGGCGCCGGCGTCCGGCTCGCGCAACTCGAACCCCGTCTGGCGGGGCGGGTTGAAGGCCGGAGCGCGCAACTCCGCGCGCACGGGGAGCGCCGCCTCGCGCGCGGCGGCCAGGGGTGCGGCCAGGGCGCGCGTCAGGGTGTGGAAGACAAACTGGTGGACGCCGCGGCTGTCGCGGAAGCGCACCTCGGTCTTGGCCGGATGGACGTTCACGTCCACCGCGGCGGGATCGAGTTCGAGGAACAGCGCGTAGGCCGGATGGCGGCTGCCGTGCAGGACGTCGGCATAGGCCTCGCGCGCGGCGTGGGCCAGCACCTTGTCGCGCACGAAGCGGCCATTGACGAAGAAGTACTGCTCGTCGCGTCCGGCCCGCGAATAGGCGGGCAGGGCGGCGTAGCCGGCGAGGCGCAGCGGGCCGGCCTGCGCCTCCACCGCGCGCACCTGGACGAAGAATTCCTCGCCGAAGATCTCGCGCAGGCGCCGCTCCATGTCGCCGGCGGGCAGGCGGCGCTTGACGTTGCGGTCGTGCGAGAGCGAGAAGGCGACGTCGGGACGCGCCAGCGCCATGCGGCGCATCACTTCGTCGCAATGGGCGTATTCGGTTGCCGCGGAGCGCAGAAATTTTCGGCGGGCCGGCGTGTTGTAGTAGAGATCGGCCACCTCGATCACGGTGCCGGCGGCGAGCGCGGCCGGTGCGGGCGCGCCATCCGCGTTGCCGATACGCCAGGCGTGCGCGCTGCCGGCGCTGCGGCTGGTGATGGTCGTGCGCGCCACCGCGGCGATCGACGCCAGCGCCTCGCCGCGGAAGCCATAGCTGGCGACGCGCTCGAGATCGTCCAGGCTGGCGATCTTGCTGGTCGCGTGGCGCGCCAGCGCGAGCGGAAGATCGTCCCGCTCGATGCCGCCGCCGTCGTCGGCGACGCGGATCAGCTTGACGCCGCCCTCCTCGATCTGCACGTCGACCTTCTTTGCACCGGCGTCGAGGCTGTTCTCGATCAGTTCCTTGAGCACCGAGGCCGGGCGTTCGACCACCTCGCCGGCGGCGATCTGGCTGATCAGGAGGTCGGGGAGGGGGTGGATTCGGGACATCGCGCGCATTTTAACCGGGGCACTTGGGGAGATTCAGGTCTTTGGCGCGAGTTCTCGGGGTGAGCCAGCAGGGCGTCCATCATGTCGCACAGGTCACGGTGGCTGTCGGTCTCGCGTTCGGGAGTGCCCAAGGCGGGCCGGCCGACGATCTCCTCGGCCCGGTAGCCGAAGAAGCGCTCGGCGAATTCGTTGAAATAGGTGACCTTGCCGTCCGCGTCCATGCGCAGCACGATGGTGTTGGCGTTTTCCACCAGCTCCCGGTAGTTCTTCTCGCTTGCGGCCAATGCCGCTTCGGCCTCCGCGCGCTCCGCCATCTCCCCGCGCAGCCTCTGGTTCAGGCTGCGCAGCTTCAGCGCCACCAGCATCGCGGCGACGAGTATCGCCAGCAGCGCGACCAGCGTGCGGATCAGCCAGGGCGGCGCCTTGTGCGGTGTCGCGTCGTAGATGAACTCCGACAGGTCGAAATCGCGCGGCAGCTGGCCCCGGTCGGCGAACACCGTCACCACGTGCTGCCAGCGGCCCGGGCTCATATAGCCCGGCTCGACGATGTCGTGCCGCGTCAGGTTGCGCATCTGCGCGGCTTCGAACAGCAAGTGATCGCGCGTCTTCCCTTGGCTGTCGTAGCGGGCGATGATCAGGTCGCTGAGCTCTTCGGGGTGATCAAGCGCGTAGACAAGTCCCTTGAGGGTTGCCTCGCGGAAAGCCCTCACGGCATCGGGCCGCGACGCGACGATGGCGGTATTGGCGAACAGCATGTCGCCGAACAGGTCGATGCCGGCCGAGACCGGGGTCAGCAGCAGATATTCGTGCTCGCGTCCCTTGGTCCACCACGGCTCGTTGGAGAGGTAGACGACTTTCGCTGCGACGGCTCCTCGCTCGAGGTCGGCGAGGTCCCAGCCGACCTGATTGACCAACTGGATGTGGGTGCGGGGAATCCCGGCGGCCAGAAGGTAGGCTTCGATCTCGTCGCGGTTGTGGGGGGCGACGGCCACCGGCCGATCGGCGAGATCGAGGACGCTGTGGACGCCGTGCCTGCGCAGGGCCAGCAGCCCGACCGGTGAATGCTGCATCAGGGTGGCGATGACCATCACCGGGGCCCCGCGATAGCGATCCACCACCAGCGAGGCTGCGCCGATGCCGAAGTCGGCTCGCCCGGAAGTGACTTCCTTGACGGTATCGACGCCGGGCCCGCCTTCGCGAATATCGACATCGAGACCCGCCTGCCGGTAGAACCCCTGCGCTTCCGCGGCGTAGAAGGCGGCGAACTCGAACTGGTGCTTCCAGTTCAATTGGACCGAAACCTTCTCCGCCGCCCGGGCGGGCGCGGCCGGCCAGCAGGCGACGAACACGGCAAACATTGCGGCGATCAGGTTCATGACGAAATTCTGGAGGCCAATCTTGCAGTGCCTGCGAAGAAATCTGGGAGAGATTGGGGAAATGCGAAAAGGGAAAGATGCCGGCTGCAAGTTCGGAGAGGCGCGCAGGGAACGTCGAGCCCCAGCCCGCTCCGGACGCCCAGACACCGGCCCAACTTCGCGCGGCGCCGACAGCCGGCCGGCACGGCGGCACGGTAGAATGCGCGCCTTCCGAGGCCCGGCCGGCACCGCTTTCGCATGGAATTCATCGCACAGTTCATCGACATCGTCCTGCACCTCGACAAGCATCTCGCGCTGCTGGTCGTCGAGTACGGGATCTGGATCTACGGCTTGCTGTTCCTGATCGTGTTCTGCGAGACGGGGCTCGTCGTCACGCCCTTCCTGCCGGGCGATTCGCTGCTGTTCGTCGCCGGGGCGCTCGCGGCTACGGGCGGCATGGATCTGGCCATGCTCATTGCCGTGCTCCTTTCCGCCGCCGTGCTCGGCGACAACTGCAACTACTGGATCGGACGCTGGATCGGCAGGCGCGTGCTGCACTGGGGCGAAGGCGCGCCGCGCTTCTTCAACCGCGCCGCCTACGACCATGCCCACGGCTTCTACGAGCGCTGGGGCGGACTGACCATGACGCTGGCGCGCTTCATCCCGCTGGTGCGCACCTTCGCGCCCTTCGTGGCCGGGGTCGCGCGCATGACTTATCCGCGCTATTTCGCTTTCGACCTGCTCGGCGCCGTGATCTGGGTGGTGTCCCTGTCGGCAGCCGGGTACTGGTTCGGCAACCTGCCGGCCGTGAAGAACAACCTGTCCCTGGTGATCGTGGCCATCATCGGGCTGTCGATGCTGCCCATCGCCATCGGCTGGCTGCGTCAGCGTTTCTCGCGCTGAAACAATTGGTTGGAGGGGAAACCGAGCTTTGGGCTAAGATGCGCCATGCGTGCTCTCCTGCTGGCTGCGGCCTTCTCGGCGGTTCTTTCGGCATGCGCCGCGAATTCGGGGGGCGGCCCCAAGGGGACCACGGGTTTCGACCCCGCGCAGCTCGCCAAGACCGACCTCGACCGCGTTTCCGACGTCCATCGCCGGGAAGTCTTCGCCAGCCTGCGCTTGCTGGCCGAAAAGCTCTACCGGCGCAATCCGCGCGAGTGGCGCAAGTCGGGGAGCAGCCTGGAGGCGGCGGTGGGCCGGATCTTCGAGCCGCGCTACGCCTGGCGGCTTCCCGAATTCGAAGGCAAGTGGGGCACGGAACTGGTGCTGCTCAGCCTGCGCGACGATTTTGCGGGCGACCGCGTGGCGGCGTTCATCGGCGGCCTGGGCGGCATGCTGAACGTGGCCTTTGAACAGAAGACGGAGTTTTTCGTGACCGACGACCTCGATCCCCAGAAGCTTTACAACAGCGCGCGCAACGTCGAGATCGCCGCGTGGAAGCTGGGCCAGGCGCGCGGCGCCGACGGCCGGCCGCTGCTGCTCTCGAACGAGATGGCGCCCGACTACAACCTCAGTTTCGAGCGCGAATTCGGCAAGGTGATCGGCAATCTGGACACCCTGTCGGCGCTGATCGCCGACAAGTCGCACCGCACCGTGGCCAAGGCGATCCAGAGCGTCGCCTCCTTCGTGTTCCTTCCCGTGGCGGGGCTGAAATGAGCGCGGCCGGCAAGACCTACGTGATCCTGATCTCCGGGCGCGGCAGCAACATGCAGTCGCTGGTCGACGCCGGCCTGCCGGGCCGCTGCGCGGCGGTGATCTCCAACCGGCCCGATGCCGCGGGGCTCGCCTGGGCGCAATCGCGCGGCGTGCCGACGGCCGTGGTCGACCACAAGGCCTATGCCGATCGCGGCGCCTTCGACGCCGCGCTGGCCGCCGAGATCGAGCGCCATGCGCCCGATCTCGTGCTGCTCGCGGGCTTCATGCGCGTGCTCGGCCAGGATTTCGTCAAGCGCTTCGACGGCCGCCTGCTGAACATCCATCCTTCGCTGCTGCCGGCCTTCCCGGGCTTGCACACGCACGCTTCGGCGCTGAAGTCCGACGTCAAGATCCACGGCTGCACCGTGCATTTCGTCACCCCGGCACTCGATTGCGGTCCCATCGTCGTCCAGGCCGCGGTGCCCGTCCTGCCGGGCGACACCGAGTCGGATCTGGCGGCCCGGGTGCTGGCCCAGGAGCACATCGTCTATCCGCAGGCGGCGCGCTGGTTCCTCGAGGGCCGCATCAGCGTGGTCGACGGCCACGTCCGGCTTGCCGGGTCTGGCGAGTCGCAGGGTGCGCTGCGCGTGCCGCAGGTCTGAAGCCTCGCCGTGCCGTTTGCGATCGCCCTGGCGGTCTCTGTCCTGCTGCACGGCGCTGCCGTCGTGATGCCGGGCTGGACGCTTCCGGGCGAGAACGAAGCCGAAGTGCAGACGCTCGACGCGCGCCTGGCGCCCGCGGCGCCGTCGCCCACGCCTGTGCATGCCGCCACGCCGAAGCTGAAGCCGAAAGCGCGTCCGCGCCCGGCGCACCGGGCGGCAGCTCCGGAAGCGCCTGCGCTCGCGCCGATCGCTGCTGCGGCAGCCGATCCTACGCCGGTCGCCGTCGCGTCCGAAGCACCCGCAGCCGTCGCCCCGCCGCCGGCACCGCCCGCGCCGCCCTGGCCGCGCCAGGGCCGCTTGCGCTACGTGGTCAAGTACGGTGACGGCGGCTTCGTGATCGGCGAAACGACCCAGGAATGGCGCGTGGAAGAGGGCCGCTACTCGATCCGCTCGGTCGCCGAGCCCAAGGGCCTCGCTGCGCTGCGCGGTCGCACCCGCACGCAAAGCAGCGAAGGCGAGGTGACGGCCGCCGGCTTGCGCCCGCTCGAGTTCCGCGATCAGCGCGAAGGCCGCGACGCGGAAATCGCGAGCTTCGGCTGGCCGGCGAACCAGGTGAGTTTCTCCGGCGGACGCGCCCCGGCGCGCGCCGTCGAGGGCATGCAGGACATGGTGTCGGTCTTCTACCAGCTAGCCTGGCTCGCGCCGCGCCAGGACGTGGACATCGCCGTGGCGACCGGCAGCCGCGTCGGACGCTGGACCTTCGAATGGCTGGGCGAAGAGAAGCTTGAACTCGCGGGCGGCACTGTCGCCGCCCTGCACCTGCGCACCCGCTCCGACGGCGACACCACCGAAGTTTGGCTGGCGCCGGCGTTTGGCGGGCTCCCCGTTAAAATCCGTTATGTCGATCGCAAGGGCGATGCGTTCGAGCAGACGGCAGATTCTCCGGAAACCAATTGACATGCGTATCACCACCAAGATGATCGAGGGCGCCGCCGTCACGACGGCGGACATGCTCAAGTTCGCCCAACCCGCGGACGCGACCCTCTCCAACTACTTCCGCGCGCAGAAGACCGGCAGCCGCGAGCGCGCCTTCATCGCCGAGACGGCCTATGCCGTCCTGCGCCGCCGCCGCTGGCTGACGCGCCTGGCGGGCGAAGACGCGAATCCCGGGCAACTCGCGCTGGCGGCACTGCTGCGCCTGCAGGGCGTGAACCTGCGCCAGCTCGAGGGCGTGCTCGATGCGCGCGAAATGACCTGGGCGGCAGCCTTGAAGGCGAAGCCCGAGCCGGTGCTCACGCTGGCGGAGCAGGCGGACTTTCCCGACTGGCTCGCGGAGCGACTGGTGGCTCGTCTGGGCGAAGCCGAAATGCTGGAACTGGCGCGCGCGCTCAATCGCCCGGCGCCGCTCGACCTGCGCGTCAATGAACTCAAGGCCAAGCGCGAGGAGGTCATCGCCCGCTTCAACGCCGAAGGCATCGCCGCCGAGCCTTGCCGCCATGCGCCGCAAGGCATTCGTCTGGCGACCAAGCCGGCGCTCGCCCGCCACCCGTTGTATCTCGACGGCAGCATCGAGGTGCAGGACGAGGGTTCGCAACTGCTCGGCTACCTGCTCGCGCCCAGGCGAGGCGAGATGGTCGTCGACTTCTGCGCCGGCGCCGGCGGCAAGACGCTGCTGCTGGGCGCGCTGATGCGCTCCACCGGCCGCCTCTATGCGTTCGACGTTTCCGACAAGCGCCTGGCCAAGCTCAAGCCGCGCGTGGCGCGTTCGGGGCTGTCGAACGTGCACCCGGCGTGCATCGCCGGCGAGAACGACCAGCGCGTCAAAAGGCTGGCCGGCAAGATCGACCGCGTGCTGGTCGATGCGCCCTGTTCCGGGCTCGGCACGCTGCGCCGCAATCCCGATCTCAAGTGGCGGCAGACGCCGGAAAGCGTGGCGGAATTGACGCGCAAGCAGACCGACATCCTCGCCGGCGCCGCGCGGCTGCTGAAGCCCGGCGGGCGGCTGGTCTATGCGACCTGCAGCATCCTGGCCGAGGAAAATGAAGGCGTCGTTGATGCCTTCCTGCAGGCGCATCCGGGATTCCGTCGCCTCAACGCGCACGACGTGCTCGCCAAGCAGGGCGTCGAGATCGAGTGCGGCGAGGACATGCGGTTGCTGCCGCATCGCCACGGCACGGACGGCTTCTTCGCCGCGGTGCTCGAGCGCAGCACGTGATCCGCACGGTCTTCCTGCTGCTGGCGCTTCTCGCTGCGCCCGGGGCCTTCGCCCTGGGCCCGCTGCCGGCACAGGGGACGATCGCGGTCTATTTCACGCCCTGGGACGACGCTGAAGGCGCCCTGCTGCGCACCATCCGGCAGGCCCGGCATACGATCCACGTGCAGGCGTACACGCTCTCGAGCCGCAACATCGCCTGGGCACTGCAGGAGGCGCGGCGCCAGGGCGTCGCGGTCGAGATCCTGGCAGATCGCGAGCAGGCGTCCAAGAATGCGCACAGCCTGCTGCATACGCTGAACGACGCCGGCATTCCCGTCTGGTATGAAGAGCGCTACGCCGCCGCGCACAACAAGGTCATGCTGATCGACGCCGAGGATCCCGATCCCGTCGTCGTGACCGGCAGCTACAATTTCACCTTCTCGGCGCAGGCGCGCAATGCCGAGAACCTGGTGATCCTGCGCGGAAATGCGCCGCTGGCGCGTGCCTATCTCGACAACTGGCGACGGCATCGCCGCGATGCCGTGCCCCATTCGAAGTGATGCGCATGGACTCTAACGAATTCGGCAGCCTGCTCGTCAATCTGTGGAACGATCTGCAGCAGCCGGACATGCTGTGGCAGGTTGCCGCGCTGGCGCTGTGCCTGGGCCTTGGCTGGGTGGCAGACCGTGCGGCGCGCGGCCGCGCCAACGAAGCCGGCAGCGAGGGATTGCGCGCGCTCGGGCGCCGGGGCCTGCGGCGGCTGATGTTTCCGCTGGCGTCGCTGGTCGCGGTGCTGATCGTGCGTGCGGTGCTCGTGCGCTGGCAGCACGTGAACCTGCTCACCGTCGCGGTGCCGCTGCTGGTCTCGTTCGCCATCATCCGAATCGTGTTCTTCGTGCTGCGGCACAGCTTCGGGCGCGCCAGTTGGCTGGCCTCGTTCGAGCGCACCTTCGCCCTGCTTGCCTGGCTGGTCGTCGCGCTCTACATCACGGGCCTGCTGCCGCCGCTGATCGACGCGCTCGAGAGCGTCGGCTTCACCGTCGGCCATCAGAAGTTGAATCTCTGGATGATCCTGCAGGGCATCGGCGTCGTGCTCGCGACGCTGCTCGTCGCGCTTTGGATCGGCGGCATCGTTGAGGCGCGCCTGCTGGCGGCGCAGGGGCTGGACGACAACCTGCGCACGGTGCTCACGCGCATCTCCAAGGCCCTCTCGATCGTGCTCGCCGTGCTGATCGGCCTCCCCGCCGTCGGCATCGATCTCACCATGCTGTCGGTGTTCGGCGGCGCCCTCGGCGTCGGCCTCGGCTTCGGCCTGCAGAAGATCGCCGCCAACTACATCTCGGGCTTCATCATCCTGCTCGACCGGTCGCTGCGCATCGGCGACGTCATCTCGGTAGACGGCCACAAGGGCCAGGTGACCAAGATCACCACGCGCTACACGGTGCTGCGCGGCCTCACCGGCATCGAGGCGATCGTGCCGAACGAAGTGCTGGTCGGCAGCGTGGTGCTGAACGAGTCCTACACCGACCCCAAGGTGCGCGTCGCGCTGCCGGTCTCGGTGAGCTACGCGGCCGATGTTGAGCGCGGGCTGGCGATTCTGGTCGGCATCGCGCGTGCGCAGCCGCGGGTGCTGGCCGATCCGGCGCCCAGCGCGCTGGTGCTGGCCTTCGGCGAATCGGCGATCGATCTCGAACTGGGATTCTGGATCGGCGATTCGGCGGCCGGCGTCGGCACGCTACGTTCGGACATCAACTTGGCGATCTGGAAGGCATTCCGCGCCGAGGGCATCGAGATTCCCTTCCCGCAGCGGGAAGTGCGGATCGTTGGGGGTGCAGTAGGCGCGTAGTGCTGCAAGGCGAAACCGTTGCCTTCGGCCCGCCGAGGGCGACGGGTGGTCGTCGCCGCTTCGTGTCCCCCGGCGGACAAGATCGAAAAGGCGTCCGCCTCCTCCTTTACCTACGCGTCGACGACCACCCGCCACCCTCG
>JBLNBJ010000116.1:0-4606 GCA_050259835.1 Ignavibacteria bacterium | reverse complement strand
TCCGGCTGCGTAAGTTCCGGCTCGTCGGGCGCGGCCGGCGTGTGCGACCAGGTGCGCAGCAGCGAATGCATGCGGTTGTAGAGCACCTCGGGGGTGCTCGAGGCCGCCAGCACGTGGTCGAGCGCCTCGCGCTTCTTGGCGGCCGTCATGCCGGCGTGGCGGGTTTCCACCTGCAGCAGCAGCTCGCGCATCAGGGCGGCCCAATTGGGCGGCTCGGCGCCGAGGCGGGCGAAGATGTCGGCCAGGGCCGTCCTGAATCCATCCCAGTTCTTCTCGCCCGCAGCCGCCTCGAGCTGGCGAACGAAGCGCGCCTGTTCGGGCGTCGTGTGGGGCAGCGCCGCGGCCACGGATTTGAGGGACTTCTCGGGGAATTCCTCGGCCGCCTGCGTGCCGGCGATCTCGTGATAGAGCGCGCGGTAGTTGTCCGGCGTCGGCGGCGTGCGTTGTTGCGCCAGGCGGCGCAGGGCTTCGCGGGCGATCTCGGAAGGCGACAGCTCGGCCATGGCCCTATTCGACGAGGCCGTGCTCGAGGCCGTAGCGGATCAGTTCGGCGGTGTTGCCGAGGCCCAGCTTCTCGAGCAGGCGTGCGCGGTAGGTGCTCACCGTGGCCACCGAGATGTTGAGTTCGCCCGCCACCTGCGTCAGCGTCTTGCCGGAGGCGATCAGGCGCAGCACTTCGTGCTCGCGGTCGGAAAGCTTCTCGAGTCCCGGCCGGTCGCCGCCGGCGATGACTTCGGCCAGCTTGGCGGCCAGCGTCGGGCTGATGTACTTCTCGCCGCGCGCCACCCTGCGGATGGCGGCCACCAGTTCGGCGGGGGCGCTCTGCTTGGTCATGTAGCCCGCGGCGCCGGCCTGGATGGCGCGCACGGCGTACTGGTCCTCGGGATGCATCGACAGCATCAGCACCGGCAGGCGCGGAAATTCCTTCTTGAGCTGCTTCAAGGTGTCGATGCCGTTGCGGGTCTGCATGGCGACGTCCAGCAGGAACACGTCCCACTGCTGGTTGCGCGCGAGCTGCAGCGCGTCGGTGCCGTCCTCGGCTTCGCCGGCGACCACCAGGTCGTCGGTCTCCGACAGGATTTGCTTGAGACCTTGACGTACGATGGCGTGGTCGTCGGCGATCAGTACGTGGATTTTTTCTTCCATGATCAGAACAGGTTGCGCTGCAGTTCTTCCTCTTCTGCAGTTGGCGCGACGATAACACGCTTTTCCGGCACTTTCAGGTAGATATGGGTGCCGCCCTGCTCGGCCGGCCCGATATGGAACTGGCCGGCGAGGCTGTTGACCCGCTCGCGGATGCCGCGCAGACCGAAGGAACGCGGCTTGTTCATGTCCGCTTCCGATATGCCGCGGCCATTGTCGCGGATCTCGAGCGAGATGCCGTCGCGCTCGCGCCGCAGCCGCACGACCACCAGCGAGGCGTGCGGCGCATGCTTGGTGATGTTGGTCAGCGCTTCCTGGGTGATGCGGAACAGCGCCAGCGAGGTTTCGGCGTCCGGCTCGATGTCGTCGTCGCACTGCACGGGGCAGGGGATGCCGGTGCTCTGGGTGAAGTCTTCCGACTGGCACTTGATCGCCTCGGCCAGGCCGAATTCCTTCAGGATGCCAGGACGCAGCTGGCGGGCGACGCGCTGGGTGGTCGCGAGCGCCTGGTCGAGCAGGGCCTCGATCGACGCCGCCTTCTCGCCCAGGCTCGGCGGCGCCGGCGGCAGCTTGCTGGCGAGCAGCGCGGCCTCGATCTTGAGCCGCACCAGGATGCTGCCGAGTTCGTCGTGGATGTCGCGCGCGATGCGCTCGCGCTCCTCCTCCTTGGCCGCCTCGAGGTGGAACGACAGCTCGGCGAGCTGTTCGCGCGAGGCGCGCAACTCGGCCTCGATCTCCTTCGCCTCGGTGATGTTGGTGGCGATGCCGTGCCAGACGACGCTGCCGTCGTCCTGGCGCTGGGGCAGCGAGCGCAGCTCTATCCAGCGGCCGCGCGCGCGGCCGCGCAGGCGTCCCTTCCACTCGAGCGCGGCGCCGCTGGCGGCGGAAGCTTGCAGCGCGGCCAGCAGCGTGCGCTGGTTCTCGGTCTCGAAGGCGTCGAAGAAGCGCTGCGCGTTGCCGAGGATCTCGTGCTGCTTGATGCCGAACAGCTTGTGGCAGGCGTCGCTGACGAACAGGAAGCGGTAGTTGTCGAGCGTGTCGCCCTGCAGGTGGAACACCATGCCCGGCAGGTTGGAGGCCAGCGTGCGGAAGCGCGCCTCGCTATCCTTCAGCATCTCGAGCGCGGCGCGGTGGTCGGCGCGGTGGCGCGCCTCGCGCAGTTCGCGCTCGATGGCGGGGAGCAGGCGGTCGATGCGATCCGGCGACACGACGTCGTGGGCGCCGGCCTTCATGGCGCGCACGGCGGCGTTCTCGTCGCCCGCCGCGGCGATGACGATGAAGGGCAGGTCGAGGCCGAGTTCGTGCACGTGCCGCAGCGCCGCGGCCGGCGTGAGTCCCGGCGTACCGTGGAAATACAGGATGGCGTCCCAGGGCCGGCTCTTCAGGCTGGCGCGCAGCTCGGCCGGTCCGCTGAACTCGACCGCCGCCGGCGCCTTTGGCGTGCGGGCGATGCGGGCGGCAAATTCGCGCGCCGCCTCGCCTTCGGCGGCGACCACCAGCAGGCGCAGCGGCGCGTTCCGCGACGAAGCAGCCTGCGTCATTGGGAGTGCCGGATGAGCAATGATTTGCGCCCTGGACGTGTGCGTTGGTGCCGACAGTCTGACTCGAACAGACGACCTACCGCTTACAAGGCGGTTGCTCTACCAACTGAGCTATGCCGGCGAGGCGAGCGCCGGAAGTTTACCCGAAAGGCAGCGCCGGATCAGGCTTCCTCGAATGCCGTGAACATGCGCCGCATGAGGGGCTTCAGGATGTACATGAGGAAGCTGCGCTCGCCGGTCTTGATGATCACTTCCACCGGCATGCCGGGGCGCAGCTTGCGGCCGTGCAGCTCGGCCACGCCTTCCTGGGTGACGCCGACGCGCGCCAGGTAGTACGGCTGGCCGTTGGGTATTTCGTGGCGGTCCTGGGAGACCGACTCGACCGTGCCCTTGATGACGAGCTGGGGCAACTCCGGGAAGGCGTTGAGGCGGATGTCCGTCGGCAGGCCGGGCACGACGCGGTTGATGATGTGCGTCGGGATCTGGACGTCGAGCAGCAGCTTGTCGCCGGCCGGCACGATCTCGAGCATCTTGAAGCCCGGCGTGATGGCGGCGCCCGGCGTCTGCGCCTGCAGCGACACCACCTGCCCGGATACGGGCGCGCGCACGACGGTGCGCTCGAGGTCGGCCTGGGCTTCCTTGAGCCGTTCGCGCAGGGTCGATACTTCCCGACGGGTGTCGGCGATCTGGTTCTCGACGTCGCGCAGGAACTCCTGCTTGCGCTGCGCGAGCCGTAGCCGGATCTCGGCGCTGGAACTGATCTCGCGCGCGATGCGGGCCTGCAGTTCGCTGGTCACGCTGGTGAGCTCCGCCAGCTGGCGTTCCTGGTCCATCAGCTTGGTGCGCGCGATGAAGCCTTCGGCGACCAGCGGGCGGGCTTCCTTGATCTCCTCGGTCAGCAGCGACGCCTGGTGCGAGCGCGCCGCCAGCTGCTGCCGCATGCCCGACACCTGGCCCCCCGAGGCCGACAGGTTCTCGCGCAGGATCGCCTGTTCGCTTTCCAGCGTCTGCTGGCGCAGCTTGAACAGCTGCTCCTGCCCGCGCAGGAGGTCGGCGCGCCCCATCTGCAGCGCGTAGGCCTGCAACTCGTCGGAGAACTGGACCGCGTGCGCCTGGCCGTGCTCGGCCTCCAGCCGGGCGAGCTTGGCCGCCATTCCGATGTAGTCCTGCATCACGCTGTCGAAGGTGCTGCGGGCCTTGGTGTCGTCGAAAGTCAGCAGCACGTCGCCCGCCTGCACCGACTGGTTCTCGTGCACCAGCACGGTCTGCACCGTGCCGCCTGTCATGTGCGTCATGACCTTGCGCAGCGATTCGACCGCCACCACGCCGGTGGCCGGCACGCCTTCGTCGATCGGCGCAAGCGAGGCCCACAGCAGGAACAGGCCGAAGCCGAGGAAGATGATCTTGTTGCCGAACGAGATGGCGGCCCGGAAATCGTCGATGTCCGAGGTCGGCGCGCCGGCGTTCGCCGGCTTGCCCAGGTGCAGCAGGCGCGAGAGCAGGCCGCCGGAGGGATTCTTGGCCGCCATTGCGTCAGGCCCTCGCCGGTGCCGGAGCGGCGGCCGGCGGTGAGGCGGGCGCCGCCGCGGGCCGCGCAGCCGGCTGCATCAGGGTGTTGGCCGCCGCGGCCATCTTGGCGAGCACCTGGTCGCGCGGACCGTAAAGCGTGACCTGGCCCGCCTGCATGACCATCACAAGATCGCAGTTGCGGATGGCGATGGGGCGATGGCTGACGATCAGCACGGTCTGCCCGGCCGAAGTGGCGGCGCGCAGCGCGGCTTCCAGCGCCGCTTCGCCCGCTTCGTCGAGGTTGGCGTTCGGCTCGTCGAGGATCAGCACGGAGGGCGAGCCGTAGAGCGCGCGGGCCAGCCCGAGCCGCTGCCGCTGGCCGCCGGAGAGGTAGCCGCCGTAGGAGCCCACCT
>JBLNBJ010000115.1:0-11642 GCA_050259835.1 Ignavibacteria bacterium | reverse complement strand
GCGGCCCCGGTTCCAACCTCATGCGCGTGGTCGCCGGCGTCCCGGTGGGACTGCGCGAACGGGTGGTGCTGCTCGAGATCGGCTCCAGCTGGCTGGTGCTCGGCGTCGCCCAGGGGCAGGTTTCCACGCTGGCCGAAGTGCCGCGCCAGGAACTGCCGCCCAGCGGCACGGCCGAAACGGCGCGTGATTTCGCCGGCTGGGTCAAGGCGATCACCGAACGCCGCCGGGGTCCCCATGCCTAGCACCCCCCGCGTTGCGCCGCTCGGCCGCGCGCTCGCGCTGGCCGCATTGCTGTTGCCGTGCGCCGCCCTGGCCCAGGGCCTGCCGGCCGTCACCAGCACTCCGGCGCCGGGCGGGGGCACGCAATGGTCGCTGTCGATCCAGACGCTGCTGCTGCTCACCGGCCTCACCTTCCTGCCGGCGATGCTGCTGATGATGACCAGCTTCACGCGCATCATCATCGTGCTGGGGCTGCTGCGCCAGGCGCTCGGCACCCAGACCTCGCCGCCCAACCAGGTGCTGATCGGGCTGGCGCTGTTCCTGACCTTCTTCATCATGGCGCCGGTGACCGAGAAGGTCTATACGGACGCCTACGTCCCGCTGTCCGAGAACCGCATCACCTTCATGGAAGCGCTCGACCGCGGCGCCGTGCCGCTGCGCGCCTTCATGCTGCGGCAGACGCGCGACGCCGATCTCGCCACTTTCACCAAGGTCGCCAACCAGCCCAAGCCGGCGACCGCCGCCGACGTGCCGATGCGCGTGCTGATCCCGGCCTTCGTCACTTCCGAACTCAAGACGGCCTTCCAGATCGGCTTCATCGTGTTCATCCCGTTCCTGATCATCGACATGGTGGTCGCCTCGGTGCTCATGTCGATGGGCATGATGATGATGTCGCCCGTGATCGTGGCGCTGCCGTTCAAGATCATGCTGTTCGTGCTGGTCGACGGCTGGAACCTGATCATCGCCTCGCTCGTCCGAAGTTTCGGATGAGCGCCCAGGGAAGGCTGCCATGACCCCCGCCACTGTCGTCGAAATCGGCCGCCAGGCCGTCGAGGTGATGCTCACCGTGTCGGCCCCGCTGTTCATCGCCGCGCTGGCCACCGGCCTGCTCATCAGCATCTTCCAGGCCGCCACCTCGATCAACGAGTCCACGCTGTCCTTCGTGCCGAAGCTGGTGGTGATCTTCGGCGTGCTGGTGATCGGCGGGCCGTGGATGCTGACGGTCATGACGGACTACATGCGGCGCCTGTTCGAAGCCATCCCCTCGATGATCGGATGATCTCCGTCAGTTCCGCCCAGCTCGATCTCTGGCTGGCGACCCTGATGTTTCCCCTCGCGCGCGTGCTCGCGCTGATCGCCTTTGCGCCGGTGTTCAGCAACATCGCGCTGCCCGAGCGCATCAAGGTCGTGCTCGGCGTCGCCATTACCCTGGCGATCGTTCCGGCGCTGCCGCCGATGCCATCGATCCCCGCGGGCTCGTGGGCCGGCCTGCTGGTGCTGGGCGAACAGATCGTGATCGGCATGATGATGGGCTTCGCGCTGCGCATCGCGTTCGCCGCGGTCGACGTCGCCGGCCAGCTAATCGGCCTGCAGATGGGCCTTTCCTTCGCCGTGTTCTACGACCCGACCACCTCGTCCCAGGCGCCGGTGGTCAGTGAATTCCTGGCGCTGCTGGCGACGCTGATCTTCCTCGCGCTGAACGGCCACCTGCTGATGCTCTCGCTGCTGGCGCAGAGCTTCACGCTGCTGCCGGTATCGACCACGCCGTTCGCCGCCAAGGGCTTCACGCTGCTGCTGGCCTGGGCCACCACGATGTTCGCCGCCGGCGTGCTGCTCGCCCTGCCGCTGATCGCGGCGCTCTTGATCGCCAACATCGCCATGGGCGTGCTGTCGCGCGTGGCGCCGCAACTCAACCTGTTCGCGATCGGTTTTCCCGTGACGATCTTCGCCGGATTCGCGGTGATCGTGATTTCGCTGCCTTACTTCGCCGCGGCGCTGGAACGGCTGTTCGACCAGTCGTTCATGGCGATGGGCGCGGTGCTCAAGGCCGCCGGCAGCTAGCCTTCGTCGGCCCGCGTGAGGCGGATGACGCCCTGCGCATTGCGCTGCGGGCCGAGCACCGAAGATTCCAGACCTTCGGTGTATTGCATGACCTGATAGCCGTCGAAGCCGTGCTCGCGGGCGATGTCCTTGGCGCGGCGGTGGAACACGTCGCGCGCCTCGCCGGCGCCGCCGTTGTAGTAGCGCTTCATGTGCAGCGACAGGTGATACTGGTCGGCGGGGAACTCCGCCTGCTCGATGTCCCAGTTGGGCGCCAGCGGATCCAGGATCAGGTAGGCGACGCCGGCGTAGGCGCCCCAATAGACGAGCTTCTCGAGCTTCACCGCCAGCGTGGACGTGACATTGACCGTGGTGTCCGGCACGAAGGCGCCGCTGCGCGGCATGGTGCCGGTCGGGCTGCTCAGCAGCATGCAGCCGGAAAGCCCGGCCGTCAGTCCCGTCAGCAGCAGCGTCCGTTTCATGCTCGCGCTCACAGGTAACTGAACAGCGACAGCTGAGTCACCTTCATGTACGACTTCTGTGCGGCGTCGAGGCTGGTCTGGTTCTGTTGCAGGTCGCTGATGCTCTTGGCGTAGTCGACATCCTGCAGACCGGACAGGGTCTCCTTGTAGCGCAGGTCCACGTCCTGGTTGACGCTCGACAGCGTGTCGAGCTCATTGAGGCGCGAACCGATCTGGGCGCGCACGCGCAGCACGTTGTCCGTGGCCTGGTCGAGGTTGGTGAGCGCCTGGGCGATTTCGTTGGCAAGCGCGGTGGAGCCCGAGGTCGTCGCATTCGACAGCTTGTTCTCGAGCGCGCCGATCAGGTTGGCGACGGTCTTGAAGAGGCTCTGCGAAGTGCTCGGCGCAATGGTGAAGGTGTCGCTGTTGCCGGGCGTGCCGGTGATGTTGACCGTCGAGCCGAGATCGAACGCCGGTCCCGTATCGCCGGGCTGCGTGCTGAGCGGGATGGTCTGCGCTTCGTAGAACTTGCGCATGGCCTGGAAGTCCGTCGCGAGGGTCGGCGGATTGACGGCCGGCGCACCGGTGATCATCGAGTTGCCCTGGTTGGCGCTGCCGGCCGTGGTGTCGATGATGTCGTAGTAGACCTGGCCGGGCGTGCCGGCGACGCCGTTGGTGTCGGTCCAGAACTGCAGCGAATAGTTCTTGTCGGCCAGCGCGTTCCAGGTCGCGGTGTTGGTCACGCTGCCGGCGTCGATGACCGCCGTACCGGTGTTGGTCGTCGCGTAGTCGGTGACGAAGCTGCCGTTGCCGTTGCGAATCTGGCGGAAGATGTCGGCCCCCGAATCGCTGACTTCGAGGTAGCGTGTGGCGGAAACCTGCAGGCTGCGCTGGCTGCTGTCGCCCGAATAGGTGACCTCGTTGCCGGGGGCCGCCAGCAGCCCGTCCACGTTGGCACCGAACGGCTTGGTGGCGCCCATGGTGCCGGCGAAGATGAAGTCGCCGTTGCTGTCGGTGGTGTTCGCCAGGCCGAGCAGTTCGTCGAAGCGCGAACGCAGTTCCGCCGAGATGCTCTTGAGATCGTTGGCCGCCAGCGCGCCGTCGCCGCCCTGCACCGCCAACTGGCGGATGCGGGTGAGCAGGTCGTTGAGGCTCGACATCTGCGATTCCTCGAGATTGAGCGCGTCCTTGGCGTTGCCCTGGTTGGTGGCGAACTGGGCGTTGACGTCCTTCGCCTCGGTGACGACCAGCGCACGGGCAGCTGCGACCGGATCGTCGGCCGGCGTCACGACGCGGCGCCCGGTGGCGAGCGCCTGCTGGGTATGCAGCAGGCTGGCTGTCTGGTCCGTGATCGAGCGGATCCCGGTGTCGTAAATCATGGAGGTGCTGATGCGCATTGCCGTCTCCTTTAGCCGATCGCCGACAGGAAGGTGTCGAACAGCTTGCTGCCGACGTCGATCATTTTCGCCGAGGCCTGGTAGGCCTGCTGGAATCGAATCAGGTTGGCAGCTTCCTCGTCGAGGTTGACGCCGGAGAGCTGCTGGACCGCGTCGTTGGCCTGGTTGGCCAGCGCCTGCTGGGCCTGGCCGGTGACGGTGACTTCGCGGGTCTTGTTGCCGATCTGGCTGACGATCTGCGAATAGGCCTCTTCGTAAGTCGCCGAGTTGCCTTCCATCATGCGGCGCGTCTGCAGCGCGCCGAGCGCCTGCGCGTTGCGGTTGTCCGAGATGCCGTTCGAGTTCGGTTCCAGGTACACCTTGTCGCCGTTCTGCGGCGTCCCCGACAGCGTGAAGCGCACGCCGTTGAGGTCGATGACGTTCTGCTGGCCCGGATTGAAGGCGGTGCTCGGGATGGTGAGGCCGTTCCAGGGCGCCGGCCCGGTCAGCGCCCAGGTGTTCGTAGCGCTGGCATAGGTCAGGGTCACCGTGCCGGACAAGGGAATGGCCGTCGGATCGACCGCCACCATGCTGCCGGAGTCGATCTTCGCCGTGCCGGTGTTGGTGCTGTCCGCCTTGGTCCGGAACGGATCGCCCGCGGCGATGAGGCGAGGATCGGAGATGTTCACCGTGATGTCGCGCCCCACGTTGCGCGTGGGCTGGAGGATGAAGCTGTCGCCCACGTTCGGCGTGCCGCCCAGCTGCACGGTGACGCCTTCGAAGCTGATGGTGTTGGCCGGATCGGTGTTGACGGTCGGCGTCAGCACGGCGTTGTCCGACAGCCGCGTCACGACGTAGCCGGTCGCGCCCGTGCCCGTGTAGTCGATGCGGTAGTCGTCGCCGGTGAGCGCGCCCAGGCCGGCCTGCGTGGCGGAGAGTGCGCCGACGCCGGCGCCGTTGGTCGAGTCCGCGACGATGCGCGTCGCGATCGGGTCGCCCGGCTTGACGGTGAAGGCATCGCCGGCAGCCAAGCCCGCCGCCGCCGTGCCGCTGATCGTGACGCCATCGACGTTGACGCTGCCGCCGGGCGCAAAGGAAGCGATCGGCGCCGCCGGCGGCACCACCTGCGGCGCCAGCGTGCCGTTGCCGTTGAGCCGATAGACGTCGAACGCGGCCCCGTTGAAGACGACGCGGTAGTCGCTCTGCAGGATCTGTGCGCTGAGCGTCGCGCTGCCGGTGTTGTTCTTGTTGGCGTACAGGTTCATGTACGAATACATGCCGTTCGCCGAATTGGTCGGGAAGCTGAACAGCGCCCCGCCCATGGCGCCGTTGAGATCCTGCCCCATCTGGTGCTGCTGGTTGAACTGCTGCGACAGGTCGAGCGCGATGCGGCCGAGCTGGTTCTGCGCCGAGTTCAGCGATTCGTTGACGAAGGAGACCAGGCCGCCCAGGGTGCCGCCGGAGAGCAGGCTCTGCTGGAGCTCGATGGTGTTGCCGTTGATGGCTTTGATGGCAACCACCGTCTGCTGCGGATCGCTGGTCGAAGGCTGGGCGACGAGCGTGTAGGCGCTGTTGTTCATCACCACCGGCTGGCCGTTGCCGATGAACACGCTCACCGTGCCGTCGGTCTGCATCGCGGTGGTGACGCGGACTTCCTTGTTGAGCTTCTGCAGCAGCTCGTCGCGCTGGTCAAGCAGGTCGTTCGGCTGCTGGTTCGAGTTGGCGGACTGCGCCAGGATGATCTGCTGGTTCACCTGCGCGATCTGCGCCGTATAGGAGTTGATGAGCGTGACCTCGCTGGTGATCTGATCGTTCACGCCCGAGCGCTGCTCGTCGAGGCTCTGGTTGATCGACTGGAAGCGCGCCGCGAGCGACTGCGCGGAGGCCAGCAGCGACTGGCGCGCCGGGATGGAGCTCGGGTTTGCGGCGACGTCCTGCACGCCCTTGTAGAAATCGGACAGCGCCGGGCTCAGGCCGGCGCTGGCGTCGGCCAGCATGTTGTCGATCTGCTGCACCTGCGCCAGGTAGGCGTCCATCTCGCCGACCTGGGTCTGGGCCGCCATCACGCTGCCGGTCAGGTACTGGCTATAGACGCGCTGCACCGTCTCGACGCTGGTGCCCTGGCCGAACCAGCCGGCCCCGGTCTTCATGGGCTGGTTGGTGGTCTGGACGATCTGCTGGCGGCTGTAGCCGGGCGTCGAGGCGTTGGAGATGTTGTGGCTGGTCGTGAGGATGCCTGCCTGGGCGGCGAGCAGTCCCGAAAGTCCGTTATTGACGATGCTGGTCGCCATCTGTTGCGCTCCTACGCTCTTATCGGCAAAAAGCGGCGCCGATTGAATTCAGTCAGCGAATGACGAGCAACGAATGTGCCAGAAAGGGAAGGCCGGCGCGCCGATCAGGCGGCGCGCGGCATGCCGGCGATGATGCGGGCGAGCTTGGTGCTGTAGGCGGGATCGGTGGCGTAACCCGATTGCTGCAGGCCGCGGGCAAAGGCGACCGGGTCCTGGCTGCCGATCAGGCCCGCATAGCGCGGGTTGGAGGTCAGCAGGTTGGCGTAGTCCTGGAAGGCCTCGGCGTAGGAGCCGTAGGCGCGGAAGCGCTCGGTGCTGCGCTGGGCGACGCCGTCCACGTACTCCGTGGTGCTCGCCTCGACCGCCGGGCCCTGCCAGCTGCGGCCCGCCTTGATGCCGAAGACGTTGTAGCTGGGCCGGCCGTCGGCGGAGCGCGGCTCGGCACGGCCCCAGCCGGTCTCGAGCGCGGCCTGCGCCACCAGGAACTGCGCGGGAATGCCCGTGGCGCGGCTGGCCTGCTCGGCGTAGGGCGCCATGCGGGCTGTGAAGCTCGCCACCGCGCCCGAGGCGTCGCTGCTGGAAGCATCGGCGCCGGACAGCGGATAGGCCGGGGTCACGCCGTTCTGCTGCAGCGGCGGATGGAGCGGCATCTGGGCCGGCGGCGCGTTGCCATTGATTGGCAGCGTGCGGCTGTTGCCGGAGAGCGGGATGCCTTTCGACGGCGGATTGAGCGGCAGGCCGCCCTCGAAGGGCACAACGGCATCGCTCGACCGGGACAACTGCTTCTCGATGACCGACGCCAGCCCCGTGCCGCCCTTGGCCGCCATCACCTGGGCCATCTGCTGGTCGAGCATCGACTGGTACATGCGGGTCTGGTCGGAGTCGAACATGCCTTCGCTGGGCGTCGCGTCGCGCATGGACTTCAGCATCATCTGCAGGAACAGCGCCTCGAACTGCTGCGCCGCAGCCTTGATCGCCGCCGGATCGTCGCGTTTGGCGGCGCTTTTCAGCGTCGTCATGCTCGAAAGATCGAAGATCGACGGGATGTTGGCGGGCGCGGTCATGATCGGCTTAGCATGTCACGCGGCGCGGGCGGCAATGGCCGGAAAAAGACCGGCAATCTTTGCCTTGCTCCGGGCTCAGATGATCTCGAGCTCGGCCCGCAGCGCGCCGGCGGCCTTCATCGCCTGCAGGATGGAGATCAGGTCGGCCGGATTGGCGCCGATCGCATTGAGCGCCTTGACGACGTCGGCGAGGTTGGCGCCCGACTTCACGTTGATCATCGCCGCGTTCTCCTGCTTGACCTCGATCGCCGAGTTGGTGGTGCCGACCGTCTGGCCCGCCGCCAGCGGGTTGGGCTGGCTCACGGCATTCTCGGCCGTCACCGAGACGGAGAGGTTGCCGTGCGCAACGGCGCAGTTCTCGAGCGTCACGGCGCGGTTCATCACCACCGAGCCCGAGCGGGTGTTCACGATCACCTTGGCAGGCGTCTGCGTCGGCATGATTTCGAGGTCCTCGATGCGGCCGAGGAAGGCGACGCGCTCGTTGGCGCTGATCGGGGCGCGCGTGCGGATCTGACGGCCGTCGGACGCCGTGGCCGTGCCCGGGCCCATGGCGCGGTTGATGGCGTCCGCGAGGCGCTGCGCCGTGCCGAAGTCCGAGGTGTTGAGGTCGAAATAGACGTATTCGCCCTGCCCCACCGGCGTCGGCACCTCGCGCTCTACGATGGCGCCGCCGACGATGCGGCCGACGGAGAGATGGTTGATGGCGACCTTCGAGCCGCCGGACGAGGCGCCGGCGCCGGCCACCGCGAGGTTGCCCTGCGCGATCGCATAGACGTTGCCGTCGGCGCCCTTGAGCGGCGTCATCACCAGCGTGCCGCCCTTGAGCGACTTGGCGTTGCCGATCGAGGACACCGTCACGTCGATGGACTGGCCGCTGCGCGTGAAGGGCGGCAGCGTGGCCGTCACCATCACGGCGGCGACGTTCTTGAGCTGCAGGCTGGTGCCCTGCGGCAGGGCGACGCCCATGTTGGCCAGCATGTTGCTGATGCTCTGCACCGTGAACGGCGTCTGCGTGGTCTGGTCGCCGCTGCCGTCGAGGCCGACGACGAGGCCGTAGCCCACGAGCTGGTTGTTGCGCACGCCGGCGATCGAGGCCAGGTCCTTGACGCGCTCGGCGCGCGCGGCGTCCGCGACCATCAGCGCCGCGAAGAACCACATCAGGGCAATCAGGAATTTGTGGGTTCTTGTCATGATCAGAAGGGCATCACGCTGAGGAAGAAGCGGCCGAGCCAGCCCATGACCTGGGCCGAATCGAGGAAGCCGTTGGCCTTGTATTCGATGCGCGCGTCGGCGACCTGCGGCGACTGCACGGTGTTCTGCGCGGTGATGTAGTTCGGGTTGACAACGCCGGAGAAGCGGATGAACTCCTCGCCCTCCTTGAGCCCGATCTGCTTTTCGCCCGAGACGAGCAGGTTGCCGTTCGGGTAGACCTCGATCACCGTCACGGTGATGGTGCTGGTGAAGTCGTTGGTCGAGGTGTTCTGGCCCTTGCCGTCGAACGAATTGGCGTCGGTGGCGTTGAGCGTGGTGCCCTGGGCGCTCTTGAACGGCAGGCCGATGATGCTCGGCGTGGTGACGTTGACCGCCTGCGAGCGCGAGGCCTTGTTCTCGGAGATCTTCGAGGCCGCCGTCTTTTCGATGATGTTGATGGTCAGCGTGTCGCCGATGAAGCGCGCGCGCCGATCCTCGAACAGCGGCCGGGCCGAGGCGATGTTGTAGATGGCGCCGTTCACCGGTCCGGCATAGTCGCGCGGTTCGGGCCGCGCGGTCATCGGCTGATGGACCGCGGTCGGCGGCGTGGTGGTGGCACAGCCGGCGAGCAGCGCGGCCGCTGCGGCAGCAAGGAGTGCGAGTCGTTTCATGGCGTCACCCGCCCAGCTGGGTCAGGCGGCCCAGCATGTTGTCCGAAGTCTGGATCGCCTTCGAGTTGAGTTCGTAGGCGCGCTGGGTCTGGATCATCTGCACCAGTTCCTCGGCGACGTTGACGTTCGAGGTCTCGACGTAGCCCTGGTTGATGAGGCCGGCGCCGTTGGTTCCCGGCGTGTTCGGCGTCGGCGTGCCGGAGGACGCCGTCTCGAGGTAGAGGTTCTCGCCGGCGCTCTGCAGGCCGCCGTTGTTCACGAAGGTCACGACCTGCACGGTGCCGATCTGCGTGGCCGCCGCCGAGCCCGGCTGCGTGATGGAGACGATGCCGTCGCGGCTGATCGAGACGGTCAGCGCGTTCGACGGGATGGTGATGGCCGGCGACAGCGGGTAGCCGCTGGAGGTCACGACCTGGCCGGTGGAGTCCTGCTGGAAGGCGCCGTCGCGCGTGTAGGCGAAGGTGCCATCGGGCATCTGGATCTGGAAGAAGCCCTGGCCATTGATGGCGAGGTCCAGCGCGTTGCCCGTCTGTGTCAGGTTGCCCTGAGTGAAGATGCGCTCGGTCGACACGGGCCGCACGCCGGTGCCGATCTGAAGGCCCGAGGGAATCGTGGTCTGCTGCGAGGAGGCGGCACCCGGCTGGCGCAGCGTCTGGTAGAGCAGGTCTTCGAACACGGCCCGCGCACGCTTGAAGCCGTTGGTGCTGGTGTTGGCCAGGTTGTTCGAGATGACGTCGAGCTGGGTCTGCTGCGCGTCGAGGCCGGTCTTGGCGATCCAGAGGGAGCGAATCATCGGGTCGTTCCGTTAAAAGTTCTGCAACAGCTGGCCGGCCGAGCGGTCGTTCGCCTCGGCGTTGGTGATCATCTGCATTTGCATGTCGAACTGGCGCGAGAGGGAGATCATGGTCACCATCTGCTGCACCGGGTTCACGTTGCTGCCTTCGAGAAAGCCGCTGGCGAGCTTGACGTTCTCGTCGAGCGGAGCCGCGCCGCCGCCGCGCACGCGGAACAGGCCGTCGCCGCCGCGCACCAGGTCGCCCTCCGGCGGGTTCACCAGCTTGATGCGGCCGATCATGTTGGAAGCGTTCTGGGTGCCGGTTTCCGGCACCACCGAGACCGTGCCGTCGCGGCCGATCGACACCTTGTTGTCGGGCGGGATGGTGATCGGGCCGCCGTCGCCCTGCACCGGGATGCCGTCGCGCGTCTGCAGCACGCCGTTCACGTTGAGCTCCAGGCTGCCGGCGCGCGTGTAGGCCTCGCTGCCGTCCGGCATGGCCACCGTGATCCAGCCCTGGCCCTGCACGGCGACGTCGAAGGTGCGGCCGGTGTAGTTCATCGGCCCCTGCGAGAAGTCGGTGTGCGTGCTGGCGTCGACCGCGAAGGCGCGCGTCGGCAGCGTGCCGGCGCCCGGGTTGTGCGTTTGCACCTGCACCGCGCGCAGGCGGTGCTCCTCGGCGCGGTAGCCGGTGGAGGTGGCGTTGGCGAGGTTGTGCGAGACGGCCGCCTGCTGGCCCAGCGTATTGCTGGCGCCGGTCATTGCGGTGTAGAGCAGGCGATCCATTCAGCCGGTCCTTAACGCAGGTTCGTAATGGTCTGCAGGAGCGAATCCTGCGTCTTGATGGTCTGCGCGTTGGCCTGGTAGGCGCGCTGGTAGGTGATCATGTCCACCAGTTCCTTGGTCAGGTCCACAGTCGATTCTTCGAGCGCCGAATCCTGCAGCAGGCCGTTCGAGGCCGAGCCCGGTGCGCCGACCAGCGCCACGCCCGAGGCGAAGGTCTCCTGCCACTGGTTGCCGCCCATGTTCTGCAGGCCGTTCGGGTTCGTAAAGCGGGCCAGGACGATCTGGGCCATGTTCCGCGTCTGGCCGTTGGTGTAGTTGCCCTGGATGACGCCGTCCGGGCTGATGCTGATCTTGGTCAGGCGACCGGACGGATAGCCGTCCTGAGTCAGCGCGTTCACCCCGAACGGCGTGCCGAACTGGGTGGTGGACGAAAAGTCGAGCCCGGTGATGGTCAAGGGCGAGCCGGCCTTGTTCGAGGCGCCGACGACGGACGCCAGGTCGATGGTCAGGCTCGGGGCGGGCGTCAGGCTGCCTTGGAAAGTCACGGGCGCGCCGGCGCCGCCGCCGGTACCGTAGTCGACCAGCTTGCCGTTGGTGTCGAAGGCGAGGGTCATGTTGTCGCCCGCCGTGAAGGGGACCAGCGCCGCGGCGAGGTCCGGATCGGTCCAGGGATCGCTGCCGCCGTAGGCCGAGGTCGTGTTCGAGACGCCGTCGAGCGCGTAACGCACCTGCCACTGTGCGACGGTCGGGCTGCCGGCCAGCGCGGCGTCCGTCACCGTGCCGGCATAGACGAAGTACATCGACAGCGTGTGCACGTTGCCGAGAGAGTCGTAGATCGACAGCGACGTCGATGAGTTGTAGCTCAGCGGGTCGGAGGTGCTGAAGCTCTCATGGCCGGCCGGCGGAATGGTGCCGCGCGCGTCGAGGTTCACGTCGATCGTGCCTTTCGTCGTCGTCTGCGGCTGGATGTCCTTCGGGTCGATGAAG
>JBLNBJ010000114.1:0-2822 GCA_050259835.1 Ignavibacteria bacterium | reverse complement strand
AAGATGGGGGACGACGCCCGCCTCCCGGTAGAGTGGCACGAGCACCGTGTAGAGCGGCATCAGCTCCGTCTCGACGCGCACGGGCGCAGGTTCGGCGGCGAGATCTGCCCGCGTGAAGAGGAGCCATAGCGCGGCCGAGCGCAGCGCCACGACGAACAGAAACGGGATCGCCATCACGGCAAGCAGCACGGCGAGCGTCGTCTCGGGCGCGTGCGCTGCGCCGAAGCCAATCGCGGCCGTGATGCCCGCGAGCGCGGCCTTTTGCCAGCGCCAAAGTCCCGTCGCGGCCGAGAGTTCAGGAGTGCGCGCGGCAAGACCCCACGCCGCCTCGTCGATCCGGGCGGTCTCCGCTCCCGGTGCTAGAAACGAATCGCGGCGCGCGCCCACTGGGCGGCGTCGGCCCCCTACCGCGGTGCTCAGACGCTGCACGACAAAACCCCTCCCCCCAGAGGGTCGAAGATGGTGATCTTGCCATAGTGTTCGGTGTATCCATAGCGAGTTCGAATCTCTGGCTCCCCCGACAGCGAAAGCACATGCCCCTGTCTCCGACGGCCGCCTGCGCCATCAACCCCGGCCTCTATGCTCACCGGCAGCGCCCGTGGCGCCGTCCGGCCATGGCGGTAGTTGCGCTGCTCGCCGTCCTAGCCTGGGCCCCGGGCACGGTGCTCGCGCAGGACGCCGATGCCGATGCGGCGCCCCCAGCGCCCGCCGACTCCGGCGATCCGACGCGCCGCGTCGTCGTCCGCTTCCTCACCGAAAGCGATTTCCCGCCGTTCGACTTCTACGACGAGGATGGGGTGCTGGTCGGCCTCAACGTCGACGTGGCGCGCGCCATTTGCCTCGAGCTCAACACCGCCTGCGACATCAAGGTGCGGCCGTGGGGCGAGCTGCTGCCGGCGTTGAGGCACGGCGAGGCCGATGCGGTCATCGCCTCGCACGCGGTGACGCCGCAGAACCTCGCGCAGGTCGACTTCACCGACCGCTACTTCTACATGCCCGGGCGCTTTGCCGGCAAAACTGGCGGCGAGGCCGTCGAGATGACGCCGGAGGGCCTCGAGGGCAAGCGCATCGGCGTCGCCAAGAACACCGCGCACGAAGCCTTCCTCAAGGCGTTCTTCCGCTCGAGCGCCATCCGCTCCTACGAGAGCAGCGAGCTTGCGCGCGACGCGCTTCTGCAGGGCGAAGTCGACTTCGTGTTCGACGACGGCGTGAGCCTGGTGTTCTGGCTGCACGGCACTGCGTCAAAGCGCTGCTGCGAGCTCAAAGGCGGCCCCTATCTCGAGCCCAAGTACTTCGGCGACGGCATGGCCATCGCCGTGCCGAAGAACGACCAGCAGATCAAGACGCTGATCAACGGCGCGCTGACGCGGCTACGCGCCAACGGGCGGCTCGACGAGATCGTCGAGCGCTATTTCCCCATCAAGGTTTACTAGAGCCACAGGGCAATCGAAGGACGGCGAGGCCCGATTTCGGGCCCGCCCGCGCGCCTCTGCGTCACCTTGCATCCGCCCATTAACCAATAATGCAACACTCAGCTAAGCCATTGTCACAATACTGCAATTTGAATCCGGTCATGGTCACTCACGACGCTTCGTCGAAGGAGAACCTCGAAAGGCGCCCCATGGCCGAATACCGCACGCTGTTCATATCCGACGTCCATCTGGGGACGCGCGCGGCCCAGGCTGATCTGCTTCTCGACTTTCTGAAGGAAGCGGAGGCCGACACCATCTACCTCGTAGGCGACATCGTAGATTTCTGGCGCATCAAGCGCGGCGCCATCTGGCCCCAGGCCCACAACGACGTGCTGCAGAAGCTCCTGCGCAAGGTGCGCAAGGGCGCGCGCATCATCTTCATCCCCGGCAACCACGACGAGGGCATGCGCCAGTACTGCGGGCAGCACTTCGGCGGCATCGAGATCGAGCACCAGGCGGTCCACACCACCGCCGACGGCCGGCGCTACCTCATCATCCATGGCGACGAGTTCGACGTGGTCGTGCGCTACGCCAAGTGGCTCGCCTTCCTCGGCGACCGCGGCTACGAGCTGGCGTTGTGGATGAACCACCCGCTCAACTTCATCCGCCGCCGCTTCGGGCTCGGCTACTGGTCGCTGTCCTCGCACCTCAAGCAGCGGGTCAAGACCGCGGTCAACTTCATCGGCGAGTTTGAGAAGTCGCTCTCGGACGAGGCCCGCCGCCGCGGCGTCGACGGCGTGATCTGCGGCCACATCCACCACGCCGCCTCGCGCCGCATGGGCGATATCCACTACCTCAACACCGGCGACTGGGTTGAGAGCTGCACCGCAATCGGCGAGAAAGAGGACGGCAGCTTCGAGCTTATCCGTTGGCTCGACGTGATCGAGGCGCGGCGGCGCAAGAGCGAAGCCCGGCTTACGGAAGCCTTGCAGGTCGCCTGATGCGCATTCTCATTGCGACGGACGCATGGCACCCCCAGGTGAACGGGGTGGTGCGCACCTACGAGCGGGTGCGGGAGCAGCTCAACGCGCTCGGCGTGGAGCTGTCGGTGCTGGCGCCGCACGAGTTCCGCACCGTTCCGTGTCCGACCTACCCCGAGATCCGGCTCGCGGTTCCGGGCTTCCGGCGCCTTGCGCAGCGCTTTCATGCCTTCCGCCCCGAGGCCGTGCACATCGCCACCGAGGGCCCCATCGGATGGATGGCCCGGCGCTACTGCCGCGCGCGGCGCCTTCCGTTTACGACGAGCTTCCACACCCGCTTTCCCGAGTACCTCGCCCAGCGCTTCGCGCTTCCCGCCCAATGGACGACGGCCGTGCTGCGGCGCTTCCACAATGCCGGAAACGGCCTGAT
>JBLNBJ010000113.1:0-8901 GCA_050259835.1 Ignavibacteria bacterium | reverse complement strand
CGATGATGTCGGCGCCGCGCACCTCGCGCGCGGCCTCCACGTCGACGCCGACGCGGCATCGCGGCGAGAACGCGAACAGCGCCAGGTCGCCGCAGCGCGACACGTTGAACTGCCAGCCGCTCTTCGCCTGCGTGCCGCGCAGCATCGGCTTGCCGTTCGCGCCCGCCGCCAGCGCGACTGCTGCGGGGGGCGCGCCGAGCCGCTCGCCCAGGAGCCGCCGCAGCAGCGCGCGCGCCACCGCGAAACGCCGCCGGTCGCGCTCGAAATGGCAGCGCCGGCCGCGCTCGAGCTCCTCCGGTGAAAGCCACGCCGTCATCGCCGCGACGGCATCGTCGTCCGCATCCAGACGCGCAGCCAGCACCCGCAGTTCGCCCTCGGCGAAGACGGTTTCCGTTTCGATGTCCTGCCGGACGGGCAACACGGACTGGAAGCTCGACATAATTTCCCGCGAACATGGCACGCTGAGTCGAGCCAGAATCTACGCGGCGCCGCGGGAAAAGCTTGCTCGCCGCCACGCGGACCGCATAGTCCGTTCGGCGCGTCGCGTGCCCAAGGCCCCCGCACCAACGCGGGGCGCGAAGCGGCGCGGGCTGGTCCTTCCGGCGCATGCCGGCCGGCATCGCCCCTCACGCGCCCTGCCCATACTGCAGCCATTCGCGCAGACCGCGCAGGAGACGCCGATGATCGTTGCCGTGCACCAGCCCCATTTCTTGCCGTGGCTCGGCTATCTCGACCGCATGCGGCAGGCGGACCTCTTCATCGTGCTCGACCACGTCCAGTTCGAGCGCCGCAACTACCAGAACCGCACGCGCATCAAGCTCGACGGCCAGCCGCACTGGATCACCGTGCCGGTGCAGCAGCATTCGCAGCAGGAACGCATCGTCGACAAGCGCATCGACAACCCGCCGCCCGGCGAGGCGCGCTGGTGGGGGGCCAACCTGTGCCGCACGCTGAAGCACGCCTATCGCGACGCGGAATTCCTGGACGACTACGCGCCGGCGCTGTGCCGCATCCTCGAGTCGCGCTGGGACCGGCTGGTCGACCTCGACGCCGCCGCGCTCGGATTCCTGCGCGAGGCCTACGGCATCCGCACGCCGATCACCACCAGCACGGCGCTCGGCGTGGCGGGCGCCAAGTCCGACCTCATCCTCAACCTCTGCATCGCGGCCGGCGCCGACACCTATCTCGCCGGCATGGGCGGATCGCGCGACTACCTCGATCGCGAGGCGTTTGCCGAGGCAGGCGTGAGCCTCGCCTGGCAGGCCTTCGAGCACCCGCGCTACGCGCAGGGCGCCGGCGAGTTCATCCCCGGCCTGTCGTCGATCGACATGCTGATGCGCGCCGGTCCGCAGGCCGGCAGACTGCTGGCAGAGGCTTCGACAGGCGAGCGGAGCGCGCCGCAACGCGCCGGCCTGGCGGCCGCATGAACATTCGCGCCGACCTCGGCGTCACCGCGCCGGCGGGGCGCCGCTGACCCATGGCGCGCATCGCGGTCACCGGCGGCGCGGGCTTTCTCGGCAGCCACCTGTGCGACCGCCTCGTCGGCGCGGGCACCGACGTGCTGTGCATCGACAACTTCTTCACCGGGGCCAAGGAAAACGTCCGCCACCTGCTGGCCGACGACCGCTTCGAACTGCTGCGCCACGACGTCACCTTCCCGCTCTACATCGAGGTCGACCGCATCTTCAACCTGGCCTGCCCGGCGAGCCCGGTCCACTACCGCCACGATCCGGTGCAGACCACCAAGACCAGCGTGCACGGCGCCATCAACATGCTGGGCCTTGCCAAGCGCCTCAGGGCGCGCATCCTGCAGGCCTCGACCAGCGAGGTCTACGGCGACCCCGAGGTGCACCCGCAGACCGAGGACTACTGGGGCCGCGTGAATCCCGTCGGCGAGCGCTCCTGCTACGACGAGGGCAAGCGCTGCGCGGAAACGCTGTTCTTCGATTACTGGCGCCAGCACCGTCTCGAGATCAAGGTGGTGCGCATCTTCAACACCTACGGCCCGCGCATGCATGCGCGCGACGGGCGCGTGGTCAGCAACTTCGTGGTCCAGGCGCTGCGCGGCGAGCCCATCACGCTCTACGGCGACGGCCTGCAGACACGCAGCTTCTGCTACGTCGACGACCTGGTGGAAGGCCTGCTGCGCATGATGGATTCGCCGTCCGACCTCACCGGCCCGATCAATCTCGGCAATCCGGCCGAGGTGACCATGCTGGAACTGGCCGAGACCGTGTTGCGCCTTTCCGGCTCGCGCTCGCGCATCGAGTTCCGGCCGCTGCCGCAGGACGATCCGCGGCGCCGCAAGCCCGACATCGCGCAGGCACGCGCGGCGTTGGGATGGACGCCGCGCGTCGGCCTGGCCGACGGCCTGGCGCAGACGATCGACTACTTCAGGCGCTCGCTGGCGCTTTAGCCAGCCACTTCAATACCATGTTGCAGAAGTCGCCGGGCGACACCGGCTTGGAGACGAACTCGTCCATGCCGGCGGCAAGGCAGCGCGCCTTGTCGTGGCTGAAGGCGTTGGCCGTGATGGCGATGATGGGCACGGCCTCGCGCCCCGGCAGCGCGCGGATGCGGCGCGTGGCCTCGACGCCGTCCATGCGCGGCATCTGGACGTCGATGAGGATCAGGTCGTAGGCGTTCCGGCGCGCGAGCTCGACGCCGGCAACGCCGTCGGCGGCGGCGTCCACGCGCAGCTCCATGGCGCCCAGCAGCTCCGACATCACCATGCGGTTGTCCGCGTCGTCCTCGACGAGCAGCACGCGATGCCCGCCGTAATCGCGCGCCACCGCCTCCTCCGCGGCCGCCGGATCGCGCCGCGGGCTGGCGGCCGCGTCGCCGTCCTTCGTCAGCCGCACGGTGAACCAGAAGCGGCTGCCCTCGCCCGGCGTGCTGCTCGCGCCGGCCTGCCCGCCCATGCATTCGGCCAGCTTGCGCGTGATCGCCAGGCCAAGGCCGGTGCCGCCGTGGCGGCGGGTGGTCGAACGGTCGGCCTGTTCGAAGGCCATGAAGAGCCGCGGCATCTCCTCGGCCGCGATGCCGATGCCGCTGTCCTCCACCTCGAAGCGCAGCACGGCGCCGTCGCCGGTTTCCTCGACCGGAACGGCGCGGATGGCGATGCGCCCGCGCTCGGTGAACTTCACGGCGTTGTTGCCCAGGTTGAGCAGCGCCTGGGTCAGCCGGGTGGCGTCGCCGCGCAGTCGCGCCGTCGCGCGGTACGGATCCACGGTGAGCGCCAGCCCCTTGGCCGCGGCCTTCGGCGCCAGCAGCGTCGCCACGTTCGCCAGTATCTCGCCCACGCTCAGCGCGCCCTCCTCCAACTCCAGCTTGCCGGCTTCGATCTTGGAGAGGTCGAGGATGTCGTTGATCACGGCCAGCAGGTGGTCGGCCGCGGCATTGACGTGGTCGAGCCGCTCGGCCTGGCGCGCCGTGAGGCCTTCCTTCTTCACCAGATGGATCATGCCGAGGATGACGTTGAGCGGCGTGCGGATCTCGTGGCTCATGTTGGCGAGGAACGCGCTCTTGGCGCGGTTGGCCTCGTCGGCGGCGTCCTTGGCCGCCTCGAGCGCGGCGATCAGCCGCCGGCTCTCGCCGATGTCGCGCGCGATGTCCGCCGCGCCGATCACCTGCCCCGAAGCGTCGAGCACCGGCGAGAGGGTGATGGAGACCGACACCGGGCTGCCGTCCTTGCGCAGGCGCACCGTGTCGAAAGGGGCGACGCGCTTGCCGGCGGCGATCTGCGCCAGCAGGCGCGGCTCCTCGTCCATGCGGTCGGGCGGAAACAGGACGGCGATCGGGCGCCCGATGATCTCCTCGGCGCGGTAGCCGAAGGTCTGCTCGGCGCCGCGGTTCCAGCTGCGCACCACGCCGCCGAGGTCCTTGCCGATGATGGCGTCCTGCGAGGACTCGACGATGGCGGCGAGTTCGGCGCTGTGGCGCTGGCTTTCGAGCCTGGCGCCGACGTCGCGCACGACCGACACCGCCATCTCGCGTTCGCCGTGGCGGAAGCGCCGCGTGCGGATCTCCGCCGGGATGCGCCGGCCGTCGCGCCCCACCAGCGTCTTCATGTGCGTCAGCTCGCCGTCCGTCGCCATGCGCAGGGCATCCTCGGGCAGCAGATGGCGTTCTTCGGGCGCCACGAGGTCGAGCGGCGTGAGCCGCGCCATTTCCTCCGCGCTGTAACCGAGCATGGCGCAGATGGCCGGGTTCGCATGGATGAAGAAGCCGGTGCCCGGCCCCGACATCAGCTCGTGCAGCACGATGCCGTCTCCCGCCAGATCGGCGACTGCGCCCAGGCGCAGTTCCGCCTCGGCCAGCGAGATATAGCCGGCCGGCCCGCCCATGGAAGCGCGCCGCGTCACCGCGAGCGCGGCGGCCAGCATGTAGAGCGTGCCGGTCAACTGCGCGATGCGGCCCGTCCAGGACAGCGCCGTGCCCACCCCCGGCTCCAGCTGGATGGCCATCATGCCGACCGCGATCAGCAACAGCGCCATGCCGTACCAGCGCGGGAAGGCGTCGCCGCCGCGCGCCCGCACGACGAGGCGCACGCCGGTGACGAGGAACATCGCCAGCGCCGACACCAGCACCGCGTCGCGCAGCCCGGTGCTGCTGCCGGCGTCGATGAAGCGCGGCATGAGCTCGGCGTCGATGGCGGCGATCAGCGCCAGCGCCATCGCCGGCACGGCGAGGTAGGCCAGCGCGAAGCGCGCATCCGAGGGCCGGGCGGCCGGGGACGGGCGCCCGAAGGCAAACACGCCGAGGAAATGACAGGCCGCCGCCAGCCAGGCCAGGACGTTGTGCGCCGTCACCATGGCGTTGTGGCCGCGCGCCGCCATCAGCCCGCCGGCCAGGCCGCTGAAGCCCCACAGCAAGGCGCCGCAGCCCAGCAGGATCAAGCCGGCGCCGCGGCCCGCGCGGTAGCCGCGCGCGGCGAGGAAGGCGACGAAGCCGCCCACCGGCAGCACGATGAGCAGGTAAGTGGCCGGCAGGAACCAGCGCGGATCATAGGTGCCCTCGACGGGCGCCACCCACAGCAAAACAGTGAGGGCGAGCAGCAGCGGCAGAGGCAGCCAGGCCCAGCGGCCGAGCGGTGCATCCATAGAATCGATCCAACGGGAAAGGCCACAGCATGGACGAGGGCATGGCCGCCGTCAAGCCGGCAGGAGCCTCAGGCGGACATGCTTTCCGCACCCTCCCGCGACGACGCCAAGGCAGCGCCGGCGGCCGGCCGCGGCAGGCTGAAATGGAAAGTGGCGCCGGCGCCGACGGTCCCTTCGGCCCAGACGCGGCCGCCATGGCGCTCGACCACGCGCTTCACGACCGCGAGGCCGATGCCGGTGCCTTCGTAGAGTCCCGTCGGATGCAGGCGCTCGAAGACCTTGAACAGCTTGTCGGCATAGCGCGGGTCGAATCCGATCCCGTCGTCGCGCACGTGGAACACGTCCTCGCCGGCCGACGCCTCGCCATCGAGGCGCACGCTGGCCGCCCGGCCGGGCGAAGCGAACTTGACTGCATTGCCGAGAAGTTCGGCAAGCAATTGCCGCAGCATCTCGGGGTCGCCCCAGGCCGGCGGCAGCTCGCCCACCTCAAGGCGCAGCGAGGGCGCGCCCTCCGCCCGCAGGCGGTTTGCCGCCTCGTGCGCCAGCACGCCCAGGTCGCACCACACGGGGGTGAGCTTGCGCCGCGCCATGCCGAGGAAGCGCAGGATGTCGTCGATCAGCCGGCCCATGCGGCTGGCCGAGGCTGCCAGCGCGTGCAGCAGGCGGCGCCCTTCTCCGTCGAGCCGCGCCTGGTGCTCCTCGAGCAGGATCGCCGAGTAGCCGCTGATCGCGCGCAGCGGCGTGCGCATGTCATGGGACATCGAGTAGGAGAACTCCTCGAGCTCCTTGTTGGCCGCCTCGAGCTGTGCCGTGCGCTCGTGCACGCGCTGCTCGAGTTCGTCCTTGAGGCGATGCACGAGCGCCTCGGCGCGCTTGCGCTCGGTGACGTCGCGCGTCACGCCGAGCGCGGCAACGATCCTGCCGGCGGGGTCGCGCAGCGGCGTGGTATGCGATTCGAGCCAGATGGCGCGGCCCTTGAGCGTCGCCGCCTCGAACTCCAGCCGCCCCGAGGCGCCCTCGAAGGCGCGCCGCGTCATCTCGCAGAAGGCGTCGCGGTAGGCCGGCGCAATCACCGTGCGAAGGTCGGCGCCGCGCACCTGGTCTTCCGAATCGGCGTCGATCATGCGCAGGCCGGCGGCGTTCATGCGCAGCAGCCGGCAGTCGGCGTCGGTCAGCTTGACGCACTCGGGCTCGGTGTCGATGATCGTCTTGAGTTCGAGTTCGCTGCGCGCGAGTTCCTCCGCAGTCGCCTGCTGGCGGCGCCAGACGCGCACCAGCAGCCAGGCGCCGGAAACCGTGGCCAGCGCAAACAGTGCGATCGACAGCGCCGCGGCCGCGACCTCCTGCCGCCAGCCGGCGAGGTAGTCGGCCTCGGCCATGCCGATGACGATGAACAGCGGATACGGCTCGAGCCGCCGGAAGGCCGAGGCCCGCTCGACCTGGTCGAAACCGCTGCGCGCCACGTAGTGGCCGGCGCTCTTGCCGGCCCGCACCATCTCCTCGAGCGTCGAGGACACCTGCCTCGACCCCAGCGTCTGCTCGGTCGGCGCGCTGTCCGGCACCCGCACGATGAGGCCCAGGTTGCCGTCGCGCAGCGAAGCCGAGCCCGACGGGCCCATGTCGAGGGCCTCAAAATCCTGCGCCAGCCGGGCAAGCGCTAGGTTCACGTACACCACGCCGGCGAACGAGCCGTCGGCGGCCTCGAGCCGGCGCGCGAACACGACCACCCACTTCTTGGCGATGCGGGCGAAAACCGGCTTGCCGACGACCAGCCCCGGCGCGCCGTCGCGCGCCGCGATATAGAACTCCCGGTCGGCCAGCCGGGTGCGCGGGTCGGCGCCCGGCCCGTAGCGCACGATGCCGCCGGCGTCCGTGGCCCGCAGGCTCTCGATCTCGGGCAGATGGACCGCCTGCCGCGCCATGAGATCGTTGAACGCCTTCTCGTCCAGCCGGCGACCGGCGCTCTGGCGGCGATACTCGTCGGCCACCGTCAGCAGCGCGAGATCGATGTGCCGGATGGTGCCGGTCAGGGACGCCTGCAGCACGTGCGCGAGGTTGTCGACGTTGCGCCGCGCCTCGGTCCGGCTCTCCTCGAAGCTGTACGCCAACCAGATGCCCGTCAGTGCCACGACGAACAGGTTCAATGCGGCGGCAACCAGCACAAGCCTCTTGGTGAACGGCGACATCGTCATGGTCGGGCGGCTCACGGGCGTATGGGGGGGTATGTTTTCATCCTATACCATTGGTGCTACTGCCGCTAAGGGTATTTCCCGGCCCGACGGGGCATGGACTAGCCGTTGGGCAC
Source organism: Ignavibacteria bacterium (assembly GCA_050259835.1). Classification (GTDB taxonomy): domain Bacteria; phylum Pseudomonadota; class Gammaproteobacteria; order Burkholderiales; family Rhodocyclaceae; genus Nitricoxidireducens. The sequence continues at coordinate 1,494 of JBLNBJ010000113.1, read as the reverse complement.
GTACATGAACTGCCAGTCGGCATAGCTGGACCGGCCGTTCGGCCATCCCAGCTCAAGCGGGAAGTTCGCCTGCTTGATCGGGCGCCCGGCCGCCAGGCTGAACACCCCCATGATGCCGCCTCCCGGCGCCACCACGACGCCCCAGGTGGTCGAGTTGGTCAACGGGTCGCGGTAGGGCCGGCGCAGCCAGCGCTGCACGCTGGGCATGCGCTCGTCGCGCAGCAGCGCGTCGATGCTCGGCGGATAGCTGTGGGCGGGCGTCGCGTTGTAGTAGCGCGCGATGGCGCGGCGGTATTGCAGGCCGACGAAGATCAGCTCGTTCTCCATGGCGCGCCGCTGCACCTCGTGCCAGATGGCGCCGGTGGCCGCGACCGCGGCGCCCATCGCCGCGACGACGATCAGCATGGCCAGCAGCGCGAAGCCGCCGACGCTACCAGTTCTTGTACGGCGTGCCATCGCGTCCGTTCCCCGGCGCACCGCTCTTCACGTCGGCGACGTTGCCCATGCGCGGGTCGCTCGGCGGCACCGCCACCCAGGTCTTGTCGCTGCCGGTGATCGGATCGGGCGGGATGCGCCGCAGGTAGCGCTTGGTGACGAGCTCCTGCAACTGCTCGGGATAGCGGTTGTTGTCGCCGTAGAACTTGTCGAGCGCATCGCGCATCTGGTGCAGGTCGTCGCGCAGCACCGCCTCGTTGGCGGCGTCGACGCGGCCGAAGTAGCGCGGCACGGCCAGCGTCAGCAGCACGGCGATGATCGCCATGACGACCAGCAGTTCGATCAGCGTGAAGCCGCGGCGCATCGCCCTCACCATTCGCGGTACGGCACGCCATTGATGCCGACGCCGTCGCTCAGCGAATAGACGTCGAAGACGTCGTCGCCAGGCCGCGGATCGTCGTAGGGGCTCAGGTAGCTGCGCAGGCCCCAGGTCTCCTCGGGCCGGAGCTTGGGATCGGCGAAGGGATCGCGCGGGATGCGGCGCAGGAAATGGATGGGCAGCCCGGTCGGGCTCTTGGCGTCGCGAACCCCTTTCACCAGCAGCATCAGGTCGCGCGGATAGCCGGTCTGGCCGGCCGAGATCACGATGCGCCCGTCGTCCACCGCCTGCTTGTAGGCGTCGATGGCTGTGCGAATCTCGCGCAGCGCCGCGCGCAGGTCGGCCTCCTGGCCGCGCTTGACGGCCAGCTCCTGCAGCGGCAGCGCCAGCGTGGCGAACAGCGCGAGGATCGTCAGCGACACCACCAGTTCGATCAGCGTGAAGCCGCTCCCGCGGCGACGGCTGCGGATCACGGCTGCGGCGGCTCCAGGTTCGGCGCCGGCATCGGCGTGGCGGTAAGCGGCACGGCCGGCGCGACGGGGGCCAGCAGCGCCGGTCCGAATTGCGGCGCGGCGACCGGCGCGGGCTGGGCTTCGCCCGTCGCCCCTGCGCCCGGCCCGGGCGGCGGCGGGTTGCCCCCGGTTGCGGCGCCGCCCGCAGGAGGCGTTCCGGCACCGCCC
>JBLNBJ010000112.1:0-12836 GCA_050259835.1 Ignavibacteria bacterium | reverse complement strand
TGTAGAAGTGCCATCTGTTGTTTTCGTTCTCTCCCTGGCGGGAGGGTTTCAGGCTTCCGTCGCCTCCAACGCCGCATCGATGTCGTGCAGCAGCTTTTCCTGGAACATCAATTGGCGCACGGTCTCCGCCGCGCCGCCCCAATCCTGCCTGTCGTCGATCGCCGCGCGCAGACGGTCCTGCTGGGCCGCCATCTCCTTGCGCATCCGCCGACGCAACGCATCGAGCTGGTCGACGTCGCCGATCTCGGCCGCCGCCGCGACCGCTTCGCGCAGTTCCATCTGCTCCATCAGGAACTCGGCCGGCATCGCGGTATTGGTCTCGATCTGCGGATCGTGCCCAGCGAGATGGAGCAGGTAGCGCCCGCGCTTCACGGGGTCGCGCAGGGTCTGGTAGGCCTCATTGACCTGCGTTGCCCATTGCATCGCCAGGCGCCGCTCGGTGTCGCCCAGATGCGCGTGCTTGTCCGGATGCACGCGCGCCTGCAACTCGCGGAACCTCGCGTCGAGCGCGTCGCGGTCGACGGCATAGCGGCGCGGCAGGCCGAACAGCGCGAAGTGGTCCTTCCCGGCGAGCCCCGAATCAAACGACTGCATGACCGGATACCAATGTCGAGCGCAGCGAGCCAAATAGAAGCCTCCCCGCGAGTAGAAGCCTCCCCGCGAGGGGCGAAGGCGGGGTTTCGCGGAGCACTGCTCCGCGCCGCCGTAGCCGGCCGGCTGTGCATAGCCGGCCGTGGAACGGATGGGACGGGCGGGCCCATTTGCCAGCCCGCAGCCCAACGAAGTCGAACCGCTTCATCGAGTACCGCGCGTCCGAAGTCGCGGGCGTCACACCGTGAAGCTCTCGCCGCAGCCGCACTGGTCCTTCACGTTCGGGTTGTTGAACTTGAAGCCTTCGTTCAAGCCTTCCTTCGCGAAGTCCAGTTCCGTGCCGTCGAGATAGGGCAGGCTCTTCGGGTCGACGAGGACCTTCAGGCCATGGCTCTCGAAGACCACGTCGTCCGGCTCGGTCGCGTCGGCGAACTCGAGCTTGTAGGCCATGCCGGAGCAGCCGGAGGTCTTGACGCCCAGGCGGATGCCGATGCCCTTGCCACGCTTGGCGATGAACTTGGAGACGTGCTCGGCGGCGCGTTCGGAAAGAGTGACTGACATATCAGGCTCCGTGCTTCTTCTTGTAGTCGGCCACGGCCGCCTTGATGGCGTCCTCAGCCAGGATGGAACAATGAATCTTCACCGGCGGCAGCGCGAGTTCCTCGGCGATCTGGGTGTTCTTGATGTCGAGGGCCTGGTCGACCGTCTTGCCCTTGACCCACTCGGTGACGAGCGAGCTCGAGGCGATCGCCGAGCCGCAGCCGTAGGTCTTGAACTTGGCGTCCTCGATGACGCCTTCCTTGTTGACCTTGATCTGCAGCTTCATGACGTCGCCGCAGGCCGGCGCGCCCACCATGCCGGTGCCGACGCCGTCCTCCTCCTTGTCGAAGGCGCCGACGTTGCGCGGGTTTTCGTAGTGGTCGATGACCTTGGTGCTGTATGACATATTCAAGTCCCCTTCTGAATCAGTGTGCCGCCCATTGGACAGTGTTGAGATCGATGCCTTCCTTGTACATGTCCCACAAGGGCGACAGCTCGCGCAGCTTGGCGAGCTTTTCGTGCAGCAGCTTGACGGTGAAATCGATTTCCTCGGTCGTGGTGAAGCGGCCGAGCGTGAAACGGATCGAACTGTGCGCCAGTTCGTCGGAACGGCCGAGCGCGCGCAGCACGTAGGACGGCTCGAGGCTCGCCGAGGTGCAGGCCGAGCCGGACGACACCGCGATGTCCTTGATCGCCATCATCAGCGACTCGCCCTCGACGTAGGCGAAGCTGACGTTGAGGTTGTGCGGCACGCGCTGGTCGAGGTCGCCGTTCACGAAGGTCTCCTCGATGTCCTGCACGCCGCGCAGCAGGCGGTCGCGCAGCAGGCGAATGCGCTCGTTCTCGGTCGCCATCTCCTCGCGCGCGATGCGGAAGGCCTCGCCCATGCCGACGATCTGGTGCGTCGCCAGCGTGCCGGAGCGCATGCCGCGCTCGTGGCCGCCGCCGTGCATCTGGGCCTCCAGCCGGATGCGCGGCTTGCGGCGCACGTAGAGCGCGCCGATGCCCTTGGGCCCGTAGGTCTTGTGCGCCGAGAACGACATCAGGTCGACCTTGAGCTTGGAGAGGTCGATCGGCATCTTGCCGGTGGCCTGCGCGGCGTCGACGTGGAAAATCACGCCGGCCTCGCGGCAGATTTCGCCCATCTGCTCGATCGGCTGGATCACGCCGATCTCGTTGTTGACCGCCATGACGGAGGCCAGCACGGTGTCCTTGCGGATCGCAGCCTTGAAATCGTCGAGGCTGACCAGGCCGGTTTCCTGCGGGGTCAGATACGTTGCCTCGAAGCCGTGGCGCTCGAGTTCCTTGACGGTGTCGAGCACGGCCTTGTGCTCCGTCGCGACGGTGATGATGTGCTTGCCCTTGGTGGCGGCGTAGAAGTTTGCCGCGCCCTTGATGGCGAGGTTGTTCGACTCGGTGGCGCCCGAGGTCCAGACGATGTCCTTGGCGTCGCAATTCACCAGCGCCGCGACCTGCTCGCGCGCTTCTTCGACAGCCTTCTCCGCTTCCCAGCCGAAGGGGTGCGAGCGTGAGGCCGGGTTGCCGAACTTCTCGACGAGGTAAGGAATCATCTTTTCCGCGACGCGCGGATCGACCGGCGTCGTGGCCGAATAGTCGAGATAGATCGGTAACTTCAGCATCTTGGGTTGGCTCCGGATTGTTGTATCAGGCCGCCAGCGCGGCAAGGCCGCGCAACTGGCGTAGTTTCTGGTCGAGGACGGCGAGGAAGCCGTCGACGGTCGCCGCGGTGCTGTCGGCGCCGAGGCTGACGCGCACGGCGCCGCGCGCCAGTTGCGGGGCGACGCCCATGGCCAGCAGCACGTGGGAAGGCTCGGGGTTCGCGCTGGAACAGGCCGCGCCGCTCGCCACGGCATAGCCGGCGCGGTCGAGTTGCCCGACGAGGGTCTCGCCGTCGAGCCCGGCCGTCGCGAAATAGACGGTGTTCGGCAGGCGTTCCGCGGAGGCGCCGAAGAGCGTCGCGCCGCGGGCGACCAGGCCGGCTTCCAGGCGGCTGCGCAGCTCAAGCAGGCGCTGCGCCTCGTCCGCCACGCGCGCCGCGGCCAGCTCGCAGGCAACGCCGAAGCCGACGATGGCGGGAACGTTCTCGGTGCCCGAGCGCAGGCCGCGCTCATGGCCGCCGCCGGCGATCAGGGGTTCGAGTTCAACGCGCTTGTCCAGCACCAGCGCGGCGGCGCCCTTGGGACCGCCGATCTTGTGCGAGGACAGCGTCAGTGCATGCACGCCTGCTTCGTTCAGGCGGCGGAAGTCGAGCGGCAGCTTGCCCAGCGCCTGGACGGCATCGCTGTGAAACCAGGCTCGGCTCGAACGTGCCCGCTGCGCCAGCGCGGCCACATCCTGGATGACGCCGGTCTCGTTGTTCGCCAGCATGATCGACACCAGGCCCGGCTGACCGGCCATCGCATCGGCGAAATCGTCCTCGCGCACACGGCCTTCGCCATCGACCGCCACCTCGCGCAGCGACCAGCCGCGCCGCGCCAAAAGGCGCGCGGGCTCGCGCACGCAGGGGTGCTCGATGGCCGAAATGGCTATTCCGCCCGGCTTCATGCAGGCGGCGGCGCCACGGATGAACAGATTGTTCGCCTCCGAGCCGCCGCTGGTGAAGACCACTTCGGTCGGATGGGCGCCGACGGCCGCCGCCACTCTTTCGCGCGCCGTATCTACGCCCGCCCGCGCCGCGCGGCCGTACTCGTGGCGGCTCGACGCATTGCCGAACCGCTGCGAGAAATACGGCAGCATCGCCTCCCGGACGGCATCCAGGACAGGCGTGGTCGCGTTGTAGTCGAGATACGCGGGTGCGAACATCGGCGGGCTATCTGCCTCAGACCGCGACAGTGAGCGGGATGGAGCGGCGGCTGCGCCGCGCCGGGCGCTGCTCGGCCGACAGTTCGGGCACATCCTCGGGGCGCTGCTGGCGCACGAGTTCGGCCAGGTTGACCGAGCTCAGGTACTCGAACATGCGCGCATTCAGGTTGGTCCAGAGCTGATGCGTCATGCAGAGGTTCTCGTCATGGCAGTTGCGCTTGCCGCCGCAATTGGTGGCGTCGAGCGGCTCGTCGACCGCGCGGATGATGTCGGCGACGGAAATCGCGTTCATCGGCTTGGCCAGGCAGTAGCCGCCGCCCGGGCCGCGCACGCTGGCGACGAGTTGCTGGCGGCGCAGCTTGCCGAACAACTGCTCCAGATACGACAGTGAAATGTTCTGGCGATCCGCGATGCCGGCCAGCGTGACCGGACCTTCGTGCTGGCGCAAGGCCAGGTCGATCATCGCGGTCACCGCGAAACGTCCTTTGGTGGTCAGTCTCATGATTGATGCCCTTTCTTGGTCAAAATGCGGTCAGTAAATACCTGACCGTTTTGATCAACTATAGCCATCCGAATAACCCTAGTCAACTATCTTGGAAAGATAGTTCGGATCGAACTTGTCCGCAGTGGCAACGTCGTCTTCCACCGAAATCCCGGCCCGCTCGATGTACTTGAGCAGGATCTCGATGCGGCGATCCGTTTCGACGGCATGATCGAGCAGGCCGTGGATCGCCTGCGAAAGCGGATCGTCCTCGTTGCGCGTAACCGCGTAGGCGGAGAAGCCGAGCTTTTCCGCCTTGGCGGCGCGCACTTCATCGCGGCCGGGTTCCACGATGCGGGCCGGGATGCCGACCGCCGTGGCGCCGGGTGGCACTTCGCGCACGACCACCGCGTTCGAGCCGATCTTCGCCCCTTCGCCGATGGCAATCGGGCCCAGCACCTTGGCGCCGGCCCCGATCACCACGCCGCGCGCCAGGGTCGGATGCCGCTTGCCCTTGTTCCACGAGGTGCCGCCGAGGGTGACGCCGTGGTACAGCGTGCATTCGTCGCCGATCTCGGCCGTCTCGCCGATGACCACGCCCATGCCATGGTCGATGAATACCCGGCGACCGATGGTCGCGCCCGGATGGATTTCAATGCCGGTGATCCAGCGCGTGAAATGGGACGTGAAGCGCCCGAGCCAGCGCAGCCGGTGGCGCCAGAGCCAGTGCGCCAGCCGGTGCAGCGTCAGCGCATGCAGGCCCGGGTAGCAGGTCAACACCTCCCAGATCGTGCGCGCCGCGGGGTCGCGCTCGAATACGCAGGCGATGTCTTCCTTCAACCGGGCAACCATGAGGGGAAATCCATTAGAAAGTATTGAAATAGTAAGAAACCCGAGCTTTGCAGTCAAGTTAGCGGCCGCCGCAATCGCCCGGCATGCTAGTCGCGTTTCCGGTAAGGCCCCGTCTCGAACGCCGACAACATGCCCCGCAGGATCGCCACTTCTTCCCTTTCCAGCCGGGCGCGCGAGAACAGGCGGCGCATCCGGGGCATCAGCCGCTTCGGCTGCGCCGGGTCGAGGAAACCCGAACCGACGGCCGCGCGCTCCAGATGCCCCATCAGGCCTTCAACCTCTTCGTGCGTTGCCGGCTGGCCGGCATCCGTGATGGCGGGCGGCGCGCCGGCGTCCACCGCGGCCATGCGAAGTTCGTAGCAGACCACTTGCACGGCCTGCGCCAGGTTGAGCGACGACCATTCGGGATCGGAGGGAATCTTCGCCCAGCGCATGCAAAGCGAGACCTCCTCGTTGGACAAGCCCGCGGTCTCGTTGCCGAACACGATCGCGACTTCCGCATTGCGCGCCAACACGGCCAGTTCGGCCGCCGCTTCGCGTGCCCACAAGGGCTCCACCGCGAGTCCGCGACGCCGCGCCGTCATCGCCGTTGCAAAGCTGGTGCCGGCCAGCGCCTCTTCGAGCGAGGAGCATATTTGCGCCCGCTCGAGCACGTCGGTCGCGCCGGCCGCCATGGCCTCCGCCTGCGGATCGGGAAAGTGATGCGGATTGACCAGCACCAGCCGCGACAGGCCCATCGTCTTCATCGCGCGCGCCGCGGCGCCGATGTTGCCGGGGTGGCTGGTATGCGAGAGAACGATGCGAATGCGATCGAGCGGGGATGCGTCCATGCCGGGGAGGTGTCCTTATATTAGAATTCGGGCCTTCGCGCAGCGCGCCCATCCGCAGTCCCGTTCCATGCACCCCATGCTCAACATCGCCGTCAAGGCAGCCCGCCGTGCCGGCCAGATCATCAACCGCGCCAGCCTGGACGTCGGTCACCTCAAAGTCGGCGTCAAGCAACAAAGCGACTACGTCACGGAGGTGGACCGCGCTGCCGAGGCGGCCATCATCGAGATCCTGCGCGAAGCCTATCCGCAGCACGAAATTTTAGCAGAGGAATCCGGCGCGACCGCCGGCGCCAAGGGCGCCTCCGACTACCAGTGGATCATCGATCCGCTCGACGGCACGACCAACTTCATCCACGGCTTCCCGCAGTATGCGGTCTCCATCGGCCTCGCCCACAAGGGCATCATGACGCACGCCGTGGTCTACGACCCCAACCGCAATGAACTGTATACGGCGACCAAGGGCGCCGGTGCCTTCCTCAACGACAAGCGCATCCGCGTCAGCCCGCGCGCAAAACTCGCCGAAGCGCTGATTGGCACCGGTTTCCCCTATCGCATGTTCGACCACGCGGAAGCCTACCTCGCCATCTTCCGCGAACTGACGCAGAAGTGCGCCGGCCTGCGCCGCCCCGGCGCCGCCTCGCTCGACTTGGCGTACGTCGCGGCCGGGCGCCTCGACGGCTTCTGGGAATTTGGTCTTTCGCCCTGGGACATGGCGGCCGGCACGCTGCTGATCACCGAAGCCGGCGGACTCGTCGGCGACCTGGCGGGCGAGCACGCCTACATGACGACCGGCAACGTGGTCGCCGGCAATCCCAAGGTCTTCGCACAACTCCTGCAGTTGATCGGCCAGCACAAGACGTCGAAGCTCGCCGCGTAGCCGTTACCGCACCGCGCGGCGGGAACGAAGTTCGCGCTCGATCGCGCGCAGCGCTTCGATCTTCTGCGCGGCTTCCTCCGACCGGCGTCGCTCCTCGCGCACCTGGGCCGACAGAAGGTCGATCTTCCGCTCGTCGTCACGCCGCGATCGCCGGCACTCCTCCTGCGTGGCTATCAACGCCTCGGCAAGGCCCCGACTGGCAGATCCGGCCGGCGCCTGGTCGCGCGCTTCGCGCAGCAGCCGCTCGGTGTGCGCCGCGTCGCGCAGGCGTGCTTCGGGCAGTAGCGAGGCCAGCGCCAGCCGCAGGTGCGCCCGCACGCCGGGCGAGCGCCTGAGACCTTCGTCAGCGGCGCGCATCTCGCGCCGCTGGTCCTCGGCGTTCCCGGCCGAAAGCCGCGCGTGGTCCGCCATCAAGCGGGCCACATCGTCGGTGTCGTTGACGCGAACCGCCGGCGCACAGCCCACTGCGAAGAGGCAGAGGAACGCGGCTAACGCGCGGCGCACGGGAATCCGCGCCCAGGCACGCAGGCGTGACCGGGCGCGGAGCGCCGGCTGCGCCGTCAGCGCCTGTCCTTGCCGTACTGGTTGCCGATGTAGCCGCCGACGGCGGCTCCGCCCAGCGTGCCGAGGGTGCTGCCGTTGGTCAGCGCAGAACCCCCGACGGCACCGACGCCGGCGCCGACCGCGGTGTCGCGGCCCTGTGGCGACATGCCGCCACAGGCCGCGAGTCCGAGCGTTGCCGCCACCAGCGTTCCGGTCGCCAGCAGCTTCGTGATCGCCTTCATTTCAAAACCTTCCTACTTGAGGTGGATGTCGTTCTTCACGCTCTTGACGCCGGCGACGCTGCGCGCAACCTCGACGGCGCGATTGGCCTCGGATTGCGACGCGACGAACCCGCTCAACTGAACGACGCCCTTGTAGGTCTCGACCGCGATCTCATTGGCCTTCAGGTCGGGATCATTGAAGATGGCGGTCTTCACCTTCGTGGTGATCGCCGCGTCGTCGAAGTATTGGCCGGTGCTTTCCTGCGTACGCGACCCCGCACAACCGGCGGCCGTCGTGATGAACAGGGCAGCAAGAAGCGCTTGGATACGAGTCTTTGATTTCATGGCACGATTCCCCGTTGTTGAAAGCCGGTTTGACACCAGCCCCGCACCCGGGTTGCGGCCATGGTCCCGTTGGCGCAGCTAGCGAACCGCCGCACCGCCAATTTGGAGGAGGCGCTTGCGGCCGAGTTCCGCGTACAGGCGGTCGGCCGCCGCGAGGTCTGCGGTAGCTGGCGATGAGGGCGGATCGCCCGCAAAGCCGCGCGCCGGATCCTTGGAATGGCGACGTGCGCGGGCTTCCAGCACGTCCATCTGGGCCGCATCGCAATCGAGCGAGAAATCCTTCAACAGCCGCGCCCACACGACCTCCGGCAACTCGCGGTAGTCGAGCAGCACCAGATCGTCGGCGCTCGCCAGCGCAGCGCTCATGAAGCCCTCCAGCACCTGCGCGCAGTAGGCATCGAGGTCGCCGGCCGCGGCGCGCAGGGCGCCGATGCCGAGGCGGGCCGGTGTCACCACGCCCGGCACCATCTGCGGGCCGCGCTGGCGGCGATGCGAGGCCATCACCGCCGCCGGCTCCCGATACACGAAAATAAACGGCGTGCGCGGAAAGGCGCGCCGGAACAATGAGAGCTCGTGGATGTGCCAGCTGTCGAGCTTGACGAACAGTCGCTGCTCTTGCGGGAAGCGCTTCTGACCGAGGGCCGCGACCAGGCCTCGCAGCGTGCGCTCCGCACCGCCCGCCGCTGCCGCGTGGAAGCGCAGGAAGGAGTCGATCACGGGCGGCTCGGAGATGACCGCGCATTGCGGCAGCAGGGCGAGAAGCTGCGACAGCAGGGTGGACCCACAGCGCGACACGTGAAAAATCAGCGCCGTCGGCTCCAGCGCCTCGCCCAGCTCATCGAGCGCGTCGAAGGAGGTGCGGCAGCAGAGCCGCTCCAGTTGTGTCTGGCGCAAGGTCTCGCGAAAAAAGGGAGCCTCGAAGCGAAGGTCGCCGAGGAAGCGCCACCAGAGGCCCGGCGGATCAGTAGCAACGGCCACGGGGAACCAGCCGCGCAGCGTGTCGAGGGACGCGCGGTCCACCTCGGTGCCGCGCGCCAGCGCGCGTTCCTCCAGCGCGAGCGGATCGCTCATGTGTCGGCGCGGATCCGGGCGAGGCGATCGGCCATGGCAGCGCCGGCCGTCGTCTGCATGGCCCGCAGGGCAGCGATCACGCTGTCCACGTTCACGTCGGTGATCGAGCGGTCGCCATACTTCGGCGGCGGTTCCGTGACGAAGCCCGCCTCGCCGAGCATCGATTCCAGCCACGCATTCGAGATGCAGTCGAGCATCAGGTGGACGCGACGGATGCCGCTGCCGTTGCGCACGCCGTGCCTTGCCCCGGCGTTCAAGTACCAGGTCGCGCCGGCGTCGAAATGGATTTCCTCACCTTCGACGATGAAGACGACTTCCGGCGTCGTGCGGATCGGCACGTGCAGGCGCACGATGCCGTCCTCGAAGCAGGTGCCGAAGTCGACGTGTTCCTTGATGATGCCGCCAGCCTCCAGCGCCATCAGGCGCACCGAGGTCTTGTCGCAGCGGAAGCTGTCGATGACTTCGCGGAAATAGGGACAGCGCGCAAGGATTGGGGTGTCCTCGTAGCCGGGGCCGTCGGTCGACACGATGTGGTCGGCGCGTCCGCCGATCGAGCGCAGCGGCACGCAGCTCCAGCGCCGCTCGTAGGCCGCCGTGTTGAAGTGGTCCACCCACTCGTCGGCCTCGATCCGATCGAGATCCTGCTCGAGGCGCGCGACATCGAAGTTGAGAGGCAATCGCAAGGCCTTGGTCGCATACACGGCGGCTCCTGTCCCGGGCCGCAGATGGCCCGCGCGGCCGGAACTATATCCCATCCTCATATGACGCGCGTCGCCGTCGCGCCGCGGCGGAGCGACAGTCAAAATGCGGCATAATGCGTCGCCATTCCATCCGCCCGACGTGACGACGCCTTGAACCAGCCCAGCGACTCCAAACCGGCCCAAGGCGGCTTCGAAGGCCATACGCCGGTGATGCAGCAGTACCTGCGCCTCAAGGCGACGCATCCGGACAAGCTGCTGTTCTACCGGATGGGCGACTTCTACGAGCTGTTCTTCGACGACGCCGAGAAAGCCGCGCGCCTGCTCGACATCACCCTCACCGCGCGCGGCCAGTCGGCCGGCCGCCCGATCCCGATGGCCGGCGTCCCGCATCATGCGGTCGAGCAGTATCTGGCAAAGCTCGTCAAGCTCGGTGAGTCGGTCGCGATCTGCGAGCAGATCGGCGACCCGGCAGCTTCGAAAGGCCCGGTCGAGCGCGCCGTCGCGCGCATCGTCACGCCCGGCACGCTGACCGACGCGAACCTGCTCGACGAAAAATCCGACAGCCTGCTTGCCGCCCTGGTGGTCGAGCGCGAACGCATCGGGCTCGCCTGGCTTAACCTCGCCAGCGGCGATTTTCGCCTGACCGAGGCGCCGTTCGCGGCGCTCGGCGGACAGCTCGAGCGATTGCGTCCGGCCGAGCTGCTGCTGCCGGACGGCCTGCGCCGCGACTTGCCGGCCGCCGGCATCGTGAAGCGCCTGCCCGATTGGCACTTCGACGCCGAAGCCGCCGAGCGCGATCTTTGCACCCACTTCGGAACGCGCGACCTCGCCGGCTTCGGCATTGAAAGCGTCCCGCTGGCAGTAGCCGCCGCCGGCGCCCTGCTCGGCTACGCGCGCGCCACGCAGATGCAGGCGCTGATGCACGTGACGAGCCTGATCGCCGAGGACGAAGGCGCCTACCTGCGCCTGGATGCCGCTACCCGCCGCAACCTCGAGATCACCGAAACGCTGCGCGGCCAGCCCGCCCCGACGCTGCTGTCGCTGCTCGACACCTGCCTGACCGGCATGGGTTCGCGCTGGTTGCGCCATTGCCTGCACCATCCGCTCGCCGACCGGCACGCCGCCGCCGCGCGGCATGCTGCCATCGCCGAACTGATCGATGCCGGGCGATTGTCGCCCTTGCGCACGGTGCTCAAGCCGGTAGCAGACGTCGAACGCATCACGGCGCGCATCGCGTTGCGTAATGCGCGGCCGCGCGACCTCTCTTCGCTGCGCGATACCCTCGCCGGCCTGCCATTGCTGGCGGCAAGCCTCGACCAGCCGCAGGCCGAGCTGCTCGCCCGCATCGTCGCCGACCTCGCCGCGCCACCCGAGTGCCAGGCGCTGCTGGAGCGCGCCATCGCCGCCGAACCCTCGTCCATGCTGCGCGAAGGCGGCGTCATCGCCCCGGGCTACGACACCGAGCTCGACGAACTGCGCGCGCTGCAGTCGAACTGCGGCGCCTTCCTGCTGGAGCTCGAAGCCCGCGAGCGCGAACGCAGCGGCATCGCCAGCCTCAAGGTCGAGTACAACAAGGTGCACGGCTTCTACATCGAGGTCACGCACGCCAACACCGACAAGGTGCCCGACGACTACCGCCGGCGCCAGACGCTGAAGAACGCCGAACGCTACATCACGCCCGAGCTGAAAGCCTTCGAGGACAAGGCGCTGTCGGCCAACGAGCGCGCGCTGGCGCTGGAGAAGCGTCTCTACGAAGAAGTGTTGGACCGACTAGCACCCTTCATTCCCGAACTGCAGCGCATCGCACGCGCATTGGCCCTGGCCGACGGACTCGCAGCCTTCGCCGAAGCCGCGATCCGCTACGACTACGTCCGACCCGAGTTCTGCGCCGAACCGGTCGTCGACATCGAGAGCGGCCGCCATGCGGTCGTCGAGCGACAGGTGGACGACTTCATCGCCAACGACGTCAAGCTCGCCGCCACGCGCAAGCTGCTGCTCGTCACCGGCCCGAACATGGGCGGCAAGTCGACCTACATGCGCCAGACGGCGCTGATCGCCCTGCTCGCGCATTGCGGCGCCTTCGTGCCGGCCAAGCGCTGCCGCCTCGGCCCGCTCGACGCCATCTACACGCGCATCGGCGCCGCCGACGACCTCGCCTCGGGACGGTCCACCTTCATGGTCGAGATGACCGAGGCCGCGGCGATCCTGCACGGCGCCACCGACCGCTCGCTGGTGCTGATGGACGAAATCGGCCGCGGCACCTCGACCTTCGACGGCTTGGCGCTCGCCTTCGCCATCGCGCGCCACCTGATCGAACGGAACCGCGCCTACACGCTGTTCGCCACGCACTACTTCGAACTGACGCGCCTTTCGCAGGATTACCCCGAGTGCGCCAACGTCCATCTCGACGCGGTCGAGCACGCGCACAAGATCGTGTTCATGCACGCCGTTGAGGAAGGCCCTGCGTCGCAAAGCTACGGGATTCAAGTGGCAGCGCTGGCCGGCATCCCGAGCAGCGTGGTGCGCGACGCCAAGCGGCATCTGGCGCGGCTGGAGAATCAGGAAGTGGCTGCGGGACCGCAACCCGACCTGTTCGCCTCATTGCCCATCGCCACCGAGACGCCGCCGCATCCTGCGGTCGACGCGTTGCGTGACATCGATCCTGATTCGCTGAGTCCGCGCGAGGCGCTCGAGCGGCTTTATGCGTTGAAGAAGATGGCGGCGGACTGATTCGAGCGACAATCGGTCGGAACACCAGTGGCTTCGGCCCGCCGAGGGCGACGGGTGGTCGTCGCCGCTTCGTGTCCCCCGGCGGACAAGGTCGATAAGGCGTCCGCCTCCTCCTTTACCTACGCGTCGACGACCACCCGCCACCCTCGGCTCGACACCGAAGTGACTTGGCGCTTCGACTCTCGTACGGGTTGCTCGCCGGGCCGATGGGGTGCCCTGCTGCGCGTAGGT